>CAYNQD010000006.1:0-7753 GCA_964399295.1 uncultured Candidatus Saccharibacteria bacterium | reverse complement strand
TCGGGTAAGAACTTTTGAATGGTCGTGAATACAATTCCACCGCTTGCAACTTTCAGCAACTCTTTTAAATGCTCCCTGTTCTCAGCTTGTACAGGTTCTTGTCTTAGCAACTGAACCGATGAAGCAAATGTGTCAAACAATTGGTCGTCCAAATCGTTGCGGTCTGTGATAACAACGATTGTAGGATTTTGCATTTCGGGCGAAGTAATCAGTTTTCCCGAATAAAAAACCATTGATAAACTCTTTCCTGAACCTTGCGTGTGCCAAACTACACCGCCTCGTTTATCTCCATTTACACCCGATGCGTTTACGGTAGATTGCACGGCTTTGTTTACGGCAAAGTATTGATGATAGGCAGCCAATTTTTTGATTGTCTGCACTGTGATTTGTTTGATTGAATGATTTCCCTGATTGTCGCTTGATAAACCTTTTTCAAAAACAATAAAATTTCTGACTAAATCCAACAAGGTTGAGGGCTTGAGCATTCCAATCAACATTGTTTCTAATTGCGGCTTAAAGCGTGATTCTTCCTTTATTCCGTCTTTGGTTTTCCACGCCATATAGCGAGACAAATCAGAACTCACCGTTCCTGCTTTACATTCCAATCCGTCAGAAATAATGCAAAGTGCATTGTAAGTAAACAAACTTGGAATAATGGCTTTGTAGGTTTGAAGTTGCTGAAAGGCACTTTTAATATCGGCTTGTTCGCTCGCTGCATTTTTCAGTTCAATTACCACCAACGGCAAACCGTTTACAAACAGCAACACATCGGGGCGTTTGTTTTGGTTGTTTTCAATAATGGTGTATTGATTGACAACTAAAAATTCGTTGTTGGCAATGTTTTCAAAATCTATTAACGCTACTTCGTGGCTGCGTTCGTAGCCGTTTTGCTGATAGGGAATTTTTACTTTTTCTATCAACAGGCGGTGAAATTCTTCGTTGTTATGCAGCAAATCGGGCGAAGCAATACGCAATACTTTTTGCAGGGCTGCTTCCTGTGCATCAAGCGGAATTTCGGGGTTAATTTTGGCAATGGCGTTTTGCAAGCGTTTTAGCAAAACCACTTCGCTAAAACTTTCCCGTTCGCAAAACAAACCTTCGGGCGAAATCTCCTTACCGTTTGCATACGCCCAACCCTGCGACTGCAAAATTTCAATCGCTGACTGTTCAATGATATTTTCGGTAATCGGCTTGCTCATTGTTCTGATTCGGACTTTTTAATTTCATCAATAAGCAAATTTTGCAATTTTTCTTTGGGCAGTAAGAGTTGATACTCTGCCACGCCAATAGGTTTATTGATGTCTTGCAAAGCAATTTCTACATCTAAATGGTCTTTGTCGGCACAAAGAATAATGCCGATTGATTGGTTTTCGTTTTCGCCTTTTTCTAATTTGTCAAGCAACGAAAGATATAAATTCATCTTGCCCACATATTCGGCTTTAAAACTTCCGATTTTTAATTCAAGGGCTACCAACGAACGCAAACCCCGATGAAAGAAAAGCATATCTACAAAATACTCTTTGCCGTTGTATTCCAAACGGTGTTGGTTGCCGATGAATGTAAAACCTTTTCCAAGTTCCAGTATAAACGATTTGATTTTTTCTATCAATCGTTTTTCTAACTCCAATTCTCTTACAGGTTCGGTAATGCCTAAAAAACCAAGATTGTAATTGTCTTTAAACACTTCGTTGGCGTAATCGGAATGAACAGCAGGAAGCGTTTCATTAAAATTGTGCGATTTGATTTGTTTTTGCATTTGGCTGAAACTATCCATCTTTATGGCGTTGAGCAACAAATCTCTGCTCCAGCCTTTGGCAGCCACTTCGGTGGCGTAAAACTCTACTTCATCAAGCGACTTTAGTTTGTCTAACAACAGTAAATTATGACTCCACGGCAAAACTGCTACGCTGCGTAGCAGTTTTGTATCTGCCTGATAATAACGCTCATAATAGCGTTTCATATTCCACAAATTGCGGGGCGATAAGCCCATATCGGGAAACTCTTTTTTGAGGTCAATAGACAGTTGATTAACCACGCCACTGCCGTAACCTTCTTCTAATTGTTTTTCTGAAAGCAATTTACCCAAGTTCCAATAAACCGAATTGGCGGCACTGGCTAATTGTTTGGCTGCAATATTTCGGGCATCACGTATTTCCGCAACAGCTTGCCGCAGTATGTTGCCGTATTCGTCTTGGTTTATTTGTAGTTTCTTGCTCATTTGTTTTTTCTTTTTTCAGTTGTTTCCATTTTGGAAATAACTGCATCTTCCTTCAACTCACCTGTTTCAAAGATGTTTTTCAGGTGCTTGCTCACGGCAGGCACTTCTACACCAAAAAGCTCTGCCAAACGTTTTTGCGTAAGCCAAAAGGTTTCGCCCGAATAAATGACTTCTACCTTGATGTTCCCTTCGGGAGAACTATACAAGATGATGTCGGATGAATTGTTTTTATTTTCTGCCATGTTAATTTAATAGATTATTCTTCGCCATTTTCAACAATTGGTTCTTCTTCTACTTCAATACCGTCTTTTGCCAAACTATCGTAATACAATTTCGTTAATTCCGATGTTAGTAAATCATCATTCAAAATCTTAATCAATAAATCTTTTGAAACACGGGTATCTAAGTTGAATTGAGTTCCGTCCTCACTGTATCGCATTTTTTTCTTGGTAAGCGGGTGAGATTTTGAAAACGCAATGATGTTGGCATTAGGTATATTGTGTTTAATGACAGGTGAGTTTCTTGCAACTTTGGTTAACTTTCTTGCAAAACCCACATCACTAACCAATTCTTCTAAACTTTCAATGTTGCTTACAAGTTGTAGGTTTCTTATTACATCAAGGCTTGTGGTTGCCTCTCTTGTAATAACATCGTGAAAGCCAAAACTTTTTTCAATAGCCGTTAAATCAATAATTATGATTTCTTCGTTTACTCTTACAACTTGAAATTTGGAACTTATCCTTAATAATTGGTCGTCAAATTTTTCCAATCTTTGATTGGATTTCCACAGCATATAACCGCCTCTGCCTACAACTTCAACGGGTGATAATTTTTTGAATAATGCAATTTCATTATCATCATCTGCCAAAACAACAATGAGTGAATTTATACCTGATAACTGATTATCTGCAAAGTTGAAATTTTGTAAATTATCGTTCCCGATAGTGTCTTCCAAAAGTTGTAATTCGGCAGGCAGTTCCAAATCATATTGATAAAAACATTTGCCTCTTTCGTCTGCTGTTGATAGTGGTAAAACGGTATAGTCGTCTTTCGCTATTATAGTTGATTGTATTCCCGCTATAAATAACTGTCTTAGTTCGGGTAAATCTTCCCCTTTTATGTCTAACTTTCTTGGTTCTGCTACTCCTTCAAGGTTGGCATAAAAAATTATTTGCAACTCGCCTTGTGGTGCGTTTATAAATGCAAGAGTGTTATTTAATTCCTGTTTATTCATCTCTCGTTACTTTTGATGCATAGTAAATTCGTTCATCGAGCTTGAAATACTTCACTCGGTCTTCTTTTGTCAATTTATCTTTACTTATTAAAATTCTACTTTGCCTTATTTCTCCACTTCTAAATTCTCCGGTTACTTTGTAAATTCTAAATCGAAGGATTGCCAATGTTGGATTTGCGTAAAACAAATCGGTGCGTATGTATATTGAACCTATTACAATCAGCAAAATGACAAATACAATAATGTATCGTAAATTTTCAAATTGAAAACAAACTAATGGAATTATGTATGTCGTTAAAAAAGTGAGATGTTCGTAATCTATATTTTCTATTTCGGTGATTTTAAAAGACAATTCAGGTGTTCCTTTCATTTGATGCCTGAAATCAAAATAAGAAATAAACCCAATGACTAACGCCAAAAGAGAAAACAAAGGAATAATGTTGTTTGACAACAAATAAGTAAAACCAACAAAGGAACAATCTTTTGAAAAGCAAACAGGAACTTTTGCCGTTATGATAATTATCAAAACGAATAATAACCAAAGCGACAAAAAGAAAAGTCCTATTTTTCTAATCATATTTATTACTCATTATCAAGTTTCACCTTAAATTCCCCACTCATTAACTTCGGCAATAAAGTATCACGAAGTTTTGTAAGCGTTTTAATTTGATTTGTGTTTGATAGCATTTTTTCAAAGTAAGAAGCAACAGAGTTTTCAAAGTTGAAAATTTCTTTTTCGCTTGGAACTTTAATTTTATGTTCTTTAAAAGTGTTTGTTGTTATTGTATCAAATACACTTCCGTAAGCAGCCGCTTGTAATTCTTCAACACTGTATGCAACTAATAAGTAAGTAAAGAAAAAGCAGTTTTTATATTTTGGTTTAATGCCATAATTTGATTGGCTGAAAGCCATTGGTTCAGAAAGCAAACAATATTTTCCAACAGTTCCTCTTGCTGTTATCACTGTGAAATATTTATCCAAAATTTTTGTTGAACTGTTTTGTAATCCCAATTCTGTTATTGCTTTTTCCGTATCGGTGATAAAACTTTTATGATTTGGTGTAATGTCTTTTGCAGAAAGCCATTTGATATTTCCATCCCAATATTTTGCAACTTCTGTTTTTGGAGTTCCACCGCCTACAAGTTCTATTACATCAAACAAAGATTTTTCTTCCCAACTCTCATTCGCATCTACAATAAACCACTGCCTGAACAGCGTCTCCGCCAATTGCTCTAAGGTTTTATTTTGGCGGTGCAGCAGGTCTATTTTATCATCTAAGCTGCTTAACACTTCGGCTATGGCGGTTTGGGTGGGAAGTGGGGGAAGGGAAATATCTACATTTTCAATCATTGCCTTAGTCAAGGCATTTCTTGTTCCTCCAATTTCAGAATACATTAGAAGAAATTCTTTGATTGATTGCAGGTAATACAATACATAATCAGCATTAGTTTTACTTTCATCTGCTCTTATAATTGTTACATGCTGATTTACTCTTGCGGGTAGAACTTCTATTGGAACTTTACAAACTCTTGCAACACTATCTCCTGTTATGTTTAGTAAAATATCATTTGCTTCTACAATTACATTTTTCAATCCATCAGCTTGTTCATCATCAATAAAAGCAAGCCCATCATAAGAAAATTTAAAGTCAAGAACATTCTGACTTCTTATCAGTGAAATTCCTTGCAATTTATATGCATTGCTTCCACCTGTTGGTGTTGCTCCACTTCCAATTTTAGTTGTTACCTTACTCAATTTATATTCTTTCCACTCACTCATGCTTCTACTTCAATTTTAATGTTGGAAAGATTTTTTGCAATGCGTTTGTTCAGGGCATCTTCTTCGGCAATCTGTTTTTCTAATTCTGCTTTCAGCGAACCAAAGCGTTCGGCAAAATTGAAATCATCTTCATCATCCGGTAAACCAACATACCTGCCGGGGGTTACCACATAGTTTAGTGCTTTTACTTCTTCAAGGGTTGCTACTTTACAAAACCCTGCAATGTCATTGTAGGGGTTTTCGCCTGTTCGCCAATTGTGGTAGGTGTTGGCAATTTGTTGAATGTCGTCATTCGTAAACTCTTTCGTTCTGCGATTTACAAGAAAACCTAAATTTCGTGCATCAATAAAAAGAATTTTCCCTTTCGTTGGGGCGGAAAATCTTCCGCCCTTACTCTTGTTCAAAAACCAAAGACAAGCGGGTATCTGTGTATTCAAAAAAAGCTTTGCAGGAAGATTTACAATGCAATCAATCAAATCATTTTCAACTAATGCTTTTCTGATGTCACCTTCGCCTGTGGTATTGGTAGTAAGCGAACCTTTGGAAAGCACAAAACCTGCTTGTCCGCTTGCGGACAAGTGAAAAAGGAAATGTTGAATCCATGCGTAGTTTGCATTTCCAGCAGGCGGCACACCATAAACCCATCTTGCATCTTTTTGTAAAAGTTCACCACTCCAATCGCTGTCGTTAAACGGTGGGTTGGCAATAATGTAATCGGCTTTCAGGTCTTTATGGGCATTGTTTAAAAAACTGCCCTCGTTGTTCCATTTCACATTGCTGCTGTCAATGCCCCGTATGGCAAGGTTCATCTTTGCCAGTCGCCATGTGGTTTGGTTGCTTTCCTGTCCGTAAATAGAAATATGGTCGGCAGGGTTAAGCCCCCCTCCGGCTCCCCCCAAAGGGGGGAGAGAAGGTCTGCCGGATTTCTTTTTACGGTAATAATCTTGATGGTGCTTAATGAATTTTTCACTCTGCACAAACATGCCCCCGCTTCCGCAGCAAGGGTCAAATACCCTTCCTTCGTAGGGTTCAAGCATTTCGACCAACAGTTTCACCACGCTTTCAGGCGTATAGAACTGTCCGCCCTTTTTTCCTTCTGCCAAAGCAAACTCGCCCAAAAAATATTCAAACACCCTGCCCAACAAGTCTTTGCTTTGGGCTTCCTTTGTTCCAAGCGTGGCGGTGCTTACCAAGTCCACCAGTCCGCCAACAGTTGCCTTGTCCAATTTTTCCTGCGCAAACACTTTGGGCAAAACACCTTTCAAAGAAGGGTTGTCTTTTTCAATGGCATCCATTGCATCGTCAATGTCTTTGCCAATGGTGGGCAGTTTGGCTCTGCCTTGCAGCCATGTCCAACGGGCAGAAGGCGGCACATAAAAAACTTTCTCGGCTACATATTCATTCTTGTCTTCGGGGTCTGCCCCTTCGTATTCGCCTTTGCCTTCCTTCAGTTTGTGGTAGAGTTCTTCGAAAGCATCCGAAATGTATTTCAGGAAAATCAGTCCCAACGCCACATGCTTGTATTCGGCTGCATCCATGTTTTTACGGAGCTTGTCAGCCGCTTTCCAGAGTTTTTTCTCCAAAGGTTCTTCTACTGGTTCTTTTGCTTTTTTAGCCATTATTTGGTCTTAATCATTAAAGTACTCATAGTCTGCTAATTTAAGTTTTATATCGGTATTGTTGTCAGGTGCGTTGGCAAAAATGGCTCTTTTGGTTCTGCTAAGGGTCGGTCCCGATAGCGGGATGTCAGGCAAAACCAAATGTGCTCCCGAAAACTTTCGGAACGGGCAGGTGCAAAATTGAATTCAAAATGCGCGGTGGAAAAATGCCAAAGCATTGGCTCTGCCGAACCTTGATTTGGCGAAGCAAATCTTCGATTTCAGAAACACCCTTGAAAAATATAACAACCTGTGAGTAAAACAAAATACAGAAGAGTCGGCGATGAGTACCTGTCCGGTAGGCAGGTCGGCTTGTTTGTTGTCCGCTTGAAATAGGGTCTGTCTGTTGGTCACCTGTCAAAATGGTTTGTCCTTGCATTGCTGCCCAATTTTTTGGTTGTCCGTTTCATGGTTGCACTGTCGTCTTTTAGGCTTACTGCCGACATCACAATTGGCATACATTTCCTGAAAAGCTTTTCCCCAACCTGCCAAAATCCCCCCAATTCAAAAAGCCCCTCCACCGCCCAAAATCAACCATTATCCGACAACAAACGACTACAGTCGGATACAAACGACTAGCTACCGACTGTTTCCCGGCCGAGCCCCCAACTTTGGTCCATCAACAAGCCTCTGGCGAAAATCTTTACCAAATCTTTCACAACCAAACTTTTAAAACCATGAATGCGCTAAGAAACAAAGTCCAGCTCATCGGCCACCTGGGTGCCAAAGTCGAAATCAAAAACTTCGAATCCGGCAAATCCGTAGGCCGCGTCACACTCGCCACCAACGAAGTGTACAAAAACGCCAAAGGCGAAAAAGTCACCGAAACCACCTGGCATAACCTGGTCATCTGGGGCAAAAACG
>CAYNQD010000005.1:0-27847 GCA_964399295.1 uncultured Candidatus Saccharibacteria bacterium | reverse complement strand
GGAAAAAGAAAATAGGGGGGGGGGGGCGGCCTTTCGGCCGCCCCCCCCTATTTTCTTTCTCCTCAAACACTACTCAACCCCCTCCAGCATGGTCAACACCGCTTCATTGGTGAGAATGGTAGTAACGTAAGTTTGTACGCGGAAAGCGTCAGCATTTTTGTAATGCTCTAGCAATTCCGTCACTTGTTTTTCCACCAAGTTTTTATCTGCGGAAATGTTTTCTTTCTTGGCGATTTCGTTGAGAATTAGTTGCAATTTAGCTCGTTTTTCAGCGGCTGGAGTCCACTCAGCTTTTATATCGTCACGGGTTTTCTTTATATGATCCAAGTAATCCTCCATGCGCAAATTGGATCGTTTCAAGTCTTCTTCCATTTGAGCAAACATTTGATTTAATTCTGAATCAATCAGTATTTGCGGCAATTCCATTTGGGAGGCATCAATAATTGCGTCCGTTAATTTTGCTCGGTGATTGGTGGTAACTTCCTGTTTTTTCTCAATTTCCAAATGTTCACGCAGTTTGGTTTTAAAATCATTGACATCAGAAAACTGCCCCGGTTGCCCCAGCGACTTTGCTACTTCGTCAGTCAGTTCTGGAATTTCTAAATCCGCTTCTTTTTCAACAGTTTCTGGGGTTGGTAAATCACCTTCAGTTTTTGGTTGTTGGGCTTTTTTCTGCAAACGTTCGTAAGCCGCTTTTTGTCGCAAGATATCTTTGATTTTTGTTTCCAAATCTTCGTCAGATACTTCAACTCCGGCTTTTTCTTTATTATGAGCTTGCGCGATTTTTTTGTAATCCGGCAGGGTAATTTCTGGAATCACCGCTACCGTAGCGACAAAACCTAAAGGATTATCGGGAGCGATTTTGGTAATTTCGATTTTGGGATAACCGATAGCGTCAATCTTGTGTTCTTCCAAAATATGCGGGTAAAAATGTGAAATCGCTCGCTCCGCCATCTCGGTAAGAATAGTCATTTCTCCTAGACGTTTGGTCAGGATTGATTCGGGGACGTGTCCTTTGCGGAAGCCGTCCATTTCCACACCTTCGCCCAGTCTGCGAATCGCGCCGGCTCTTTCCTTGATCAATTCTTCGTAGGGAATTTCGCCGGCAATTTTAACCTGCGACTTTTCTTCTTTAGTGACCGTGAACGCGGTCTTAAAATCAATATTGTGTGAATGTGTTGACATAGTATGGGCTAGTTTACGCTTTATCAGCTTCGTACATGGTTCGGCTTTTTTCAAAAGCTTGCATCGCTTCTTCTTTACCATGCCAAGGTCCTACTGAGACTTCTTTATTTTGCACTTTTTTGTAAGTTTCAAAGAAGTGGCTGGTTTCCTTGATGAAATGCTTATTCAAATCTTTCAGATCAGTGATTTCAGAGAAGCGCGGATCATCCACCGGTACAGCCACAACTTTATCATCGCGGTCGCCGCCGTCGATCATTTCCATAATCGCTACCGGCCGCGCTTTAACCAAAATTCCCGGAGCCAAAGGATAGGTGGTGATAATTATGACATCCAGAGCATCGCCGTCATCAAACAGAGTTTGAGGAACAAAACCATAATCAAAGGGATAATCCTGAGCCGTGTGCATTACGCGGTCAAGGGAAATGAGGCCGGTTTCTTTGTCAATCTCGTATTTGTTTTTAGAGAATTTAGGAATTTCAATAATGACGTTCATCACTTCTTTGCTTCCCGCCGGTACATCGTGTAGTAAGTTCATAATTTATAATGAATTATTATTTCTTATCAGCAGTTTCTTCTTTGGCAACCAATTCTTCCGCTTCCTCCGGTGTGTCAATTTCGTTAAATTCTTCATCGTCGGGATTGGTATCGCGGTCGTTGGTTGATTCGTCTTCGGTGACTAATTCCGGCTTGATAGTGGTGGCATCTTCATTTTCTAAAACATCTATATCCTCACCTACCGGAGTCTCATCGCTGGCTTCTATCTCCACGTGTCCGCTTTCGTCGGCGGTGGCTAATTCTTCTCCGTCTTGAGATGATACGATATCAATTTTCCAACCGGTCAACTTAGCAGCCAGGCGGACATTTTGACCACCACGACCGATAGCTAAGGATTGCTGATCTGGCGACACCACCGCCACGGCGTGTCCGCGTTCGTTGGTTTCTTCATTTGGTTCGGATACAATTTGTATCTCTATGACTTGAGCCGGAGAAAGGGAGTCTTCAATAAACTCAGCAGAATCAGCCGACCATTCAATGATATCTATTTTTTCACCTCCAAGCTCACTCATGACGGTAGAAACTCTTACTCCACGCTGTCCGACCATAGACCCGACCGGATCAATGTGTTGGTCTGGAGCAAAAACGGCGATTTTTGATCGAGCACCGGCTTCTCTAGCCACAGCTTTTACCTCCACAGCGCCGGTTTGTAGTTCGGGAGCTTCAATAGTAAACAATCCGGTGAGGAAATCAGGATGAGAACGGGATAGTTTTAAGAAAATACCACGCGAAGATTCTTCAACGGAAAGCAAAATAGCTCTGATTCTTTCGCCTGGCTTAAATCTTTCCTTGGGAATTTGTTCTTCATAAGGCATGATGGCGGTGACGCGGCCTAAGTCAACGTACAGATTGCCGCGCTCAAAACGCTGTACTTGCCCCACGACAATATCGCCGGATTTTTGTCCAAACTCAGCAAAAGCCGCTTCTTTCTCAGCTTCACGGATTTTTTGCACGATGACTTGTTTGGCGGTTTGGGCGGCAATCCGACCAAAATCATCTTTTGGTTCCAAGGGAAAAGACAATTCGTCGCTGATTTGCGCGTCTTTTTTTATCATGCGCGCGGTTGAAAGCATGATGTGTTTTTCTTCATCAAAGCGAACGCGGGTATCTGTAGCATCAGATTCTTCTTCTACCGCTTCGTCTTCAGTTGTTTCCGGCTTGAGCATGCTTTCGTCCACCACGATTTTGATTTGATTGAATATCACGCTGCCGGTATTCAAATCAAAATTAGCGGTGACAATCTGCCCGCGCTTGCCAAACTCTTTTTTGTAAGCGGTGGCGAGAGATTGTTCGATAGCATCAATCATTTTCTCGCGGGGAATTCCACGCTCATCTTCCAGTTCAGTTAAAACGGCATTTATAACTTTTAAATCAAACATATTATTATTTATAAGACTAATAACTTGGCTAAAGCTGGTAATTCAACGGTTAATTTCAGTCAATCCACGGGCAAAATTCCAATTATGAATATCAGCTGTCTACACTTTCTCACGAAGAATGCCCGGCACAAGCCGAGCATTCAATCAGTACACATATAATAGACCAGAAAAGTAGGGAAGTAAAGTTTTTGACAAACCACCACTTATTTGGTTTAGTATGGAAAATCAAAAAAAGGGGTTATGTCACTTCGCATCAACAAAACAAACGAATCCGATGTTTTATATCTCATACTCCCCGGAGTATCCATGGGTGGTTCTGTGGGTATTGCTAAAGACATTACTGACAAATTAGAAAAAGCCGGAAAAACATGGCTTTCAATTACATATCCATTTCAAGATCAAGATTTGAATGAGCCGGAAAGTCAGACACTTGAATCTGAAAGGCAAGAAGTACTTGCGGGATGTGAACTCATTTCGCAAGGCAAACGTTATAAGAAAATGGTGATTATAGCTAAGTCGTTTGGAGCACTAGTCGCATCAAAACTCATTGATGAACTTCGTAGCAACTATGCTGATGAGATAGATTTGTATATTTTGGGGTATATTTTTGGAGACATGAATCTTGAAAAAGATTCTCTCGGTAAACTTTTAGTGTATCAAGGCGAATATGATCGTTATGGTAGCGCCGAACAAGTACGTCAGGCGGTACCTTATGCGGACGTGATAGAAATTACTGGGGCAGATCACTCATTCAGAAATGAGAAAAAGGAACCCATATACGAAGGTCAGGTGATCTTGCATCTGTTTGGGAAGATTGCAATGTAGTTTAGGTCACCCAACAAACGGATTAGCCATATCAAAAACAATTTTTGGTGTTTGGTTGTTTATTACATCTTTTGGTGTGCCATATTTATCTTCATAAAGTCGGTCAACGGCGCAAAATTTGGCAGAAGACCAATCAAAACCAAGTCTTTCCGAGACTGTTTTCACCAGCGCTTCCGAAGCGCCTTCCACTTCCACAAAGGTTTCGAGAAAAGGCCAGGTGTCGATGGTGATGTCAACCTCATCCAAAGACCAAAGTTCTCTTTTGGTTTCTTGGTAAGCTTTGCTCTTGCAACCTAATATTTCCAGTAATTGTCCAGCTTCCTGAAACGAGTCAACAGTCAGACAAATTTCCTTTTGGTTGTGTATTTCCGATCCGTCTACGGCTTTGACGCTTAGAGTAATTTTGTCGCCTTCGTCGCGGACTCTGGCCCAGCTGCCAGTGATATTTGTGTTGGTGGGCAGATTGTAGACATTGCGTTTTTGCAGAAATTCCTCTTTGACCAACTTTGCGCCGGCGCTTTTTAAACGGTCTCTGATATCGTCCTTGTCAATTTCCGTGAAAGTAGCTTCATATTCTATTTGCATAGGTTTTTGTAACTAATTTTTAAATATAAGTTTCTCAATTGTACAATCGTTCCCTATACTAACACCAAAGCCACTACACATAAAATAGCGCTAGTGCCAATACATTGTACCCGCTTTTGTGATTATAGTACTCTAATTAACAAGGTGAGGGGGTGAGGTTCAGGGTTAATCAATAAACGAATCGTACCAAATGGATAGACATATCAATGTAAATAGTATAGACGAATTGTCTTTATGTCCATGTAAATGATCTTCTGTTAGTCGTTCAATTTCACTAATAACGAGATAATTTTTTATTAGTTTGTGTTTTTTCAACTTTAATAGATGTGGCAACAGTCCGTCGTTGTCTCTTAGCCATTCTGAAATTGGAAGACCAAATCCACATTTTTGTCTTAATACAAGCTCTTTTGGAAAATATTTTAGTGCAATTTTTTTAACTTGAGTTTTTCCGCCAAATTTTCCAACTCTTGTCTTTGAATTTAAACCAGCCTCAACTATTTGTGTACATAGAAATGGTACTCGATTTTCAATATTGGCGGCCATACCAGCCTTGTCTTGGCGTAGTAGAACATGAGGTAGGTACGTATACATATCATAGAAACTTATCTTATATTCATCATTAACTATTTTTGTGTTGTGTAATATTTTCTTCCTATTTACAAGGGAGATTTTGTCTTTGCGTCTAAGTATGTGAGAAATTATCTCCTGATTACAAAATGTATTTGAAGAAAGTACATTTTTAGCGTTATTTGGTTTTTGAAAATACCTATTATATCCATAAAAAACTTCATCGGCACCTTCTCCAGTTAATAAAACTTTTGTATACTTTCTAGCTTCTTTTGCCAATATGTACATAGGTACGGTATTGGGATGAGTAAGTGGTTCATCTAGGTGATAAATCACTTTCGGCAGGAGTCGAATAAAGTCTCTTTTTGAAAAAATTATTTTATGATGTTCTGTACCCAATCTATCTGCGATAGTATCTGAATAAAGAAACTCATTCCAGTGATCATCAGCCAACCCTATAGAAAAGGTATGAAGCTTTTCTATAGAGAGCTTTTGTGCGAATAGAGCAACCAAACCTGAGTCGATTCCACCGCTCAGCTGGACTCCGGCGACCACTTCTCCCATCAAATGATCTTTGACACTTCTTGAAATAATATTTTCTGAAAACCCAGATACGCTCCTTCTTTTCCGTAATTGATAGTATTTTTTAGTCTTCAAAGTATTATTTTTTAGATTATATGTTAAATATTCTCCAGATCGCATTTTACAGATATTTTTAAATAGTGTTTCTGATCCAACTACATGTCGAAATATCATATACTCACCAAGGACAGATTCATTCATCTGAAAGTTGAATTTAGGTATTGCTTTGAATGCTTTTATTTCTGAAGCCCAAGCGAAGTATTTTGGTGTATCAATATAGTAAAGTGGTTTTATTGCAAATCTATCAAGAGCCAGAACCATAGTATTCTTACTAGTATTTAAGAAGCTAAAAGCGAACATCCCTTGGATTTTTTCCAAAGTTGATTTAATAGGATATTTTCTTAATAGCTCAAAAAGTGTTGCGGTATCGGAGTTGGAGCTTATATTAACTTCGTTTAAATATTTTTCCCTGAGAATGGCGTGGTTATATATTTCCCCATTAAAAGAAATTAAGGAATTCTTATTATCTGAAAAGGGTTGGTTTCCAAGTTTGGAAAGATCAACAATTGATAATCTTGTGTGACCTAAAGTGACATTACTCATAGATTTAACTCCAAATGCGTCACCACCTCGATGCTTCATTAGTATAAGCATTTTCTCGGTAATGAATTCCCGTTCTTTTTGGGTAAATATATTATTTTTATCTATGAATCCAGCTATACCACACATATTATAAATTTTTTCTTATATATTCTGAAACAGAGACTACAATTTCTCTTTCAAGATTAGGTTTTTCGAATCGTTTTTGCCATTTTTTGTCTTTAAAACTATAATAAAAAAGTGATTTTTCAAGAGTATATTGACCAAAAGATATAAACTGAAATTCAAACAAAAAAAATTCATTATTTTTTACACCAATATCAAGAGCTATATATGGTACATTAAAGCTTTCAAAAACTTTTTTAGCGTAATCTAGTAATCCCTTGGGTAGCTCAGCGTTATGATTAAATTCCATGCTCCCACTTGCACGAAAATCATTAACACGATTCATACGATAGAGAACGTAAAACTTTTGTCCGTATATAACTATCCGATAATCTCCCTGTAGTCCATCAATATAACTCTGGAGTATAATTTTCTTTCTATAATTTGATATTTGTAGAGGCTTATGTCCTGTCTTTAATTGCTCTATAAAGTAACGTAGGTTTTGTAGAGAAAATGTTCGAGAAATAATTTTCGGTAATTTTATTTTATTACTATAATCATCCAGTAAAAATACGCCTTTACTTTTTGAGCTATTACTTGATTTTAAGACATAAACCTTTTTATCCAAATTATTTAGGTCTTTAACATAATCTTCATAGGTCCCGTATCTTTTTGCCTCTAAATTTTTTATATCTGGAAGAGTGTGTAAATCACGCAAAATTTCTAGGAAATGTTTATTATGATGCGCTCTAAATTGAGGGAAATTTGGAATTAATTTTGCCCCCTGAATATATAAGCCGAGCACTATATCGTCAATGTAACTTCTGTAAAATAGACCTGGGTCTTCAGACGACTGATACAGTATCCAGATATTTTTGTAATTTTGTGTGCGAAAATCAATTGCCGAAAATGGTAATACTATTAGTTCAAAATTATACTCGTAAAAATAATTTTTCAGACAATCAAGGTCAACCGCAGCTCCTTTGTGCTTGGTTGACGAATAAAATTGACCTCGGTAGTCTGTAAATAAAAATATCTTATCCATAACGTGATCTATAGAAGTTTCTTTACTTCCTTTAAGAAGTGGTAATCTCTTAAAATATTAAAACCGGTGTTATAAAAAGCAATCTTTCCACTCCTTAGTTGCCGTACCTCTTTTTCCAGAATCTCTATAGCTTCATTAAGTGGTATCCAAATAACATGCAAACCATTAACCTTCTCCTCTTCGGTTAGTGTAGGCTCACCCTTTTTCCCAATAAGTTTTGCTGTGTAGCAATAGTTTATACAGTGTTTCTTGTCTCTATTTCTGTAATCGTCTAGTATACCAATGGCCTTTTGAAGTTCAATATTACAACCTATTTCTTCCAGACACTCCCTAATAATGCCGGACTCGATAGATTCTCTTGGTTCAACGCCACCGCCTGGTAGTAAATAAAAATAATTTACTGTAGTGCCGACAAGAGCCACGTTATTATCATTATCAAATACTACTGCCTTGCCGGTAATTCGATTTTCAAAATCTATTTTTTCTTTGTCGTCTTCTTTTTTGGGAAAGACATCTGTTTGTGTTAATGTCCCCAGATTTTTCATAAAGTTGACTAAATTAGCGTATTGATTTACTATGCCACAAGATTTGATCTTACACAACTTAATGAAAGAAGGAGTGGAATAAATGGATACGGTAAGAAAATTATTTATCATGAGACACGCAGAATCACTTGAAGATATTGATAAAACAGCGTATGAACGTATTGCTGACGATGATATGCCTCTCACGAATTTCGGCAAAGATCAAGCTTCTCGTTTTGGTCAGTGTTTTGCTAATGAAATTAGTGGAAGCAAGAATCTTCGCGTGTTTCTGTCACCAAGTAAGCGTGTGCTTGAGACAGCACATCTCGTGGTCTCTGGTGTCCCGAAGTACGTTCGGTGGTCTCTTGTCACCGATAGTTTAATATCTAAACAAAACTGGGGTAACGTGACTGTTAAAAGTAGAGCAGAAATTGAAAAAGAAAGGTACCGTATTGGTGTGCTTCGGTACCATTTTCCTGAAGGGGAAAGTGGTGCAGAAATGCTATTTCGTTTCGATTTTTTCACTAAGAAGCTGAAGCAAGAAATGTCTGATGGAGTTGCGGAAAGCTTCCTTATTATCACTCATGGCTTTGAGTTACGTGTACTGTTAAAATCGTTGCTAGGGTGGACAGAGGAATACTTTGAGTCACTAGCGCACCCGCTTCATTGTGAGATGAAACGAGTTGCGTATGATAATAGCTCCTTCTTTCTCCTTGATGATATGCGGATTTATGATCCAACGGGAAATCCAAATTTTGTCTGGCGCCAACAGAACTTATAGCTAATCTGGAGACAGGGGTATTATTAATGCTTCGGTTTCATATTCTTTCTGTATGATTCTTTGGTTAAGGGTAGCGCCAAAAAAGACGAGGGTTATTTCCACACCCTCGTCTTATTTTTTTCTTCCTTATCACGAAAAGCTTGTTCCAAATCAACATCGTAGCGATTGGCAATAGCGCAAAGGTAAATAAAAACATCAGCCAGTTCATCAGCCACAGAGTGAGTTTGGGATTTTTCGTCAACACGTAGTTCTGTTTCGTGTTTGCGCATGGCTTTAAATAATTCGCCAACTTCTTCACCGAGCAACAATCCCTTTTGAGCTGCTGTCTGATTATCAAAACCGCGTTCTTGCTCAAGTTGTCGGACGTAGGTTTGGAAATCTTGTATGGTTGGCTGTGGTTTTAAATGAAGCATGATAGTGATTTAAATATAAATAGTATGAGGGCAATTTAAAGAGAAGGGTGGTTTTGGTTTGGCTTTAAAAATAGGCTGGTGGTGGGTAGGCTAAGATATAATCACCTTTGATTCGTTGCTTCGCAACGCCTGGTCTATGTCTTCTTTTGAGAGTTCAAGGTATGAAAGTCGTGGATCGGTATAGTGGCGGCCAGTTTTAATTTTTCCATTCTCTAGCTCAAGTATAATTACCTGTGGAGTACGATACATTTGACCAGTCTCTGGATCTGGGTAGCTTTCAATCATTTCTAACATTACCAGATTTTCACTCTCTGCTATATTACGGATATCATATTCACGTCCTTTGATTGGATAGACCTCATCAAGTTCAGCTTTTACGTTTTCTCCAGTAGAAGGGAAAAGATTGTCATCTTTACCTTGATACATCCACGTCATAGAATAATCGTCAGTCATTTTTTCAAATGCAGCAGCGACATCACCCTCAGCTTCATTTTTGAGAATGTCGAGTACTAATTGAATGTTTTTTGAGGAAGTCATACCCTGAAATATAACATAAAAAAGTAGCCACGTAACATGTGTAATGTTGTGGCTACTTGAAAGTCGCTTTACTTAAGCAACTATCTGGATTTTATTGGGCTGGTTTATAATTGATCCTAACCCATTAAATTGGTACCAGAGCTCAGTTGAAATGAGACTAGAGGCCAGGAAAAATTGCTGGAATTCTGCCCATGCTGTATAGAGACAAGCGAATTCATGCTTGAAGTTCATCTTACCATTTTCTTCTAAAACAAGGTGCAAAACACCCTCTTTTGCAGGTATTGAGCAGGTAGCCACTTTAGTGTGGAGAGCTTCAGTCAAGTCACATAGTTCGTCAATCTTGATCTTGAAAGCTGAAGTTATTCCCCAAAAACCTTGTTCCTGCATGATGGTAGCAACATCCTTCCAGTCTTGCTCAGACCTATGAATACCTTCTTGTTTAGCCAGTATCCCCAAGGTATTGGGATTTACTGATTTCAGTGTGGGAAGGTCTTGGAAAGATTCCTCTGTCATTTGCTGACAAAGGTCGGTGAGTACAACCTTCATTTCTTGTAGATTGTGCTTAGATTGCTTGAGATGAACAAGGATAGGACTTATGTCTCCTCTCCCCTCGTTTAACTCTTCAAGGATAGTATTCTCAAGAGAGACATTTGCTAGCTCAATACTAATAAATGCAAGACTCATTGCTCGTGACAGTTTGGTAGAATTAACCAGATAGATACGGCAAGGTTGATGATTTTTACCACCCATGGTGTTTACCTCCTAAAGTAAAAGAGCGAAATTGCCCATTCCCACATTACTATTTAATATAAAGCTGTCAAGTCTTTCTGTTCGTGAATTTTAAAACTCTGTTCGGAATAAAGATTTTTAAGTCATTGTTAGCCTCTTGGCTGGACGGTACTTGACGACCAAAATTTGCTATACTAGAGTAACGGTTTATAAATTTAATCTCACTTGTTATGTTTTGGTTCATTCTTTTGGTGTTGGCGATTTTGTTGGTTCCGACCATGATTTATGTGGTGCGGGGCAAGACGGCGGCGATTTTGGAAACTTTCGGCCGGCCGCAACAGGCGGCGGTCTTTCCGGGTTTGCGCTTTAAGTTACCGTGGCCTATTACCACGGTGGTGGCGCGGGTAAATTTGCAGCTACAGGAAATTCACGCCGACGTGTCGGTCAAGACTAGCGACAACGCTTTTATGACTCTGCCGGTCAAGGTGCAGTATCGAGCCAGTAATGATCCGGCCGGAGCGGTAAAGGCTCATTATGAGCTGGAACAACCAGAGCGACAGATTACTTCTTATGTCTTAAATAATGTCCGCCAAACAGCTTCCGGTATGGAAATGACGGAGCTCTACGCCAATCGTGATATGGCCGAAAAGCAGGTGCAGGAGGCTTTGGCGGAGCAGTTTTCTGATTTTGGTTATATCATCGAGAATGTTTTGGTAGATGAGCCGCAACCAAGTATTGAAGTGCGAGATGCTTTCAATAAGGTGATTGCCAGCAAGCGCTTGATGGAAGCGGCTCGCAATGAAGCTGAAGCCGAGCGGATCAAGCTGGTGGGAGCGGCGCAAGCTGAAGCGGAAAGTAAGAAACTCCAAGGTGAAGGTATGGCCGAAATGCGTACCGCGGTGGCACGTGGTCTGGAGGAAGCAATGGCAACTATCAGCAAGGCCGGCTTGTCACCGGAGCAAGCCATTCAGTTTTTGACTGACACCAACCGCATCGACGCCATCACCAACGCTGCTTCTCATGGCAACACGGTGATTATTGATGTCGGTTCACACCAAAAAAAGGCGGCTGAGACTGCCGCTGTGGTGGAGGCGATAAATAGGAAATAGAAAAAAGTGAATAGGGGCGGATTTCCCTTGTGAATTTTCACACCATCGCGCAAATACAATGTGATACAATAATGAGCAAAGAGGTCTTATTAGCTCATTTGAATTGTTGTGCGTATACAAGATGAACAATTAAAACGTTTTATTCTTGATTCAGGTTTGATCAAGAAGGCTGACGTGGCGGCGGCAGAAAAAGTTGTCAAAGACGAACATGGTACTTTGTCGGAAGCTCTGATTGCTCAGGGATTTATGACCGAAGATGATATGCGTCGCGTGGAGTCTTATGTGCTGGGTATACCTTTTATTTCGCTTAAGAATATAAAGATTGATTTTGATATTCTGTCTTTAATTCCGGAGCCGGTGGCGCGAACGCACAACATCATTGCCTACAAAAAGACCGACAAAGAACTGGAAGTCGCCATGCTCGATACGGCCGATTTACCGGCGATTGACTTTGTAAAAAAGAAAGTCGGATTTAAAATTCTGCCGCGTTTGACCGATACCGAGTCAATGCGAACCGCTCTAAGGCAATACCAGAAAAATCTTAAAGATGAGTTTGGGGACATTATAATGAAAGACGCTTCAGCCTTGAAGGTAATTGCTGATGAAAATGGCGAGGAGTTGAGTGAAAAAGACCTGAAAAAGATCGCGGAAGATTTGCCGGTGGTGAGGATTGTTGATACCTTGCTCCGACACGCTATTATTCAGGGGGCTTCTGATATTCATATCGAACCAAACGAAGAAGAAGTAATCGTGCGCTATCGAATTGACGGTATTTTGAATGATGCCATGAAATTGCCAAAACATGCGGCAGGGACATTGGTAGCTCGTATAAAAGTCTTGTCAAATCTAAAGCTAGACCAGAAAAGACTGCCTCAGGACGGACGATTTAAAATGGAAATGGACGGTCAAAAGGTAGCTTTTCGAGTCTCGATGCTACCGGTATTTTTTGGCGAGAAGATTGTCATGCGTCTTTTGCGTGAAAATCGCTCTGGGTTTTCGCTGGAAGGGATTGGTTTCCACGGCTCGACGCTTGAGCGTATTCACAAAGCCACCAGAGCCACCACCGGCATAATTTTGGTTACCGGCCCTACCGGCTCCGGAAAATCCACCACTCTCTATACCGTGCTTGACCTACTCAATACTCCAGAGGTAAATATCTCCACTATTGAAGACCCGATTGAATACCAAATGCCGCGCATCAATCAAAGCCAGGTCAAGACCGATATCGGCTTTACTTTCGCGGCTGGGTTGCGTTCACTCATGCGACAAGACCCGGATATTATTATGGTGGGAGAGATTCGTGACGAAGAAACCGCCAGCCTAGCCATCAACGCCGCCTTGACCGGGCACCTAGTCTTGGCTACCGTACATACCAATTCCGCCGCCGGCACGGTGGCCAGATTGCTCGACATGGGAGTGGAATCCTTTTTGCTCGTTTCTACTTTGCGAGTCGTGATTGGCCAGCGATTGGTACGAAAATTGTCTGATGATAAGGTTCCTTATGTATTATCTAAAGCCGAGCGCGCGGAGTTGGAACAACACGTTAATTTAAATATTGTTCTGGATACTCTCAAGGAAGAAAAAATTGTTAAAGACGACGCAACTTGGAATGACATCCAATTTTACCGTCCTAAAGAAAATGGCGAGAGTGAAGATGGTTATAAAGGGCGCATGGGCATTCATGAAGTGTTGGAGGTGTCGTCTTATATAAGGGAAATGATTATTTCCAGTAAAAACGGTGATGATATTGAAAAACAAGCCAGAAAGGAAGGTATGCTTACTATGCTGGAGGACGGTATCTACAAAGCGGCCCGAGGCTTCACCAGTATTGAGGAAGTGCTTAGAGTAATAAATGAGTAGCTATGCCGGTATTCAAATATACAGGTGAGGATCAGTCTGGCAATGAGATTGTTAAAACCGTAACCGCTGATGATAGATACGCCGTATATGATATCGCGCGTCAGGATGGATACAAAGTCACCAGTGTTGAAGAAAGTTCCTCTTTTTCTTTTCACAAATTTTTAAATATTGAACGCATCAATTACCTCTTGGGCAAAGTGTCGGCTGATGAGCTGATTATGGTGACGAGGAATTTAAGTTCCATGCTGATTGCTGGTTTGACCTTGACCAGAGCTTTGTCGGTAATCGAGAGGCAGAGTAAAAATCAGCGCCTGAAGGGAGTAATAAAAAGTATTGTTGAAAAAATCAATGGCGGCAATCAGTTTTATGAAGCTCTGAAAGATTTTCCTGAAGTTTTCGGCGATATGTATGTTTCCATGGTTAAGGCTGGTGAGGAAGGGGGAAATTTGTCTGAATCATTAAAGACCTTGGCTGTACAAATGGAACGTTCCAATAATCTGACCAAGAAAATAAAAGGGGCGATGATTTATCCGGCGATTGTTATTATCGTCATGATTATTATTGCGGTTTTGATGATGATTTACGTGATGCCTCAGATTACTGGCGTTTTCAAAAATATGGATATGGATTTGCCGGCCACTACTGTATTTTTGATAAGTGCCAGCGATTTTTTTGTGGAGCATACGCTGGCGGCTTTGGGTTCAATCATTTTGACTATCGGCGGGTTTGTATATTTTTTGCGCAGTCGGGTTGGTAAATTTGCACTGTCTTGGCTAGTGACGCGCTTGCCTGTCATCGGTACAATGGCCAAAGAAACCAACTCCGCCCGCACTGCCCGTACTTTAGCTTCATTGTTGAATTCCGGCGTTGATGTCATGCAGTCAATTGAGATTACGGAAGAGGTGGTGCAGAATGTTTTTTACAAGCGTATTTTGCGAGAGGCTCGGCTACGGGTGGAGAAAGGAACGCCTTTATCGGAGGTTTTTATTGAACGTACTGATTTGTATCCGATTTTAGTTGGGGAGATGATTTTAGTGGGTGAAGAAACGGGGCAGATTTCCGGCATGCTGGGAGAGTTGGCGATTTTTTACGAGAATGAAGTTGAGAGAAAAACCAAAGATTTGTCTACCATCATTGAGCCACTCTTGATGGTGGTCATTGGCGGCGCGGTTGGTTTTTTTGCTTTGGCTTTAATCGCGCCGATTTATTCCATTTCTGATGGTTTACAATAAACAATAACTTATGTTTAAAAACTTCGTAAGCAAAGCCGGATTCTCATTGGTCGAGGTCTTGATAACGGCCGCCTTGATGGTGATTGTTTTTGGCGGGTTGTTTGCTTCTTTTCAATACTCGCTGAAATTGGTAAATCAATCAAGAACAAACATGACGGTGTTGTCTTTGGTGACAGACCGTATGGAATATATTCGTTCACTTTCTTATGATGAGGTGGGTACTATTGCCGGTATACCTTCCGGTGCCATCCCGCAAAATCGCACCGTCACTTTAAATGAAATTGAGTTTAACGAGCGCGTTTTGATTGAATATATTGATGATCCGGCTGATGGACTTGGAGCCTTGGACGACAATGATGTTTTGGCTGATTACAAAAAAGTTAAAATTGAATACACTTGGACAGTCGGCGGCGTGCCAAACTCATTCTTTTTGATTAGTAATATTGTTCCGCGCGCGATTGAAACCACGGCCGGCGGCGGTTCTTTGCGAGTTAATGTTTTTGATGCCGATGTCGCACCTTTGCCCGGGATCAGTGTTAGATTGTTTAACGATACCACTACCTCGACAATCGACGTGACTCGTAGCACCAATGCCGACGGCGTGGCTTTGTTTACCGGCGCGCCGGCGGCTTCCAATTATCAGATTTTTGTTTCCGCTCCTGGGTATTCTTCAGATCAAACCTACCAAGCGACCACTTCTCTGCCCAATCCAAGCACCTTGCCTATTTCTATTTTGGAGGGCGATGTTTCGACGATGAGTTTTCAGGTGGATAGATTAAGTAATCTAGCGATTCGTTTGCTAACCGGCCAGTCCATTGCCAGCACGGTGGAGGAGTTTACTGATTTGCTTGGCGTGTATGATGTTTCAAGTACCACCGTCAGTGGCGGGGAATTGGTGCTGGACAACGCTGCTGGTGTTTATGAGAGTGATGGCATAGTGACTTTGCCACCCTTAACCCCGAGCGCTATCGAAAATTGGGGAATAGCTGAGTTTGTTTTTACCAAGCCGGCCGGTACCGATGCTAAGGTTCGTTTCTATACTTCCACTTCGTCAGCTGATTTAATTCCAGACAGTGACTTGGCTGGCAACTCGGTCGGTTTTTCTGAGCGGCACATTGACCTCAGAGGTTTGGCTGCTGGTACTTATCCGACAATCGTACCGACAATCCAGCTCTCGACTTTGGATACTGCTGTAACGCCAAGCGTGGATAAATTTACTTTAGCTTATGTCGATAGCGTCACCGCTCTTGGTGGTTCCAGTGTGGGCATAAAAAACAACAAGACAATTGGTACCTTGGCTGATGCTTCGCCGGTTTATAAATATAGTCTCAGCACCACCACTGATGGCGGCGGAAGAATCGGATTGACCGGATTGGAATGGGGTGTTTATGATATTGGGGTCAATAGTGGTTACGTCATTAAAGAGGCTTGTCCGGCACATCCGTATAATTTATTACCAAACGTCACTGATAAAGTCACTTATTTATTAGCACCGTCCAGCGCGCACAATTTGCGAGTGATGGTGCAGGATGGTCTGGGTAAGGCGGTCATTGGCGCCGCTGTTCGATTGAGTCGCTCCGGATTTAATTCAGATTTGGAAACCGGATGGTGCGGCCAAGTCTTTTTCGGCGGTTTGGCGACGGCTGCAGATTATGAGCTGCAGGTTTCTGCGGATGGTTTTTCTTCACAAACTATTACTTCGCTTGGCGTTAGCGACGCTCAAGTGCAGACGGTTACTCTTTTGCCATAAAATAAGTTTATTTATGATAACTCCGCCAACAACAAAAATTTCATTTCGCCAAGGCTTCACTTTGATGGAAGCGGTGATGGTAGTGAGTTTATCTACTTTGCTCATGTTGGCAATAACAAACAGCATTACCAATCTTTACCAAGTCAATAGTTATTCCATGGCGCAGTCAAATGAAATAGATCAAGCTAGGCGCGGGCTGCAATCTTGGTTGGATGATGCTAAAAAAATGAATTACGCGGATGACGGCACTTTTCCAGTAATGGTGATGAATACGCATCGACTGGGATTTTTTAGTGAAGTTGATGGCGATCCGTCGGTGGAGTACGTAGAATATTTCTTGGTCGGTAACACCTTACATAAAGAAACCTACAAAGCGTCTGGTTATCCGCCGGTTTATGATTTTGTCGATCCGGTGAAAACAGAAATTTTGTCTGAGTATGTCCAAAATTTAGATCAGGGGATGGCAACATTTTCTTATTTCGACAGCGCCGGAATGGAATTATCAACCACCAGCGCTCTGCTAACCGACGTTAGATATTTAGAAATTAAAGTAATTGTCAACATTGATCCTTTGCGTTCCCCTGGGGAATTTCTTTTGCGAAGCGGGGTAACTCCTCGTAACTTAAAAGACAATCTTTAGTATAATGATAATCATGCCCAGCACCCAAGCCAAACAAAGAAATATTTTATCCAAGGGATATCTGCTGGTCACGGTTTTGGTTTTTGGTTCTGTATTTTTTATTGTTATTGCTTCTTTTATTGGTTATATCATTACCCAAAACCAAGTCATCAATCAAAAAATGCAAATTCAAAAAGCCGGTGATATCGCTGAAGCCGGCTTGAATTACTACAAATGGTATTTAGCCCACTACCCAAATGACACCACCAACGGCACTGGAACAACCGGCCCGTACACGCATGTCTATCATGATTCTGAGGGTGCTGCGATTGGTGAATTTTCTTTGGCGGTTGCCAGCAGTACGTACTGTGGAGATGTTTCATCAATCGACGTGTATTCCACCGGCTTTACTTATCAAGACCCGGGAGTGAGCAAGACCATTACTGCCAGATACTCCAGACCAACAGTCGCTGAATATTCTTTTATAATAAATTCACCTGTTTGGGCCGGCCCCGATCGCAATATCATTGGCCCCTACCACTCAAATGGCGGGATACGCATGGACGGAACAAACAATTCCACCGTCACCAGCGGGCAATCTACCTGGACTTGCGATGCGAGTTTTGGTTGCACTCCGGCGGGTACCAGAGATGGTGTCTTTACCACTACCGCCAATCCAAATACCGGTCTCTTTTCTTTTCCCTCAGCTCCAATAAATTTTACCGGTCTCACGATTGATTTGGCACAAATGCAAAATCGCGCCCAAAATGCCGGCGGGATTTATATTCCACCTTCGGGAGGGCGTGGTTATCGTGTTAGGTTTAACGGCAACGACACAGTGACTGTAGAAAGGGTGACAAATACAACTGTGGTTTGGGGTTATGATACCGCCACCGGTTGGCGACAGGAAGAAAGTGTAATCTCCAGTATAGGCACTTCCAATACTTATACAATTTCCACTACTTGTCCTTTAATATTTGTGCAGGATAAGATTTGGCTAGAGGGGGCAGTTAGCCAAAAGGTTACAGTCGCGGCCGCTGATGTCAGTTCGTCAGCTATTGAACCCAGTATAATTCTTAACAATCATATTACTTACACTTCGGCTAGCACTTCAGGTTTGTTGGCAATTGCCGAGCAGGATGTGTTGTTTGGTTTGGAGGTGCCGAATAACTTGGTTCTCAACGGCATTTTTATAGCCCAAAAAGGTAAAATCGGAAGAAATCACTACGTAACCACCGGCACCAATGCCCTACCGTCATCTTTGGCGAGTTACAAGTTGCGCAACTCCGTAACCATGAACGGAACTATAGTTTCAAATGGGCGAGTGGGTTCGCAGTGGGTTGATGGCAGCGGCACATCTCTTTCCGGTTTCTTAAATCGCTATAATAGTTACGACCGCAACTTAGTTGTCAGTCCACCACCTTTGGTTCCCAAGACTTCGGATGTTTTTCAAATGACAGATTGGAGAGATGTTAAATAGGGGGCAACCCCACAAACCAACTCACTGTTTGCTTCGCCCACCGCCCCAATAACCGCCTTCCGCAAACAGTGAGTTGGTTTGTGGGGTGAGGATTTTAATTAGTATGAGCAAAATGTGGGTTTTGTCACTATGATACAATCTTGAGATATGAAACAAAAAAATCCTCTGGTAGTAGCCAATTGGAAATTAAATCCCACCAAATTAGCGGAAGCCAAGACTTTATTCAGTGAAACCAAAAAGAAGCTGTCGAAATTATCTTCGGTAAAAGTGGTTATCGCGCCGCCGGCCGTATTTATAGCGGAATTATCCAAGCTGAGTAAAGTTGAGGGAATTACCTTAGGAGCGCAAAATATTTTTTATGAAGAACGAGGCCCTTTTACCGGAGAAATCGCCGCCGGCATGGTGGAGCAGTTTGGTGTTAGTCATGTCATTGTTGGACATTCTGAACGCCGGGCTTTAGGGGAAAGTGACGGGCAAGTAAACAAAAAAATCCAGGCGATTTTAAAAAGAAAAATGACGCCGATAGTTTGTATTGGAGAGAAGACTCGCGACGCGGAAGGCAATTTCTTCAATGAGATTGAAAATCAAATCAAAGAGCTGGCTCGTGGTTTGACCGCTGTGGAATTATCAAAGCTGGTGATTGCTTATGAACCGATATGGGCAATTGGCACCGGACAGACAGCGACGGTTGAAGATGTGAAGGAGATGCAGTTGTTTATCGTCAGTACACTGGCAAAACTCCACGAACGAAAACTGGCCGAAAAAATCATTCTGCTTTATGGCGGTTCGGTCAAAGCCAGTTTAGCCAAAGAGCTTTATGAACAAGGGGGAATGAATGGTTTTTTGGTGGGTGGAGCTAGCCTAAGCACGACAGAGTTTGTTGGTATCGTGAACGCTACTATTAGTCAAAAATAAAAAATATGAATTTGAAATTGATTACTGAAGTGCCGGTCAAAGGCAAGTACGTGATTGTCAGGGCTTCTTTCAATGTTCCGTTGGTTGACGGCCTAGTACGAAATGATTTTCGTTTGAAACGAGCTTTGCCGACGCTTTCTTTTTTACGCGAACAAGGAGCCAGAGTGATTGTGATTTCGCATATCGGACGCAAACCAAGCGACACCCTCATGCCGGTCTATGAAGAATTGAAAAACACTTTGCCGATGATTTGGGGGGGTAATATCACCGCGCCGTCTTTTCTTAATATCAAGGAATCCATGTCTGATGGTGATATTGTTGTCTGTGAAAACTTGCGACAAGACGAAAGGGAAGAAAACAATGATGCCAGTCTGGCTAAAATTATTGCCGGTTACGGGGATTTGTTTGTAAATGACGCTTTTGCGGAGGCACATCGCGAGCATGTTTCTACCTTGGGTGTGGCCAAGCTCCTGCCAGCCTACGCCGGCCTAACCTTAGCGGAAGAAGTGGCACATTTGCTGAAAATGATGCGGCCAAACAGCCCGTCGTTGCTTCTTTTAGGCGGCGCGAAATTTGAAACCAAAATGCCACTGGTAGAAAAATATCTGGATTTATATGACCATGTGTTTATTGGTGGCGCTTTGACTCACGATATTCTTAAGGCCAGAGGGTTGGAAGTAGGCAAGTCACTGGTGTCTGATGTTTCTCTGGTCAACAGTTCATTTTTGTGGAGTGAAAAATTATTATTGCCACTTGACTTGGTGGTGGATGGCCCAAATGGAGTAATGACGAAAGCCGTAGACGCGGTTTTGCCAGAGGAAGTTGCTTTTGATTTGGGTGAAAAGACAGTCCTTATGCTCAAGCCATATATTGAAAATGCCAAGACTATTTTGTGGAATGGTCCGTTTGGTAATTATGAGCAGGGTTATGAAGAAGGAACGGAAGCCATTGCGCGATTGGTAGCCGACTCTGAGGGTTTTAGCGTAATCGGCGGCGGCGACACGGTCGCCGCGGTAAACAATTTAAATTTAGCGGATGAGTTTGGTTTTATTTCAGTTGGTGGCGGCTCAATGCTGGCCTTCTTAGAAAAAGGTAGTCTACCGGCTTTGGATGTGTTGCGAGGGTAGGGTATGGGGAGCAATCAGCCCAAAGCCCTAAATAGGGTTTTTGTATATACAAAAAGGGCGGCAAAGCGAAAGCTTTGCCGCCCTCCCCTCATCCTAAAATTAGGGTAAGAGTCGCAACTTAAAAGTTGTCATTCTCACCCTAATTTTAGGCACACCCGTTGGCGGTCTTTCATAGTGAAAGACGAGCGTTGGTGTGGGAGAAAGGAATGCAATATATCGCCGCTTTTGAAAAAAAATCTGTTTCCGTCTCTCAAGCGAGAGACGGTATGGAAAAAGAATATTACAATACCCCCAGTGGGTATTGTAACGGCACTGAAATGGGGACTTTTTCCGTCGTAGACGGAAAAGTCGTTGGCCTCAAACATATATGGAGGGGAAATAGCCAGGTGTCTGTAAAAATAGACACCTGGATTGAAAAGGTGGTAAGAGAACTTCTTTCACACCTGGGTGTGGAAGAGGTCAGAGTGGGGGCCGGATATCAGGCCTACTTTTCTGAGGATTACCAAGAGGTTTTGGCCGAAAGCTACGTTGCCCGTAGTGGCAACGCAGTTGTTCTCGTCCACAAAACAGACGAGACACTAGTTTGTGTCTCGTCCCGCCGTCACGGCATCCCTGTGATGGCGAACCAGTTCTTCACGATGCACCCGCATCGCGAAGAATTCTATGGGTCTGAAAGGACCGATAGGAAATGGTATGAGTCCGGTCTGGCAGATGAAGAATCTGCCAGGTATGAAGAAGGGACGGCATAAATTTTTAGGCTCACATGAACCACATTTCATGTGAGCCTTTTTTAAGTCCTAAAAAGCTTTAGCTACTGCTATGATAGTCGCTACAACTATTAGTCCGTATAAGAAGAGCTTTATACATTTCGGCTCCTAACTCAAATAATTTGCTATCAATGTAGGTTTTGGTTACTAAAGTGATTATGTTCATAAATATACTAAAGCACCCTCATTAATTTTTCCTTTATCTCTTCAAATTCTTTCTTGCTGCACTCAGTGTGGCTGGGGTGCTGGTAGGCATTGTCGCCGAGCAGTCGAGGCACGACATGGATATGTGCGTGCCAAACTTCTTGCCCGCCCGCTTCATTATTATTCATAATCAGATTTATGCCGTCGGCTTTTAGTTCTGATACAATTGCCTGAGCTACTTTTTGCGCCACCTTCATCATTTGCGCTAAAATTTCCGGATCGCCGTCTAGGATATTGTTAAAATGTTTTTTGGGAACAACCAAGGTGTGTCCATGATTGACCGGGTCTATATCAAGAAAAGCCACCACCAAATCATCTTCATAAATTATGTCAGCGGGGACTTCTCTAGCAATAATTTTTTCGAAAATATTTTCCATAATGCTGTCTATTATAACCCAAATCAAAGCTGTGGTACTATAGCTAAGATATGTCACTATTTACGGTTGCTTTGCCGGTTTCTGAAAAGACAAAAGAGGATTTAGAAATCAATGATAAATTTCTCAGTCAGCTTTTGGCCAATCGTGGTATTCAGACCAAAGCTGAAGCTGATATTTTTCTGAACCCTTCCTACAACGAGCATCTGCACGATCCTTTTCTTTTGTCTGATATGGAAAAGGCGACCACGCGGATTTTGGCAGCGATTAAAAATGATGAAACGATTGTTATTTTTAGCGATTATGATTGTGACGGTATACCGGGAGCGGTAGTTTTGCATGATTTTTTTAAGGCTGTGGGTTTTACCAATTTTTTTAATTATATTCCGCATCGGCATTTTGATGGTTTTGGTTTGAGTGTAAAGGCGGTAACGGAAATTAAAGAAAAATATGATCCGGCTCTTATTATTACCATTGACTGTGGGACTACTGATATTGAGGCGGTGACTGAAGCCAATAAACAAAATATTAACGTCATTATTACCGACCACCACGAACCCAAGTCACAGCTACCGGCTGCCGTGGCAATTGTAAATCCCAAACTGGGAAGTTCGTACCCGTTCACTGGACTTTGCGGTGCGGGAGTGATTTTTAAATTAGTACAAGCCTTAATAGTAAAAGGTAATTTTGACATTCCGGCCGGACTGGAGAAGTGGTGGCTTGATATGGTGGGAGTGGCGACCATCGCCGACATGGTGCCGCTGGTAGACGAAAATCGAGTACTCGCACACTACGGACTCAAAGTGCTAAGAAAAACCCGCCGCCCAGGTTTGCAAAAATTGCTTAGCAAACAAAAAGTGGACTTACGATTTTTGGTGGAAGAAGATATTGGCTTTACCATCGGGCCGCGCATCAATGCCGCTTCACGTATGGATACGCCGGAAGACGCTTTTCTGCTACTCACCACCACCGATGAGGCTGAGGCCGAGGAGAGAGTTTTACATTTGGAAAAATTAAACGTCCAAAGAAAATCAGCTGTCGCCCAAATGACTAAAGAGCTCCACAAAAGACTGGAGCTAAATGAGAGTGTGCCAGCGGTATTTGCTATGGGAAATCCCGATTGGCGGCCTTCACTCGTGGGCTTGGCGGCCAATAAGCTGGCTGAAGAATACAATCGTCCGGCTTTTTTGTGGGGCAAAGATGGTAATGGTATGTTTAAGGGGTCTTGTCGTTCGGGTGGAGGGGTGAGTGTGGTGAGGCTTATGGAGATGGTGCCGGAAATTTTTCATGAGTTTGGCGGGCATCATGCTTCCGGTGGATTTACCGTCAGAGAGGAGCAGATTCACTTTTTTTCCAAGGCTATGCTTCAGGCGAATAAAAAGTTGGGGGAAGATGCGGTTGTCAGAGAGCCTTTGATTGTCGATATGGAATTATCGCTGGACATGATAGATAAGGAATTGTTGTTGGTACAAAGGCAGTGCGCGCCGTTTGGTTGCGCTAATCGCAAGCCTTTGTATTTGCTAAATAACGTCAAACCGGTAAAAGTCGAAACTTTCGGCAAAATTAAAGAACATACCAAGTTGGTGTTTTCCACCAAAGGTATTGCCAAAGAAGCCATTGCTTTTTTTAAGCTGCCGGAAAATTTTTCCAAAACCCCAACCACGGAAATATCTTTTTCAATTCTGGCTCATTTAGAAGAAAGTTATTTTATGAATCGCCCACAAGTAAGATTGCGATTGGTAGACGTGTTTTGAGGAGTAGATTAGTTTTTTGACCAAAAAATGTTAAACTCAATCTTATGGAAACAATTATTACATTTACCGACGGCGGTGCGCGCGGCAATCCCGGCCCGGCGGGGGTGGGGGTCTATATCACCAAAGACGGCGCGGTAGTGCGTGAAGTGAAGAAAGCTATCGGCAATGCTACCAACAACTTCGCCGAGTATTACGCCGTGATGCTGGCTCTGCAAACTCTAAAGCAAATATACAACAAAGCCACCAAAACCCTGCAGTTTGAAATTAAGTTGGATAGTGAGTTGGTTAAAAAACAGCTGAGCGGTGAATATCAAATCAAAGAACCTGGACTAGTGCCGATGTTTATCGAGATACACAACATGCGAGTATCAAGTTTTCCTAATATTTTTTTTACGCATGTCCCTAGGGCGCAAAATAAGGAGGCGGACAGACTGGCCAATGAAGCCATCGATGGTAAGTAGGTTTGCACAGTGATATATGTCGGCGACATATTTTTACACCAGCACTCTAGCCTTTTTGATCGGAGTTTTTGCGGCCACTTTTGTAACTTTTAGTTTGCCGACATTGTGTTTTATTTTGTTGCTTGCACTGGTGGTGGCTTTGTTTTGGTATCGTTCAGCTCACTTGGAAAAAATAGCCGGCTGGCTTTTGCTATCGGTGGCTCTGTTTGGATTCACTCTGGGAGCTTTGAGAATGGAAGTAGACAAATGGTCGTATGGAAATTCCTGGCTGGAAGAAAAAGTGGGAGAGAAAGTTTTGTTGACGGGAATTGTAAGCAAAGAGCCGGATCAACGTGAAAACAGCACTAGGCTTTTTGTCAAAATCGGTGAAGATTTGGTTTTGGTTACTACTGATCGGTATGTCTTCGCGCGCTATGGTGATGAGGTGAAGGTGGAGGGAAAACTATCCGTACCGGAAAATTTTGAAACCGAATTTGGTCGAACTTTCAATTATGTGGGTTATTTGCAGGCACAGGACGTGGAATATCAGATTCCTTTCGCGACGATTGCGGTAACTGACAGCGATTTAGGAAATCCGCTTATAGCCAAATTACTGATTTTTAAATCGGCTTTTATGGGTAAGCTGGAAACTTTGATTTCTGAACCGGCGGCTGGCCTGGGAGAGGGTTTGCTTTTGGGGGTGAAGCAAGCGCTGGGGCAAGAACTGGAGGAAGCTTTTCGGGAAACGGGAATTATTCATATCGTGGTTTTGTCTGGGTACAATGTCATGTTGGTGGTGGCTTTTGTGATGTATGTGCTTGGGTATTTTTTCTCTCTGCGTCTGCGAGTGGTTTTTGGCGTTGTGGCTATTGCTTTGTTTGCTTTACTGGTTGGGTTGTCGGCTACTGTGGTGCGGGCCAGTATCATGGCCAGCTTACTGCTGATAGCTCAAGCCACCGGCAGAAGCTATTTGGTTTTGCGCGGACTTTTGTTTGCCGGATTTATTATGATTTTGTTTAATCCTTTTTTGTTGGTTTATGACGTAGGCTTTCAACTATCATTTTTAGCGACTTTGGGATTGATTCTCATTGCGCCGCATTTGGAACATTTATTTTCCAGAGTACCGACTTTTGCCGGCATCAGATTATTTACGTCCGCTACCATCGCTACTCAAATTGCAGTTTTGCCACTGCTTTTATACCAGATTGGCCAGCTGTCGGTGGTCGCAGTTGTAGTTAATTTGTTGGTTTTACCGATGGTGCCAATCGCGATGTTGCTAACTTTCGCCACGGGGATGTTGGCTTTTGTTTCCTTTAAGTTGGCTTGGCTGGTGTCTTTTCCCACGTACTGGTCTTTAACTTATATCAATAGTCTGGCTTTGGGATTTGCCAGCTTACCACTGTCGTCTTTTGTGATACCGGCTTTTTCTTTTTATGTGGTGCCAATTGCATATTTGATTATGGGCGTGGTTTTGTGGCGAAGCTATCGCCCAGAGATTGGTTTTGGCTATGGTGAAATGGCGGAGCAGTTATTAGGTAATTCTAAAAAATCAAACGAAGAAGAATCTTCGGAAACCCCAATTTTCTTCCGCTGATTTTTAAAATATTATTATGACAAACCTTTGAGCTCTTAGCTGAAGTTAAAAAAACTGCGTCAATGATGAGAGAGTATTTTAATAATGAACTCTAAAATATTACACCCTCTCCGCTACTACCTCCCAATTTATGTTGTTGAAAAAAGCGTCAACATAATCTTTTTTGGCTGCGGGTAGATAGTCGCGCAAGTATGAATGTTCCCACATATCGAGGGCGAGGATAATATCCAAATCGGCGAGTTGACCAAGGTGTTGTTCGTCCACCCAAGTTTGTACCAATTGATTGGTCTGACGGTCTATGTATAGCATAGCCCAGCCGACACCGCGGGTCATGGCGATATTTACAAACTCACGATACCAATTTTCGACGCCGCCCCACTCTGCCTCCAGCATTGACTTTAATTTTCCGTCCGGTAATGATTTTGCTCCACCTGTAAATTGCTCAAAGTAGTATTCGTGATTGCGCATGCCGCCAAATTCAAAGCCCAAGCGACGTTGCATTTCGGCAATGGCGTAGCTGTTATTTTCCATGTCGTGACTGAAAGCTTTGATTTTGTCATTGATAAGATTCACGTGTTTGACGTAACCCTGATAAAGCCCCAGGTGGAGGTCGATAGTCTCTCGGCTGATGCCGTTTAATTCCGGAATAGAAAATGTTTTTGCTGCGTAGTGCATATTAAAAAATTATGTTTGATAAGTTTATAAAGTTTAGCATACTTAAAGTGTAGGACGCGTTGTGATGGTGTGGTCTAGTTATAAACCACTAGTCCCTGTACCGACCAATGGCGGGTTATAATAAAATCCAAAATGTCCAAGGTTATTTTTCGTGCTTTTTCATTGCTGGTTCTTGCTGTCATGGCGGTGGGGGTGTGGCTTTTGCCGGTATTGGCTTCCGGGCAGGGGTGGGGCGCGCCGACAGGCGCGCCCCTGAAAGTGGCTTTTTTGGACGTGGGACAAGGCGATGCGATTTTTATTGAAACACCCGACGGCGTGCAGGTTTTGATTGACGGCGGAGCCGGCAGTGCTGTCTTGCGTGAGCTGGCCAAGCATATGTCAGTTGGAGACAGAAGTATTGATGTGGTTATCGCTACGCATTTTGATAAAGATCATATTGGCGGTTTGGTGGATGTTCTTGGGCGTTATGAGGTGGATCATGTAATCAAAACTAATAATAAAAATGACACTGTCGTCACCAAGGCTTTTGAACTTGCTCTGGCGGATTCAGAAGTGCATCTAGCTTCTGCCGGACAACAGCTAATGCTGGGTGCTTCCACTTCAATTCTTATTTTGTCACCAGCCGGTGATGCCAGTTTGTGGGAAAGCAACACCGCTTCAATTGTGGCGCAGCTTCGTTATGGTGAGATTGAATTTATGTTGACCGGTGACGCACCGCTTTCAATTGAAGATTATTTGGCGCGGACTTGGGGCGAAACGCTTGAAAGTGAAGTTTTGAAATTAGGTCATCATGGCTCACGAACCTCCACCTCGGATTTATTTTTGGAGACTGTAAAGCCGGACTACGGGATGGTGTCGGCTGGTCGTAATAATAGCTATGGGCATCCGCACGCTGAGGTGACAGCAAAATTAAAAAATCGAAATATAGAAATGTTGAGTACGGCTGATAGAGGAACGGTTGTTTTCAAAAGTGATGGGGAAATGGTTTGGGTGGAGTGAAGGTTGGTGTAAAGAACGCAAAGGGCGGCCCCTACGGGGCCGCCCTTTGCGTTCTACTATGTTTCTCTTCTATACCAACTTAGCTTCTTTCAACGTCTTGTACGCGCCGTTTTTGGCAATAGTACGCAAGCCCTTGGTAGAAACTGTAACCGATACAGACTTCCCAAGCTCCGGTACGTAAATACGCTTTCTTTGCAGGTTTGGTGCTCGTTTTGTTTTTCCGGATGGATTAAACTGCGTCGCGCGAGTACGATTGCTGTACTTGCCGCCGATTTGTGTCTTCTTTCCAGTGATGTCGCATTGCTTAGCCATATCTTTGTTTTTAGTCTGGCTATACTAGCACGCATCGCCAAGATTGCAAGTTTTCGGGAGTAAAATCAAGAGAAAGATTGTCCCTATGCTAATTACAACCCTCGCCCCACAATTTCGTTTGACAAACGTCAAATTATATGCTAATATAGTAAACGGACAAAAGCTTAGAAAATAAGCTTTTGTATATACAAAAGGGGCGGCAAAGCTTTGCTTTGCCGCCCCTT
>CAYNQD010000004.1:1561-35425 GCA_964399295.1 uncultured Candidatus Saccharibacteria bacterium | reverse complement strand
CTTTTGTATATACAAAAGGGGCGGCAAAGCTTTGCTTTGCCGCCCCTTATCACCCAACTTTCAAGAAATTGAAAGTTGATAGAAGTTTTGTTCCTTAAAAACCAAGCGTACCCGCGCTTTTAAAATTTTTCGTCCTTTTTATTTGGGCGGCAAATTGCGGAGCGATTTGCCGGACTATAAGATTTTGAAAAAATGACATTTATGCGTATGATAGTGGCTATATGGATCCATCACAAATAGCGATGATTGTAGCTTTAGTAATATCTGTAGTCCTGCACGAAATGGCTCATGGCTACGCCGCCAATTGGCTGGGCGACCCGACGGCTCGTTTGCAAGGTCGTTTGTCGGCCAATCCTTTGGTACACATTGACCCTTTAATGTCGGTTATTTTGCCTGGGCTTTTGATTTTTAGCGGTTCGCCGATTCTTTTTGGAGCGGCCAAGCCCGTGCCATACAATCCATACAACTTCACCAACCAAAAGTGGGGCGAGGCCATCGTGGCTTTTGCCGGCCCGTTGGCAAATATCGCCATTGCTGTCATTTTTTCCATTTTGGTCAGAAGTGCTGATATTTTGCATTTATCCGATGCTTTTGTCAGCTTGGCCATGGGTATTATTATCTTAAATCTTTTTCTGGCTTTCTTTAATTTGGTTCCAATTCCACCCCTCGACGGCTCAAAAATCCTCCCCAAGTTTCTCCCGTATTCTCTGGCAATAAAGTACGAAAGTTTTAGATTATTCATGGAGCGCAATATCGCTGTGTCGTTTGTGGTGGTGATAGCGGCTTTCATTCTTTTCTTGGCAGAACCGTTATATAAATTAACCCTGTCCATAGCGCTCTTTTTCACGGGCTATTAGTTTTGCTGAGTTCCTGTGTCAAAAAACACACAAGTTGGATCTCAGCAACCCACCCCAACCCAAAACCCTGTTTGCTTCGCCCACCGCCCCAATATCCGCCATCCGCAAACAGGGTTTTGGGTTGGGGAACAGATTTGGTAAAAAAAGCTATGTTGAATAGTTGCAAAAAAAGCTATTTGTAGTATTGTATTCGGGCTTTATGGCAACAATTCAACAATTAACAAAAAAGAAGCGAGTTGACCCGACACGAAAGAGTAAGACTGGGGCTTTGCACACTGGATTTAACAAAATCGAGAACAAGCCAAATTCATACAATTCACCTTTCAAGCGCGGCGTATGTACTCGCGTCACCACCAAGACTCCGCGCAAGCCAAACTCAGCGATTCGAAAAATCGCTCGTGTTCGCTTGAGCAATGGTCAAGAAATCACCGCCTACATTCCTGGTATCAAGCACAACTTGCAGGAACACTCTGTGGTTTTGGTGCGTGGTGGACGAGTGAAGGACATTGGTGTGCAGTACACCATTGTCCGCGGTAAGTACGACGCCACCGGAGTCAACGATCGTAAGAATGGACGATCACGCTATGGCGCAAAACGGCCAAAAAAATAAACCAAACATTAAAAAATTAATAGTTTTGTCCTAGGCAATTTATTTAGAAGATGAATAAATTTCCAAAAGGCAACAAGTATTCGCTACAGATAAAGGACGCGACTCAAGCCAAAACCGGCTTCGGGGTCAAACTATGCGAAGAATGAAGAATGTCAAAACTCCTCATTCTTATCTGGTGTAGCAGCACATTTAAGAATTAACAAAAATATGCGAAGACCAATCAAAAATCGTCCGGTAGTAAAGCCGGACGTAGTATACAAGTCAGTAGACGTTGAGCGTCTGATAAATTACATCATGCTCCGCGGACAAAAAGAAACCGCTCGCAAGATTGTCTACGCGGCTTTTGAAGAAATTAAAAATGCCAAGGACGGAGGCGATCCGCTCGAAACTTTCAACACTGCCGTACGCAACGCCGGCCCTTTGATGGAGGTGCGTTCTCGTCGTGTGGGTGGAGCCAACTATCAAGTTCCACGTGAAGTTCGTCCAGAACGACGCATGGCTTTGGCTTTGCGTTGGATTATCGCCGGCGCTCGCAAGCAAAAAGGTGTGCCGATGCACAAAGCTTTGGCTACAGAGCTGAAGCTGGCCGCTAAAGAAGAAGGAAACGCAGTAAAGAAAAAAGAAGACACTCACAAGATGGCCGAAGCCAACCGAGCTTTCGCCCACTTTGCCTGGTAATTTAGGAGCGAAGAAAATTAAATTCCAGCAAACAAAAATCCCACTTCCTTTGGAAGTGGGCTTTTGTTTGTGATGGAAGTAGAAAACTGGAAATTAAAATCTCTACTGGCGATCTTGGTGTTACCACGTCGGTGTTGTATTTTGAAGACTGGAGTACGGCTACTCTTGATAAGAGTGAATTACTCTTTAATCATCAACTGGCGCCGAGTACCATTTCCTACGACAATAGCGGTCGTTTTGCTACTGTCACTTTCCATGTCGGGGTTAGTCAAATCAATATCCCGTACAGTATATCCAATGACCAGATAGTCGAAGGTAGTGAGTATGTGGACTTTAAGATTGTTGGGGCTAATAGTTCGTCGGGTAGTACCACAATAAATAATGACCGGATTCGTATCAGAATTGATGACGATGATGGTAATGTATTTATGCCGCATGTGGGGATTTATCCGGGGATCACTGTTGATGAGGGTAATCCCACTCGTTCTTTTTTGGTTCTAAGCGAAGCGGTAAGTCACAATGTAACTCTCCGCGTCTCCACCAACCATAATAATTACCGAGAAGCCAATTACCCTGCACCAAATGATTATCAAGCTATTTCCAATCTGACAATTATGATACCGGCTGGTAATGATTTTGTTTGGGTTCCGGTCTTGACTCACCATAATGATGATCCGGATGACGCAATACATGAGAGGTTTGAATTATGTATTGATGCCGGTTCGGTGGCGGGGGCGATTGTGAATGTGTCATGCGCGACGCTCACTATCAGAGATATTCCCAAACCACAGCCTGTCAACATATCTTCAATTATCTTTGGAAATGCTTTGGGTGGCGGTTGGGAAGATAGTTCGTGGGGAGTTTCCATGAACTTTGGAGCTGTTAGTTATGCTGGGGCTCATGGTGTTGAAGCAAACTTCACCTATCCTTGGGCTGGGTTGTCATTCAGCGCTAATGGATTCAATACCTCCGGCTACGACACGCTTTCGTTTGCGATTAAAGGAAGTAATTCCAATAATGGGGCGAAGGTGTTGGTAGTTGTTTATCTGGATGACGGCCGTGTAAAAAACGTGCCGTTAAATTACTACATACCAAATGGCGTGTTGACACCAAATGAGTGGCGGGTAGTACACATTCCACTTCAACACTTGGGCGCAAAAAATACGCTCATAAATCAAGTTGTCTTTGAAAACGGAGCCACGGGCACCTTATTCATAGACGAGCTTTCTTTTCTCACCGACACAGGAGTCTGTCAATGAAAAAGCATTACGTATATGTTTTTTGTTTAGCTTTAGTTTGTACCCTAGCGGAAGGAGCTTTGCCTGGTCCTTCTTGTTCTCTATCTTCAAACCTAAACGGGCCTGTGGTTGTCTACGACGACTATCGTAATCCTGCTTTCAGTGAAAATGTATGGGGAGCGACGGTCAGTACCACTTCCGCCGCGCATTCCGGCAATTCCGCGCTCACGGTAACCTTTAATGAGAGTTGGAGCGGCATTGAGTTCAACAGCTACATGCCGTTTGCGCCGGGAACCATCGGCAGCATACAGTTGGCTGTGCGCGGGAGCATGAGTGGACACAATGTTCGTATCTATCTCCTCGATAAAACGGGAGGAAAGCTCGGAGTTGATGTTGATTTGTCTGAGTACTTTGTCGGCGGATTTACTCCTAGTTGGCAAATGGCGGAGATACCGGTCTCGGATATGTATGAATCTCTAAGTCTGCCCATTGGTGGTCTTGGCATACAGTCTGAAATTGCCGGCACCATCTGGATTGACGACATCAAACTCGTTGCTCCGGAACCTCAAGGTTTGGTCACTTTATACAGTGAACATCCTCGGGCAAAGCTGCATAGTTGGTTGAGTCATATCAGTACTGAAACCAGCAATCCATTTGCTGGGAAAAAGGCTATCAAGCTGCAAGTCAATAATAGCTGGGGTGGACTAACTCTCCACAGCAATCGACCAATCAGCGAAAATGACTTCGGTGCCATTACTCTGGCTGTAAAAACCAACACCCCCGACCTTGACCTCTACATCTATGCAGTCAACGAAGATGGTGATCGCATCGGCCTAGCCAAACCACTCAGCTCTTTTCTCCACGGTGGAGCAATTCCATCAAATTGGCAGGTAGCCTGGGTTCCAATCCAAGCACTCATCCCTCATCCCAAACCCGGTACTTTTGTTTTCAATGGTATTGGTATTGAGTCAACTGCGACGGGAACGGTGTGGGTGGATGAGGTGAAGATCGTTGAGAAGTTGCAGTGGCCGTTGCCGGAGGTTGAGGTTGGCGATATTGGTAATGGTTTCCATTTTGGTAGTGACTGGGATGTGCCTGGAAGTAAATGTAATGGTGACTGGCTGTTGCACGTTGGTGCTGACTACACCAACAACCAAGTTGCTGGCAAAACTGTTTTAGCAGCTCATGCTGGCAAGGTTGTTGCTGTCCACAATGACTCAAATCCACAATGGGGATGGCATGTAGTTGTGCAATCAGTAGGTAAGGCTTTTACGACTACCTATACTCACTTAATCACGCCAAGTGTGTCCATTGGTCAAGTTGTAACCAAAGGGGAATTTCTTGGTAAGACAGCAGCCATACAATCTGGACCACACCTAGACTTTAAGATTAGGTTTGGTGACTATGATCTGGCCAGAAGTATTCGCGGAGCACTTCCAAGAGTACCTTGTGGCGGACTGCCAGTTTTCCCAGAAAAGTTTGTCAATCCGGAATTAGTGGATTGGCAATAGTTCTTTTTGTTCTTTAAATAGTGCCTAAAATGGTACAAAACTTAAACCCTGAGCGTTCTGCTCAGGGTTTTTCTTTAGTATAAATTGGAAATCTATAAAATCACATCTTTTTTATAAATATTGCCAGCCCATTTTACCTATGTTATGTTACCGCCATGAACAAGACTCGTTTGGGAATTGGAATATTAGCATTAGTCTTTGTTGTGGGGCTGTATTTCACGATGAGTAGTCCACCAACTAATCAAGACAATACCATAATTAATTCCGCTACCTCCACTATCGCAACCAGTACTGAAGTTGCCGTTAATGAATATAAACCTGAAGAAATTGACAGCAGTGACAATGAATTTACTCCAAAATACACAGAACTCGACTTCTCAAAACTTCAAGGCAAAGACCGCTTGTATACAGAGGAAGAAGGTCGCTATGAGAATTTGAGTGAGGAGGAGCGGAATATGGTGAATAATATCTTTTGTAGAAATGAACAACTAGCCTGGTTTTGTAAAGAGTTACCAGAGTCACCTGATATCAAAGCCGTAAGTCTAATTTCACTACATGATGGAATTACTGTCATTTCTATACCTCGCTTAGGGGGCATCAAGGCTGAATTGTATATTTATGACATCCAGAATCAAGAGATTTTAGGAAGATATACGGATTCCTGGAATACAGCTTTTGGCCCAAACTATATAATCCGCCAAGGAGAAAGTCGTCTTTCGGTGGAGGGTTTTAGTGGCTGGACACTAGAACTCTACAGACCGGGTATGACTAACTTTGTCACCATTCCGGACTCGGCAATAAAATCTGACTTATCGTATTTAAAATGGAGAGAAATGATATTCAGAGACTTTCCAATTATTTTTGACGGTGACACCATAACCGTGACTATATACAAACATGAGTGTGACAAAAGTGTGATTAGTGAGTGGGCGGGATTGCCGGTATACTGCACTAATATAATTCAAGGGAAGGGAACTTTTGACCTCTCCAACTTACCCTAAAAAACCAACATCCCCGACCTTGACCTCTACGTATACGCGATGGGCGAAGACGGTGATCGAATCTCAATCCTGGTCTGTATAACCTTAATCTATTTTAAATATAAAAAATGTGGAGACGGCTGCTTTGCAACCACCTCCACTTCTTCAACACTTTACTCCTCACTCCTCAGTCTTGAACCAAGGAAAGATGCCCCCATTTCTTCGTCGGGGTCTCTACCGGCTCTCTTTCTAAATACTGTTGCACCAACACCAAAACTTGCAGGTGATTCTTTAGTGTATTCAGAGATTCAAAACCTAGCATGAGGTCTTTTAGAATCTTTCGACTGTTTTTTGTGTCCGGCAGGTAGCTGCTCGTCTGTCTCAGATTGTTTTCTATCTTTCCAATCATGAGACTTAGACTTTTAAAAAGGCTGCCGTCCCGTATTTTGTCGGTGGTGCTAGACCAGATATGCTCAGGCATACTAGTCTGTTTTACCGCTAAAGCCCCATAATATTTTAGATGGGGACTATTTCTAATCGGGCTAAGACACGAATACATATCTTGACTCAAAGCCCTGGTTAGTTCTCTGCAATCTGTTATCAGACTACTCAGAATCCGGTCTTGTTCTATTGAGCGTTTCCCACCGGCGCATATCTCTTGCAAGTAGGATATTTTTCTTAAACAGTATAAGGTCTTATAATAAGATGTTATCCCTGCCTGTCCTTCAATAGACTTCATCATGGAAATCTCCTTTTAGTTTGTTTAAAGTACAGCTCTATTACTGCGATTACCATACAATACTTTAATTTTTTTGTAAAATTGGGTTGTGGGTCTGGAAAAGCATCTATGATATAATCAGTCTTATTATCTGTAATTTAGTTTTGGTTATGGAGGGACTAAAAAGTACTGTTGGTGATGTAGAAAGTATTGAAAATCCAGCCGCTTGGCGCGAGCTGAAAGAGCAGGCTCCAAAGCAAGCGCAAATACTTATCTCGGAACGAGCGGAAAATTTTGCAGACATGTCCGCGGCTGAAAGAATTGAAATTTTAAATTCATTATTAAGTGAGTGCGACGCTGATGAATTTTCAGGGGAGCAGGTAGACAACAGCTTGCGTTTTGTGGCTGAAGAGCTGGCACAGCGTCTAACCTTAGAAAAAGCTCAGCTGGAAGTGGAAAATATCCTAAACCGCTACTCCGGATTGGCTGCTTAGCGTCTTTTAATAATTTAGTCCTTTTGTTCTTTTATGTCTTCATTTGATTTTGACGCGGAAATTAAGCAGCACTTGGATGTTGTCAGGTCTTTGCAGAAATCATCCGGCGTTTTTACCGCTTCGGCTCACGATGTGTTTACCGGCTACGACAAGGCTTGGCTGCGGGATATTTATTTTATGACTCTGGGTTTTTTGGAGACAGGGGAAATGCGGGTGGTGCAAAAAGCTGCCAAGGCTCTACTTACTGTTTTTGTGAAGCATAAAGGCAAGATCAACTGGGCGATTGAAAACAAACCTCGCGAGGCTTGGCAATATATCCACGCGCGTTTTCATCCGGAAACTTTTGAGGAATATTGGGAGGAGTGGGGTAACAGCCAAAATGACGCTGTGGGTGAGGTACTCAATCTTTTGGTGGAGCTTGAGCTTCGGGGTGCGAGCGTGATTGAGACTGAAGAAGAAAAAGAGATGGTACAGATGGTGATAGATTACTTGGTGAAGTTGGAATATTGGCAAGATGATGACAACGGAATTTGGGAGGAAATGATGGAGGTGCATGCTTCATCAATTGGTTCTTGCGTGGCGGCCTTGCGTAAAGCGCAAAAAATTTCTTGGCTGCAAGTGTCGGATGAAGCCATCAAAAAAGGTGAACAAGCCTTGCGCGAGCTTCTGCCTCGCGAGTCGGCGACTAAGTTTACCGACTTGGCTTTGTTGTCCCTCATTTATCCTTTTGCGGTGACGACTGAGGAAGAATCACTGAAGATTTTACAAAATGTGGAATATCATTTGACGCGGGATAAGGGAGTGATCCGCTACAAATTAGACCGTTACTACAACGCCAATCCGGATGGTTTTAGCGAGGAGGCGGAGTGGTGTTTTGGGTTGTCGTGGTTGGCGATTATTTACGCGGATAGGGGAGAAAGAGAAAAAGCTTATTATTATCTTCGGCGCGCCAAAGCCACTGTAACGGCGGACGGTCTAGTGCCGGAGCTTTATTATTCACACACAGATAAGCCAAACGAAAACACGCCCTTGGGCTGGGCCGAGAGCATGTATGTGGTGGCGTTGAAGAAAGTGAGGGATTTGGGGTAAAGCAAAAGAGGCGCGCCCGCAGGGCGCGCCTCTTTTGCTTTTAGATTACTGAATACTTTGGCAAATTCTGCTATAATTGATCCATTATGATAAAAGCAACATACATATTCGCGGCCATAGCGATCGTAGCCGGGGTAGTGAGTTTATTTACAAATAACACCAAACCAGCCGCAGAGGTAATAAATGAAGAAATCGTAGCTTGTACTGCGGACGCTATGATGTGTCCGGATGGTTCTTACGTCGGTCGCACCGGCCCTGATTGCGAGTTTATCTGTCCGTCCGCACTTGAAATTCCGGCTGATATTCAAGCTCATATAGATGAAAAATCAGACCTTATAAAATTAATTTCTCCGGTACCGCTGGGAGTTCTAACCACCCCGCTTCTACTCACTGGTGAGGCGCGTGGTAATTGGTATTTTGAGGCCAGCTTCCCGATCGTTCTTACCAATTGGGACGGGCTGATTATTGCTGAAGGTTTTGCTACCGCCAATGGAGATTGGATGACTGAAGAATTTGTGCCTTTTACGGCAATTTTAGAATTTGAAAATCCCTACGAGGAAGGGCAACCGGACTTCATGAATAACGGTACTTTGATTTTAAAGAAGGATAATCCGTCGGATTTACCTGAACATGATGATGCTTTGGAAATACCAATTCGCTTTGCGCCATAAATTTCTACTGCTATAATTTAAGGAAGTTATTAGTTTAATTTTTTAAACCTATGTCCAAAGGTACAGACATGAAGAAGGAGAAGAAGAAGCCAAAGAAGGATAAGGGAGAGAAGAAATAAAAGAGGCGCGCCCGCAGGGCGCGCCTCTTTTATTTCTTCTCTCACTTCAACGAATAAATTTTCCCACCTCCGCTTTGGAAAAATTATCTCCCTTAGCTACTTTGTATTGTCGGTATTCTTTGCTCATATTGGAACGGTGTACCTCGGTAAAAATATCACCGATTCTATCCTGCAAGCCGTGTTCCAAAATCGTACCGTAAGTAGTATACAAAATATCAGCCAGTTCCTTAGCGATATTTTCCAAATTCCCCGTCTTTACACCGGCTTGATATTCTTCCACTTCTTCTTTCATCATTTGATAACGCAAAGCCGAGCGGTCGCTCGGAATAAGAGTCGGCTTTTCGCCTATTGGTACTCGAAACTTTTGGTGAAAGTCTTTTGCTAAATTTAAGTAGTTTTCATCCAGCTTAATTCGCGACATATTTTCTTACTTAAGTAATTGTTGTAAATTATAACACTAATAATATTTTAATTTAAAAGATAAATAAAGTTACAAAAAACTTTCCGAGTTATCGGTGGGCAATAGAGAGGCGTGATTTTCGTTAATGATATGGGTGGTTTCACGCCTTACTCCTCTTAAAACAATCCAGGCACTTGAGGTTGCTGGTGTCGCGTGGTTCAAATGGTAGCGAACTGATATCTCCTCCACAGTTGGCGCATTTCCAATTACCGGAAAACTTTGGCCGTTCGCTTGAGGCTGGCACTGCGTCACCAAAGCCGTCATCTGGGGCCGGTTCGCCGGCGACTTCGGCAAAATCTGGTATGTCTGGCGCTTCGGTGGCTACGTTCATTTCGGCACTTCCGTCTGCGGCTGGTCTGCCGGCACTACTATTAGTATTAGCGCTACCACCTTTTTGTTTGGCATAACAGGTGCGGCAGGTAAGCCCTGATTCGCTGCGTGGCTGAAACGGCAACTCAGTGATTGCTCCGCCACAGGTACTACATTTCCAATTTCCTTGATACATATTGATTTTAATTTAATGGAAACAGTATACAGTATCAGCCGTATGTTCCAAATTAGACGCGCCTTCCAATAATAAAAACGTTTAGTGGGCAATACTCATAAATAATTTTCTTATTTATGACGCAAACAATAAGTCCCAGCAACATACCCGGTAGTCCAACACAGCTGCAAGCTGTAGCCACCGGACGGACGATTTATATTGAGTAAGTCTCCGACGATATGGAGGTTGGGGTAGAGGCGTGAACGCATGGTTTTGAAATCAACTTCAGTCAGAGCCACGCCGCCGCTCGCAATGATGGCCTTTTCGACTCCCAAGAGGCGGCGTACTTGGAGCGTTAGTCCACGAATGGTCGAAATAAGAGCGTGTCGCTCTTGGCGAGTAACGGTGTTTACCAGTCTGTCCGGCGCGATTGTCGCTTGGCTTAAAATCGGGAGGACTAAACTTGTCGGCACCAGCTCTGTCAGAACATTTTTTATTTTTTTGTTGGCGTGCTTGGTATGAATAGTTCTTAAAAATTCTAAAATCGTTTCCTCGTTTTCCGTGGGTAGGGTGTTGAGTTTTATTTCTACCGGCCCGTGCAGCAATGAGTCGCCGATGGGTTGACTGATATTCAAAATTCCCGGCCCACTCAGGCCGTTGTGAGTGAACAAAATTTTTCCGGTTGTTTTCAGAAAGGGGATTTGGTTTTGGTAAAGACTAATCTGAGTATCTTGGATACTTATTCCGGCCGCGTCTTTTACCCAAGTGTCCATCACTTCAATCGGCACCAAAGACGGGGTCGGGATGGCGACACTATGCCCAATTTCTTTAAGCCAAGTGTAGCCGTCGCCAGTTGCTCCGGTGTCGGGTCGGCTGGTGCCGCCGGTCGCGAGGATGTAAGCAGCGGCAGAGAAGATGCCTTCGCTAGTCCGTATTCCAGTGATGGTGTTGTTTCCAGTGAGGATTTTTTTGACGACTACATTTGTCTTCACCGTTACGCCGGTTTTCTTTAAGAAGCGTTCCAGCGCCAACGCCACGTCTTCAGCGCGCTTTGTAGCCGGGAAAACCCTAGACTCAGCTTCGACTTCAGTAGCCAAGCCAAGTGTATGAAAAAAATCCAAAGTAGCCGCTACGTCGTGCTTGGCAAAGGTGGAAAAAAGAAATTGTTCAGCGGCACCATACTGCTTGAGCAGAGAGCGGGTATTCAAGGTGTGGTTGGTGAGATTACACCTTCCGCCACCGGTGATGCGTAATTTTTTACCAAGCTGCGGATTTTTCTCAAGCAGGAGCACCTTTAGACCACGAGCAGCAGCGGTACCGGCACTCATCATGCCAGCCGCTCCACCGCCGATTACAATAATGTCCCAGGTGTCTTTCATGAATAAATATTTTTCTCGTACCGGCAGAATATCTTTTGAGAAGATGTGGATATGAGTTTAATTCAAATGATAGCATAAATCAAAGCTAGATTGTGCTAACGGCACAGACTTTTCCATTACGTACCTAAAGATGTGTTAAAATTTTGTTAGACACGACTTTTATTACTTTGTGTTTTATAATTTAACTTCCACCAATTACCTATGAATCCAGAAAAACCAAAATTTAGTTCTGAAAGTGAATCGCTAGAAGAATATCGAGGGCCAACTAGCGAAGGTTGGGGTCCGGCCGATGAAGTTGCTGAGATGTTAGAAAAACACAATCCTTATTCAGAAACTTTAATTATTGAATCTGGTGGTCAATTGAGTGAATATCGGGAAGGTGAGGAACATTTAGCATCTTACGGACTTATCAATTTTTTTGATCAAGCTCGAACACCGGAAGATGTTTATGCGGCGGCTAATAAATTGGAGGCAGAAAATCCACAGTTTAAATTTAGTTTTGAAACTGATCCTGAAGGACGGTGGTTTAAATACACTATATCTAAAACTGAAGGAAAGTAATATAACGCGGGTTGATATGGCAATAGTGACATCCTGCTTCCGCATCTCTCTTTTTATGCTAGGGGTAGTATACATCGACAGAAGACTAGGCTATACAAGAAGAAACTACGTTGACCACTATCAGCTCTTGATTGATTATTTGCTTTGGTACAACACGAAGCGATCACACGCTGCTCTTGGGCTGAAGGCACCCTTTCAGGGCATAGTGGAGAGATTAAAAGCTGGGGAGCGACCAGAGGTGGTGGCCTTGTGCAGCCAACTTTGTCTTTTAATAAGGAAGAATGGAGGGCTTTTATTGGCGGGGTAAAACTGGGTGAATTTGAAGTATAGATAATCCCGGTATATAAATAGGGTGGTATTTATACCATCCTATTTTGATTTTAATTTAAAATATAAAAAATGACCCAAAAAACTTTTTTCATAATTCCCGGCTTTAAAGAACAAGCTACGGACAAAAACTACACTTGGCTTTTGGCTTTTCTAAAATCCAAAAACTACCAGGTGGTGCCAGTGCCTGTCACTTGGAATTATAAAACTTTATCGGCCAACGCTACGGAATTGGGGGATTTTTTTTAGTAAATATTTTGAGGAAAATAAAGGCGGGGAGAATTACGTTCTGGGTTTTTCTTACGGCGCGGTTTTGGCTATGTTGAAAGCTGATGAAATCAAACCAAAGAAACTTTATCTTTGCTCCCTTAGTCCGGATTTTGCGGAAGACATTAAATTTATATCAGCGGATATCAAAAAATATATTGGCCAAAGAAGATTTGCTGATATAAAAAATAGAAGCGGTCGGGCAATTGCTAAAACTCTGAATGTTCCCACTGTTGTTTTTTATGGAGAAAAAGAAGGAAAAATTTATCCCGCTTTAAAGAAGCGTTGCGAGGAAACTGTGAAATTGGCCATGAACGCTAAACTGGTAGTGGTGAAAGACGCCCCTCATCAAATAAACTTTCCGAGTTATCGGCAGGCGGTTGAGGCGGAGATTGTTTGAGTTTATATTAAACTGGCTAAAATTGAAGGAGAGTAGTATGTGTGACATGGGTTGATGTGACAAGGTTAACGGACTGCTTTCACATCCTCCAAAAATAGTGTATGGTATTCACCTATGTCTAGAAGTGACGGGATTATTGTTTTTAAGGATGTGTCCTACGAATACAATGCGACACGGCCGATTTTGCGTGAGGCCAATTTTGTGGTGCGTCGCGGTGCCAAGTTGACTCTTATGGGCCAAAACGGTGCCGGTAAAAGTACCATCTTTTCTCTAATCAATCGCGACAATCATCCCGACGAAGGTGATATAAATATCGAACCGCGCACCACTATCGCTATCGCCCGACAAATTATTCCCAGAGAAGAGTTGGTTTTGACCGTGCGGGAATTTTTTGCCAAGAGTTTTGCTGAGAAGATTTATGATATTGATCCTAAAATCGACAAGGTACTGGAAGTGGTCAATTTGACCCCGACCGAAAAAATGCGTGCCACTTTCAAAGATAGAATTATCGGCAGTTTTTCCGGTGGTCAGCAGGCGCGTCTGCTTTTGGCTCAAGCCCTCATTCAAAATCCCGACGTACTACTGCTGGATGAGCCGACCAACAACCTTGACGTGGGCGGTATTGAACACCTCACTACTTTTCTAAAAGAGTACAATAAGACGGTTTTGGTTATTTCTCACGATGCTGATTTTCTCAATGCTTTTACGCACGGCGTGCTTTATCTCAATACGCAAAGGCGGCAAGTCGAGCAATACAACGGCAACTATCACGCGGTGGTAAAGGACATTGCCGCGCAGGTAGAAAAAGAACAACGCGAAAACGCGCGCTTGGCCAAAGAAATTCAGGCCAACAAAGATAAGGTAAATTACTTTGCCAGTAAGGGTGGAAAAATGCGTCTAGTCGCCAAGCGCATGCGCGATGAAATCGAAGAGGCGGAGGAAAATAAAGTTGATGTTCGCAAGGAGGATAAAGCCATTCGTCCGTTTACCATCGAACCACACGAAGATATTCCGCTAGAAGTAGTGAAGCTGACTTCATACCAAGTCATAAAAAATCACGAACCAAAAGAAGTGGAGTGTGATTTGGTTTTGAAGCGGGGCATGCATTTGCAGATAGTCGGCCCCAACGGAATTGGCAAAACCACCCTGCTGGAAAAACTAGCCTCCGGCCACGCCAAAGGGGAGTTTGTGGCTCCGGGGGTGCAGATTGGTTATTACCGACAGGATTTTTCTAATCTCAATTTCGACAAAACTGTTTTTGAAACTCTGATGGATTCCATGACGGAAAAATTGGAAGAAAAAATGCGCTCCATCGCAGCCGGATTTCTTTTGTTTGGCGACGTGATGAAAACCAAAGTCGGAAATTTGTCTGAAGGACAAAAAGGCTTGGTGGCCTTTGCCAAACTCACGATGGAAAAGCCAGGGCTTTTGATTTTGGACGAACCAACCAACCACATCAATTTCCGCCACATTCCGGTGATAGCCGAGGCGCTTCACGATTATAAAGGTGCGATGATTCTCGTTTCTCACGTACCGGATTTTGTGGCCAAGATTCGGGTAGACGAGGTGTTGGATTTGGCTAAGAAACAAAAGTAAGGGCGGTTTTTTGTTCTTTATTTAAATAATTATTTTATGATAGATCATACCAGCAAAAATAAAAATATTTGTGTTGATTGTCAGGTGAGGTTGGAGGCTCTGCTTAAGAATAGCGAGTTTTCCGAGGACGAACGCAATTTGCTCAGCAAACCGAAAAGAGTAATTACTTTTATAGTGCCGGTAAAAATGGACGACGGCTCAGTGAAAAATTTCGATGGCTATCGGGTTCAGTACAATGACGCGCGTGGGCCGGGAAAGGGTGGTTTGCGTTTTCATCCGGATGTGGAATTGGAGGATGTTAAAAACTTGGCTTTCTTGATGGCTCTGAAATGTGCTTTGGTAAATATTCCTTTTGGTGGCGCCAAAGGTGGCGTAGCGGTAGATCCAAATAAATTGTCGGCGGGAGAAATCGAGAGATTATCCAGAAGTCTGATGCGAGAATTGGCGCCCTTTGTGGGGGAGAGGATTGATATTCCGGCTCCAGACATCAATACCAACGCCACTATCATGGGCTACATGGTGGACGAATATGCCAAAATAAAAGGACAATTCATCCCAGGAGTGATTACTGGCAAGCCGCTTTCGGTTGGCGGGTCGCATGGCCGCAGTGAAGCCACGGCCCTGGGCGGAGCCTATGTTTTAAAAACCTATCTGCAAGCCAAAGGACAGAAGCTGGAAGGTTTGACGGTGGCGGTGCAGGGATTGGGAAATGTTGGCTACAATGTCGTGAAGATACTGCACGGCTGGGGGCTAAAGGTGGTGGCTATAAGCAACACCAAAAAAGCTTTTTACCGCCCCGAAGGATTGCCTATAGACGAGATGCTGATAGACAACAACCTAGCCGCCACGGATTTTGATAAAGACATAAAAGAAATTACCAACGCTGAATTATTGACTTTGCCGGTAGATATTCTTATTCCAGCCGCTATTTCGGAGCAGATTACCGGTGAAAATGTTGGACAGGTAAAAGCCAAGATGATTTTGGAAATGGCTAATGATCCGGTCACGACCGATGCAGACAAGGTCTTGAGAGAGCGTGGTGTGGTGGTTATTCCTGATATTTTAGCCAATGCCGGCGGCGTGGTGGTGAGTTATTTTGAGTGGGTGCAAAATAGCAGCAATGATTATTGGATGCTAGAGAAAGTCAACCAAGCCCTAGAGGCAAAAATGACACAAGTGGTAAACGAAATTTTGACCCATTGCCAAGATGGAGAGGAAGCGCATTTACGGACGCTTAGCTATCGCTTGGCGGCCCGAAGAATTATTGAAGCTGAGAAAGCTCGTGGCCGGATTTAGGAAAGAAGGAAAATAGGCGGTTGCCGATTATCTATAAATACCGTATAGTATCGGCGTTAAGCCTTTGTTGGCTTTTTCTTTTCTCCAAGGTCATTTTGTGTCCTGTCGGTATGAAAGGGAGTATCATAATTATTAAATACATATATAAGTAATAAGTAGAAGATAAATTTTATGGCTAGAAAATTTGCAGTAGACCGTATGCGCAACTTTGGTATCGTGGCGCACGTAGACGCAGGCAAGACCACAACCTCAGAGCGTGTACTTTTTTATACCGGCATGACTCACAAGCTGGGCGAAGTGCATGACGGCGCGGCCGTGACCGACTGGATGGAGCAGGAGCGAGAACGAGGTATTACTATTACCGCCGCCGCCATTTCTTGTAATTGGTCAAAGACGGAAGTGGTTGATAGAAAGGATGAGTCTCAGATGTACACTTTCAACGTGATTGATACTCCTGGGCACATTGATTTTACGGCTGAGGTAAAGCGTTCCATGCGCGTGCTAGACGGCGCGGTGGTGGTATTTGACTCAGTGGCGGGAGTAGAGCCGCAATCAGAAACCAACTGGGGCTATGCTGATGAAGCCAAGGTACCTCGTATTTGTTACATCAACAAGATGGACAGACTGGGGGCAAATTTTGAAAAATCATACAAAAGCATTCAGGATCGTCTGTCTAAAAAAGCTGTTCGTCTCCAACTCCCGTGGGGATCTGAGGATAATCTAAAAGGCGTGATTGACCTGATGAAAATGAAGGCGGTGACTTTCTCGGGAGAGATGGGTGTGATCGTTAGTGAGGAGGAAATTCCTGAGGAATTAAAAGCCGACGCTGAAATGTACCGAGCTGAATTGGTGGAAAGAATCGTTGAGCATGATGATGTTTTGATGGAAGCTTTTTTGGCCGGAGAGGAGCCAAGTACCGAAGACCTGATGAAAACATTGCGTAAAGCGGTGATTGCCAACGAGATTTTCCCTGTCTTTACCGGTTCTTCTTTGAAAAATATTGGTGTACAGCTCGTGCTTGACGGCGTGGTTGATTATTTGCCGGCACCAACTGATTTGCCGCCGGTGCATGGTATAAATCCAAAAGACGAAAGTGAAGTCACTCGTCTTCCGGACGACAGTGAACCTTTCTGTGCCTTGGCTTTCAAACTCCAGACCGACCCGTTTGTGGGGCAGCTTACTTTCTTTAGAGTTTATTCCGGGGTGGTGAAGTCGGGTAGCTATATATACAATTCCTCAACCGGTGAAAAAGAACGCTTGGGACGTATCGTGCGTTTGCAAGCCGACAAGCGAACAGAAATTGAAGAAGTATATGCCGGTGAAATTGCTGCTGGAGTAGGTCTTAAAGAGGTGAAGACCTCACACACCCTTTGTGATGAAGCTAATCCGATTATTCTTGAACAAATTACTTTTCCCGAGCCGGTAGTAGCGATGCGTGTTGAGCCAAAAACTAAAAATGACCAGGAAAAAATGGGTGTCGCGCTCAAGAAATTGGCGGACGAAGACCCAACTTTTAAAGTTTCAACTGACGAGGAAACCCAAGAAACCATCATTGCCGGTATGGGTGAGCTGCACCTTGAGATTTTGGTCGATCGCATGAAGCGAGAATTTAACGTAGAAGCCAATGTCGGCGCGCCACAAGTGGCTTATCGTGAAACTATCCAGCGCGAAGCTGAAGCTGAATACAAGTACGTCAAGCAATCAGGTGGTCGCGGACAGTATGGACACGTAAAAATCCGTATTCGTCCAATGCAACCGTTGGCAGAAGGCGAGACTGTGGCCAAAAACGTCACTCGCGAGGATCATTACGAATTTATCAACAGCATTAAGGGAGGAGTAATTCCAGGTGAGTATATTCCAGCCGTTATGAAGGGTTGTAGGGAGGCGATGGCTAGAGGATTTGTGGCCGGATACAAGATGGAGGATGTTTCTGTAGAACTCTTTGACGGTAGTTTCCATGATGTAGACTCTTCAGAAATTGCTTTCAAATTGGCCGCTATTCACGCTTTCAAAGAAGCGGCTGGAAAGGCGGGTGCTGTTCTCCTTGAGCCGGTGATGAAGGTAGAAGTGCGTACTCCGGAACAGTTCATGGGTGATGTCAATGGAAATATCTCCAGTAAGCGCGGACAAGTGGAAGGTATGGACGATATTGGCGACAAAAAAGTCATTACTTCTAAAGTACCTTTGTCGGAAATGTTTGGTTACACCAACACTTTGCGCTCCATGACACAAGGTCGCGCTTCCATGATGATGGAATTTGACCATTATGACGTGGTGCCGCCTAATGTAGCCAATGATATTAAGAAAGCCCGAGGAGTGAAGGATATTGATGAGGAATAGGAGTTGAAAGAAGGAAAAATTAAAGAGGCGCGCCCGCAGGGCGCGCCTCTTAAATTTTCCAGCATGTCCAAGTCTTGCAAATCTCTCAGACTCTGCTACTATTGCCGAACCGCACACAGTCTTGACTGTGCGTGGAGCGAACATAGTATTGCTCTTTCACACGTTCTGAGTGTTCATTCTAAGCGCGATTGTTCTCGCGCCGCCTAGAATGCACGCTCAGGCACAGCTTTTTAGCGTCTGTGTGCGGATTATAATTATTAATTTATCTTTCATAAAATATGGCAGATGCATTTGATCGTTCAAAGCCGCACATTAACGTAGGAACCATTGGTCACGTTGACCACGGTAAAACTACCTTGACAGCTGCGATTCTTAATACTCTTAATACTCGAGGCAATGGCTACAAAGCCAACGTTAAGGCGGTAGAAGATATTGATAAGGCTCCGGAAGAAAAAGCTCGAGGTATTACTATTTCGCTCTCACACTCTGAGTACGAAACCCCAAATCGTCACTACGCGCACATCGACGCGCCAGGACACGCCGACTACATCAAAAACATGATTACTGGTGCCGCCCAGATGGACGGAGCCGTGCTTGTGGTAGCTGCTACTGATGGCGCGATGCCACAGACACGTGAACACGTGCTTCTAGCCAAGCAGGTAGGTGTGCCAAAAGTCATTGTTTTCCTAAACAAATGTGACATGGTAGATGATGAGGAAATGATTATGTTGGTAGAGGAGGAGTTGCGTGAGCTTCTAACCAAGAATGGTTTTGACGGTGAAAACGCTCCAATTATTAAAGGTTCTGGCCTTAAGGCTTTGGAAGACCCAGCTTCAACTTGGGGCGATAAGGTTATTGAATTGGCCGATGCCATGGATTCATATTTCCCAACACCAGTTCGTGACCTCGACAAGCCATTCCTTATGCCAATTGAGGACATCTTCTCAATTGAAGGACGCGGTACGGTAGTAACAGGACGTGTAGAGCGAGGAGCGGTAAAGGTGGGTGAGGAAGTAGAAATCGTTGGTATTAAAGATACTGCCGTTACCACCGTTACCGGAGTGGAAATGTTTAACAAGCAACTAGACGCGGCTCAAGCTGGAGACAACGCTGGTATCTTGCTACGCGGAACCAAGAAAGAAGACGTACACCGCGGACAGGTACTTGCTAAGAAGGGTTCTGTAACTCCTCATACTGAGTTTGAAGCCGAGGTTTACGTGCTTTCTAAGGACGAAGGTGGTCGTCACACACCATTCTTCTCAGGCTACAAGCCGCAATTCTACATCCGTACTACAGACGTGACCGGTGACGTAACTCTAAACGAAGGTGTAGAAATGGTTATGCCAGGAGATACCGCCACTTTCAAGGTAAAATTAGTAGCTCCGGTTGCCCTTGAGGATCAACAAAACTTCGCGATTCGTGAGGGAGGTAGGACAGTTGGTGCTGGTGTGGTAACTAAGATTATCGCTTAAATTTTAAGTTTAAACACAAAGTACTATGGCAACAGATACTACAAAAAAAGACGTAAAACCTACTGCTGGTGAAATCAACAAACTCCGCATTAGGGTCCGCGCTTACGAAAACAAGATCCTTGATGCAAGCACTAAGCAGATAATTGATACTGCTCTCCGCTTTGACGCAAAGGTGGTCGGCCCGATTCCATTACCAACTGAGATTAAAAAATATACAGTCAACCGTTCTACGTTCGTATATAAAGACGCGCGAGAACAATTTGAAATGCGAATGCATAAGCGAGTGATTGATATTTTGAATCCCAGTCCAAAGGTGGTGGAAGCGCTAACCAACCTTTCGCTTCCTTCCGGAGTCAATATTGATGTGAAGATGATGTAGTAGTGTTTGCCAAGAACTACAAAAGACCGCCGGCTTTGCCGGCGGTCTTTTGTAGTTCCTTAATCCACAGTTTATAAAAAACTTTCTCCACTTTGTAGTACAATAGTCTTACCGTTTTAATATATTTAATAATCTTGCAATAACATGTCAAATATTTATTCATTCTTTACCAAGTTCGCTCTCCTTTCAGGAATAATCTCTCTTTCTTTCCTCCTGTTTGTTAATTTTTCCAACGCACAGGCAGCAGGCGGGACTACTCCCAATACGCTTCTAACTACATCTTTGAGTCCGGGTACAGTAACTGTCGGAGAGAGTTTTACAGTGACCTGGGCAGACAACAGAACTACAAAATCTCCTAAATACCAACTAAGAATTGGTAATGACGTACTTTTGCATGTGTCTGGATCTTCCGGTTCTACCTCAAGAACTCCTTCGCAGCTAGGCTTAACAGCCGGTACTTATGCAGTAAGACTAGAAGCTTGCGACAACAATGGAGCCAACTGTGTTGTTGGGCAGAGTAGAACCTTAACTGTCTTTACTCTAGCTGCCTATTTGAACACCTCCTTAAATCCAAACACAGTAACCAACGTCAATCAAAGCTTTACCATCACTTGGTCGGGTACTGTTGGCGCGGGCTTTACTCAACGTCGAATACAAGTCGAGGGAGGGCAACTTCTGTCAGTATCAGCTTCTCCCGGCTCTTATACAACCACTCCTGCTGACTTGGGTATAAAAGGTGGTGGTACTTATAACATAAGATTTTATGCTTGTACCGCTGATGGTGGAAATTGTATCACTAGCGCGAAAACAGCCTTGACTGTAGGTCTTCCTAGCTCAGGAGATACTTCTAATAATTTATTTGTCTCTCTAAATCCAAACACAGTAACCAATGTCAATCAAAGCCTCACAATAGGTTGGTCTAATGGTACTGGCAAAATTTTTGATGAACATAAAATCCAAGTTGGAGATAAAACCTTGCTGAATCTATCAACTCAGTCTGGTTCCTGGACAACCACTCCTGCCAATATGGGTATAATGAGTCCTGGTTCTTATGTCTTGATACATCAGGCTTGTACAAAATCTGGATTTAGTAATATCTGCTCAACTGGTCCAAGCACATTGCTGACAGTGGGTACTGGTGGTGGTTCTCCTTCAAGTCCTGGCTCTTCCGCTCTATCTTTGGATATAAGTCGTCAAAGTGTAACTCTAGGACAGAGCTTTACCGTGACTTGGGCAAATAATAGTAGTACAAAATACCCCGCGTATCGGATAAAGTTTGGTAGTGTCGTCATGCCGGTAATGGTTCCTTCCGGCAATACTTCAGTAACTGCTACTCAATTAGGTTTGAAACCCGGTGTTTACAATGTAAGATTTGAAGGCTGCGATATTTACGAAACCAATTGTGTTGGCAGTTATGAAGCTATCTTAGGTGTAATCGGTGATTCTACGACTCCCGGTTCAGGTTCCGGCACTCCTGTGGGAGCTCCTACTAGTGCTACCCTTACACATTCTCCCCTAAAGCCAGGACAACAATTCGTGTTGAATAAATCTTTCCCAGGTGTTGGAAATGTGCCAAGTAATGTAACACTTTATCATTCTGGGAATAATAACCCTACTTACTACATGTATAAAGTTAATTCGACAACTCTCCCTGGAAAAACACCTGCTGAATTTAGTAGTGGTACGCTAAATTTGATTGAAGATTGGGGTTATCGAATTGGTGATAACGAAGTTTATGTCCAGGCTTGTAATATAATCGGTTGTAGCCCATGGAGTTCACCTATCAAGATAACTATAAGTGGTTATGCTGATGGTTCAAGTCCTACCTCAGGAAGTGGCTCCACTCCAGTCTCGAATAAGGAGGTTGGAAGAGTTACTACGGGACAAAATATTGGAAATCTTGTTATACCGAATGATCCACCAAATAACGCCAGCGGGTTAAGTAAGCCAATTATAGACAGCTCTCTTTTGCCTAGTTCTGTCCCAATGGGTACTCAGAATTTATACCGGTTCTGGCAACATTCTCCTAGTCATGCGTACGAGCGTATCCAGATGAGAGTTAATTCAACTATTGTAGAAAAGAAGTTTACGATTACGCCGGGTTCAGATTTTGCTACGAATACATCAGTTCTTAACGTCTTTGAGTTCGTCGGTTTCAAAATTGGCAATAATGAGCTCTCTGTAAGATTCTGTAATTCTCAGGGTTGTGGCCCGTGGAGCGATACCGGAAATCTAAATGTAACCAATACTTTTATCATGGATCCTGCTTGCCATACAAAGACAATGGGACCTGCTAATGGTAATCTGAGGGTTGTGGCAAAAGCTCCCGCTAACCAAGGTACGGTGTATAAGGTGCATAATAACCATCCTGTCAAAGAACAAAACTTGCTCTTTAGTTCCGATTCCGACTTTGGTGCCATCGCTACCTATTTAGGTGCGCCGGTCGGCAGTATTGCTAATCTAACTTTCTTCTTTACTGGAGATCTACAATCACGTTGTGGAAATAGCTATGTAGCGTCAACTAATAATGGAATTGTCACTTCTACATATAGTGGAGATCCTAAGAAAATCAATGTTTCTGTACAGATCCTCAATCCGTTAGGTGCTCCAAATACTGGCTTTTGGATCAACACTACTCCAGGTGGTGGTACAGGAACAGGTTCAGGTAGTGGAACTGGCGTAGTAGGCTCAGGCACCTCAGGCAGTGGAGCTAATGCCCCTGTATATGCTAATCCACCTGTATATACTAATCCTTCCGGACCTACTCAAGGAAACTTTGAAGATATTCCAGGAGGTGGTTCTGTTACTGTGGGGCCAATGGCTATAACTTTAAGTCCAAATACAATATCTTCTACCTACCAGAAATTTAAAGCTACTTGGTGGGAAAAAGATAATAATGACGACTGCCAAATAAGAATAACCAATAGTAGGGACGGAAAAAGCATAATAATACCAAGTCTTAGCGACACAGGATGGTTGGATTGTAGTCGTAGCTGGGAGGGTACGGCTCAAGAGCTGGGTATGGGTGTTGGTAATTACAGCGTTAGGTTGGAGAGACTTTGTGATAAAACGGGCGTATGTCAGCTAGTAAGTCCAAGAGTGGCCTTAAATGTGACTCAAGATCATACCGGAGCTACAAACTTTGGAAATGTACACTTATTCATGTCACATGCTATAGTGAGCCAGAGTTCATATTTGACTGTAGGATGGACAGCCGGTTTAAATCCATTAGGTTATGAGATTCTTGTTGGTAATGATCCTCTAAATCCGGTCAAGATATTTCCTATAGCCGCTGGACAGTATTCCTGGTCTGGTCTGGTGGGTGATTTGGGAATTCCTGCTGGTACACACAATGTTAGAATCAGAGCCAACTTTAGAGATGCCAGAGGAGATTATAGTGTCATGAGTCATCCCAGAGCGTTGACCATAACACCGTAACGGATTCGTTTACCTTTTACGAACCAAACCCCGCCAACGAAGTTGGCGGGGTTTTTGTATGGGGTGGAGTAGACTTCCGCTTGCAAAAGTACTAAAAATCAGTATACTTACGAACAGCTTTTAAAAAGACCTACGTACGGGTGGAAACAAAATCCACCAAGAGACCAATGGGCGCAAACCGCGTGATTTACGTGCGGACATTGTGTCCCGTGTAAGCACGCGGTTTGTTGTAGTTGTCGATATAATAGCAAATATTATTAGTTTAGTTCAATAGTAATGAAATTCATTATTGGAACCAAAGCCGGAATGACTCAAGTCTTTGATAAAAATGGTGTCTGCAAAGCGGCTACCATTCTCAAAGTTGAACCAACTCGGGTATCACAAATCAAAAAAGTCGATACTGATGGTTATGACGCTGTTCAAGTCGCTACCGGCGAACAAAAAGAACATCGTGTAGCCAAGGCTCAGAAAGGGCATTTTGGTAAAGGTGTACGTTTTGTTAAAGAGTTTAGACCAACAGTCAACGAAAAAAATACTGTCGGTGAAGTGGAAAAAGATTCAACTTTTGACGCTTCAGTTTTTACTGCCGGTGACATCATCGCCGTAAAAGCTGTCTCTAAAGGTAAAGGCTTTCAGGGAGTGGTCAAGCGTCACGGCTTTGCCGGCGGTCGTCGTACTCATGGACAAAAGCATTCAGAGCGAGAGCCGGGTTCTATCGGAGCCACTGGTCTTAATCGAGTGATGAAGGGTGTGAGAATGGCCGGCCGAATGGGTAGCGATACCATTACAGTCAAAAACCTACAGGTTTTACAGGTTAATCCCGCTGAAAATATTTTGCTCGTTTCAGGAGCAGTACCAGGTCGAAAAGGAACATTAGTAGAGGTGCGTGGCATCTAAGTTTTAAGCATTGATATATGGACGCAAAAATATATTCGCATGAAGGTACTGAGGTCGGGAAGATTTCTCTTCCGGAAGCAGTCTTTAATGCCAAGTGGAATGCTGACTTGGTGCACGAAGTAGTGGTTGGTATGCAGGCAAATGCTCGGCAATCAACTGCTCACACCAAGGATAGAAGCGAGGTTAGAGGCGGCGGAAAGAAGCCCTGGAAACAAAAAGGTACCGGTAGAGCCAGACATGGTTCACGTCGTTCACCGATTTGGAGCGGCGGCGGAGTCGCTCATGGCCCGCGAAATGAAAAGGACTATTCGGTAAAGATCAATCGGAAAGCACGAGCTAAAGCTTTGGCGACGGTATTGTCTCGAAAGCTGAGCGACGCTGAAATTATTTTTGTTGAGGCTCTGGCTTTTGCCGAACCAAAAACTGCAAAAGGCAAGGAAATAATTAAAGCGTTGGCCAAAGGTACCGGACAAACTTCTCTGGCTACCAAGCGCAAAAACGCTGCGGTTTTGGTTTTGCCAAATCGCAATGACTCAGTGGAAAAAAGTTTTCGTAACTTTGGAAATATCGAGGTAATGCAAGCCAAGGATATAAATCCGGTCGATCTTCTTACTTACAAGTACGTGGTAATGGCTGAACCAAATGACGTGGTGGAAATTATTTCCAAGCGCGTAGGCGGCTCATCCGTTGCTGTTAAGAAATAATTATTATGGCTCTCTTTAGTCGAAAAGAAAAAACAGAAAAAGGAGAGGCTGTTGCTGTCGTCTTGTCTGTCAAGGCATCCACGAAAGCCTTGCCAACTGATCGCGATTTATCAACCGTGATTAAAGGCTTGCGCATTACTGAAAAGGCGGTGAAGCAGGGCGATCAGAATGTATACACGTTCAATGTTCGTCGTGGCGTTACCAAATTTCAGATTCGTGACGCGGTAAAAGCTCTCTATAATGTGACGCCGGTGAAAGTAAACATCGTCAACAAAAAACCTGCCTTGAGATTGTCTGGCTCAAAAAACCGTTTGGTTAAAGTAGCGGGCGCGAAAAAGGCATACGTTTATCTTAAAAAGGGTGACACCATTAATCTCGTCTAAACTATGAAAAAGTATAAACCTACTTCAGCTGGTCGACGTGATGGGTCGGTCATTGAATATAAGAAGAAACTAACATCCACCGACAGCAAGCCGTTCAAGCGTTTGACTGTTGGCAAGAAAAGCACGGGAGGACGCAATAATCAGGGACGAACCACCGTTCTTAATCGTGGCAATGGAAACAAGAGGACTTATCGTCTAATTGATTTCAAATACGACAAGAAAGAGATTCCGGCGCGAGTGGAAACTATCGAATACGATCCATATCGTACTGGGTTCATTGCTTTAGTCGTGTACAAAGACGGCGAACGTCGCTACATCTTGGCTCCACAAGGATTGGCTCAGCATGATGAAATCATCACTTCTGAGACCGCCAAGCCAAAAGTGGGCAATCGTCTGCCGCTTAGGGCTATTCCGGTTGGTACCTTTGTGTACAACGTGGAAATTAAGCCAGGAGCGGGAGCAAAATTGGCTCGTTCAGCTGGTAACTACATTGAAGTGGTGGCGCAGGACGGCACCTACACTTTGCTAAAAATGCCGTCAACTGAAATTCGCAAGGTGATTTCTTCAGCTTGGGCTTCAGTCGGTGCGGTTTCCAATGAGGAATATCGTTTGATAGATATCGGTAAAGCCGGACGCGCTCGTCATCGCGGTCTTCGTCCAAAGACTCGCGGTGCAGCTAAAAATGCCGTCGATCACCCTCATGGAGGAGGTGAAGGTCGTGCTCCGCGCGGACACCGTCGCGCTCGCACCAAGCAAGGTCGTCCAACTGGAAAGGGACAAAAGACTCGTTCTCCAAAGAAATACTCAAATGTATTTATAGTGGAACGCCGAAAGCCAGGTCGGCTGATGGGTGGAAAGCGGTAAACCTAAATCTAAAAATAAAAACCTTGACAACACTGTCAGGGTTTTTGTTTTTATGGTACCTACACCCCAGGCTTCTTCTCTCGGGTTTTGAAAGTTAGTTGGGAAAGTTTTTTGTGAGAGGAGAGAGCAGAGAATATGTGAGGTGCCAAATCAGGGTTGCAATGCACGGCCACTTTTTGGATACCTTGCCCGCTTATGATTAGCTCCATGCCGGCGGCGGTAAAACAGCCGGTTACGTAGCGTTTGCCGGTACGACTTTTGCTTTGAGTAATAATACCCGGAGATATCATCTCCACGCCCGGGATAATTTCCAATATTTGCACGACCAGCTTTGCTGTCTCGGTGAGGGTGGTGTGAGTGCCACCACGAATATTTTTCATTGCCAATATATTAGCATAGTCTGGGACGAGGGTTGTAATTAGCATAGGTGCCAATTTGTATTATTGTGAATAATAATATACTCCGTTTTAGGTATTTAGTATAAATTTAACGTTCATTCACAAGGAGATCAGTGATGAAAACCTACGAAGAAGCTTTGCGTTTTCGGGCAAAATCTATAGAAAGATTTGCATATCACAACTCAGAGTTGTGCGACCAATCCGGGGTCGGATTCTGGCCGGCACCAATGCTTATGCCGTTGATTTTTTCTCGCTGTATAAGTTTAATGCAGTGTGAAATTGTTAAGCAACACAAAGAGAAAAGTTTTGTGTTGTGTCAGAATTTGACGATGGTTAGAAATTTGCTCGTCAAGTTGGCGGCTGAAGGTGACTTGGGTCAGGATCATGTCAGTATATATATGGAGGAACATCCCGAAGTTTGCATGTGGGAACTTCAGGACGGGCCTTTTTATAAGCCGTACGAAAGGGTTTTGGAATTAAGTTCTTCATTCAAAATTCTGGGATTCCTTTACAGTATTGAGGTGGGATCACTGCTCTTTGTAAAAGAGTTGGTGAAAAACCAGCTTATAAAGGACGGAAAATTTGCAGCTATGCATCTGGAAGTGGAGGGGGAGCATCATGATTTGGCTCTTTCTATCCATAAAGTAGTTATGGATGAAAGTTTTCCCAGTAGATACAGAGCGGACTTTGTATCCGGGTGTGAGCTTCACGACTCCATTTATGACCAGATTTCCCTGTTGTAAAAAACCAAACCAAAAGTCGGAGCTAAAAACTCCGGCTTTTTTACTTATTTTCAGGCCCCCATGCTAATTACAACCCTCGCCCCACAACCAATTACACTATTTGCTTCGCCCACCGCCCCAATATCCGCCCTCCGCAAACAGTGTAATTGGTTGTAGAGCTATTTGGAAGTTGACTGGTTGATTAGTATAAGTCCCTTTTTCATTGACTTTTTAGCTATTTTTAGGTATTCTGGCCAAGTTCCAACCTCAGCGGGGATTAGGAATCTATCTAAATTCTTAGTGTCGCCTCGCAAAGATGAAGAAGTTGATTTAAAAATCTTGGGAACCTCTGTTAAGGACGGCCGTTACCTTTCTTTACAAGAGGTTCTCAGAAACGCGCTGTTTGCGCGTATTATTCGTAGTTATTAAAGTATGTCACGATCACTCTATAAAGGACCATATGTAGATGAGAAGTTGTTGAAAAAAATCGCCGGAAAAAAACCCGGAGAGGGTGGTGTCATCAAGACTTGGGCGCGCGCCTCAGTGATTTCGCCGGAAATGGTGGGATTCACTTTTGGCGTACACAATGGCAAGGAGCATATTCCGGTCACTGTGGCTGAAGAAATGGTTGGTCATCGTCTGGGAGAATTTTCACCAACTAAGAAATTCCATCGTCACGGCGGTAAGATGCAAAAAGAACTTGAGCAGAAAAAGAAAGATGCTGAAATTGCCGCCGCTAAAGCCGCCAAGTCAGCAGCTTCTAGTAAGAAATAGTTATGAAAGCAATTCTAAAAAATTACCGACAATCACCGCGTAAAGTGCGCTTGGTGGCCGATGTTGTTCGCGGAAAGAAGATAGTCGAAGCTTTGGCTATATTAAAATTCGTGGATAAGAGAGCGGCTGGGCCTTTTGCTAAGGTCATTGAATCGGCGGTAGCCAATGCCGTTTCTTCCGGCAAGCAAGCTGATAAGCTCTTTATTAAAAAAGTTGCGGTCGATAAAGGAACGGTATTGAAGCGATTCATGCCTCGTGCTCGCGGTTCTGCGTCACGCATTAATAAGCGAAATAGCCACATCTCGGTTGAGTTGGGCGAAAAATAATATTTATGACACACGTAGCACATCCATATGTACAGCGTATTGGTGTTAATCGCGACTGGAAAAGTCGCTGGTTTACCACCGACGCTAAGAAGTTTCGTGAGTATCTGTTGTCTGATGCCGCTATCAGAGCACTACTTTTCAAGAAATTGAAAGGCATGTCAGTAGATACCGTGGAGATTGAACGCAGTCAGAAAGACCTTCGTATTATCATCAAGACCTCACGCCCGGGGTTGATTATAGGTAGGAGTGGCGAGGGTGCGGTAAAGCTAAAGAAAGATATCGACATGCTTTTGCGCAAACAAAAGCTTACCGACAAGCCGGAAATAAAACTCGACATTGAAGAAGTCCGTTCACCGGAATCAAGCGCCAACATCGTCGGACAAATGATTGCCGAAGGTTTGGAAAAGCGTTTGACATTCAGGCGCGTCATGAAGCAGACCATAGAGAAAGTAATGGCTAACCGTGACGTGGAAGGAGTGCGTATTATTCTTTCCGGTCGTCTTGGCGGTGCTGATATGGCTAGAAAAGAAGAATTGAAAAGAGGTCGAATTCCACTTCAAACTTTGCGCGCTGATATTGATTTTGCTCGCGTCACCGCTCGTTTGCCGTACGGAGCCATTGGTATCAAGGTTTGGATTTATCGAGGACAAGTTTTTACCGATCGTAAGAGCGGTCAAGCCGAAGCTCCAGCTCGTACTGCCAGACCAATTCGCAAAGGATAATCCCATTAAATATGTTATTTCCAAAAAAAGTAAAACATCGTAAGTGGCAGGTCGGCCGCCAAAGTCCAGAAAAGAGAGAAAAGCCGGATACTCGCGGTATCACCGTGGCTTTTGGATCATTTGGACTCAAGGCCACCACGCCTTCACGAGTAAAATCAAATCAAATCGAAGCCGCTCGTCGAGTAATTTCACGTACCTTGGGCAAGACCGGAAAAATCTGGATTAGAATTTTCCCCGACAAGCCGATCACCAAGAAAGCGGCTGAAGTGCCGATGGGCAAAGGTAAGGGCGATCCGGATCACTTCGTCTTTGAAGTGCATCCCGGGAGGATTCTTTTTGAAGTTGAAGGAGTATCAGAAGATTTGGCGCGTGAGGCTTTTAGAAAGGCCACGGCAAAACTTCCATTACAAGGTAAACTCGTGCGTCGCGAAGAGACAACGGTGTAATAATCTTGCTTATGATAAAAATGTCAGAAATTAGAAGTAAGACCGAGGCGGAGTTGATGGAAATCATCACTGCCGCCCGTGAGACCGTTCGCGCGGAACGTTTCAAAGATAAATTTAGCCGTAAAGCGGGTGTGATAAATAATGCCAAGCGAGAAATCGCTCGGTCTTTGACGGAAATATCAACTCGTCGTCGTAATAATGACGCCAAATAATTAGTATGACAACTGAAAATACAACTGTATCAACTCGTCGTACCTTGCGTGGAACTGTGGTTTCTACCAAAATGCAAGACACTATCACCGTAGCTGTCGAGCGTTATGTGAAGCATCCAAAGTATAAAAAATTCATGCGGCGCACGAAGAAATATTTGGTACATGATGCAGGTAATACTGCTAAAGAAGGAGAAGTGGTCGATATTAGCGAAACCCGCCCGTTGTCAAAACGCAAGCGTTTTGAACTCGTAAAGACAAAATAATATGATCCAACCACAAACAATTGTTAAAATCACAGACAACTCAGGCGCGAAAATCGGTCGAGTATTCAAGGTGCTGGGCGGTTCAAAAAAACGCTACGCTGAGCTTGGTGAGATGGTGGTGTTATCTGTACAGACAGCTGAGCCACGAAAGCAGGTGAAGAAAAAAGATGTTGTCTACGGAGTAGTCGTCAGACAAAGAAAACCTTTTCGACGAAAAGACGGTTCGTACGTAAGTTTTGACGACAACGCAGTCGTGCTTGTCGACAAGGTAAAGAAAGAGCCTCGCGCCAACCGCGTGTTTGGGCCGATTCCACGTGAACTATCAGAAGCTGGTTATCAGAAAATAGTTTCTCTTGCACCGGAAGTGGTATAAGCGAATTAACTAATTGATATAACTATGAAAATCAGAAAAGGAGACACGGTGCGAATTATCACCGGCAAAGACAAAGGCAAGACCGGCACTATTCTCACCACTTTGTCCAAAGAAAATAAGGTGATTATCGAGGGAATAAACGTGGTGAAGAAGCACCAAAAAAATCGTCGTACTCGTTCCCAAGGACAAATTATTGAAAAGAGTCAGCCAATCCACGCTTCCAACGTATCTTTATTGGAGGGAGATAAAGCAGTACGAGCTGGATACATTTTTGAAGGTGAGGGAGAGAAACGAAAAAAAGTACGAGTGGCTCGTCCTAGCGGTAAGAAATTATAATTATGGAAACAATACAAACTCGCATTAAAAATGCCTACCAAACACTAAAAGGTGATTTTGGTTACAAAAATGTCATGCAGTCACCGAAAGTGGAAAAGATTGTAATTTCGGTCGGGACGGGACGGGTTCAGGATAAGGCCAAGATTACTTTGATTCAGGATCGTCTGGCTCAAATCACCGGCCAAAAACCTTCTCCGCGTCCAGCCAAGCAATCAATCGCGTCATTCAAGCTGCGCGAAGGCGACATCATCGGCTACCAAGTAACTTTGCGTGGAGCGCGCATGATGCATTTCCTCGAAAAACTTATCGGAATTGCCTTGCCGCAAACTCGCGACTTTCGCGGGCTAAAGGTAACGGCGATTGATGAAATGGGCAACTACACCATCGGGATAAAAGAACACACTATTTTCCCGGAGTGTGGTGATGAAGAATTGAAAGACGTATTTTCTTTGGCGGTTACTATTGTCACTACAGCTAGAGATAAAAAGGAAGCCGAGGCTTTCTTGCGTCACATCGGCTTGCCGCTCAAGAAAGAGGAAGTGAAATAATTTTTTGACTTAAGACTTAAGGATAAAAACACACAAAAGCGCCGCCCTTCGGGCGGCGCTTTTGTATTACATTATTTTGAAATCAGCTTGTATTATCAAACTAAAGGTGTAGGATAGTAAATCTAAATAGTTCATTAGGGAGGTGGGTATGAAAACGATAATGATGATTTTATTGCCATTTTTGTTTGTGTTTACTGCGGAGGCAAGAATGGCGAATATAGATCATGAGATGATCTATATAACACCAACAGAATTCGCGGATATGGGAGGAAATTGTTTTCTCCTGGTGTACAAAATAACCTACACCAGCGTGAGTGCGTACAGCGCTGTGGTGTCGGAACAAAAAGTGTTGGAGCACTGCCATGAAGAAGGGGAGGAAATAACAACCAAAAAATAATTAAAATTGACAATGGTAATGTGCGTGCACATTACCATTTTCTATTGACATTACCCCCCCCATGATATAGTTGCAGAGTAGGTTCTTTTCACCATGTCCCAAACGAGAGTTTGGGTTTTTCAAAAAAAAGGAGAAGTAAATGGACGTAATAGGGTTTTGGCTCCCATCAATTTTGATGGGATTGGGCATTGCTATTGACGTTGCTCTGGCGACTACGTCTCAGTTTAGGAATCAGAGTCTTGGTTTCAAAACTTGGACTTTGCCGATCATGGCAACCCATATCGGCTTTCCGGCCATTGGATACTATCTTTTTTGGGGACTGGGAGAAGCTGTTCCTTTCCTAAGTATCGTGCTGGGAATCCTCGGATTCATTTTGGTGGCCTTGTTTGTTTATGAGGTCATTTGTGAATCTATAGGAGTGGAACCCATTTTTGGGATTTCCACTTGGATAGCTGGGGTGTTTGGTCTAGAGGAAGGCGACTCCCGTCGCTTCATCGCCATCTTGGCGGTGAGTTGGGACGCTCTGTGGAGCGGTCCAGCTAAAGCAGCGCAAGCCGCTGCCGGAAACTGGACAACGACTGAAGTTTTTCTCTCGTTTTTGGTCGCCGGTGTCGTGGTGGCCATAGTTGCCCAGGTATCTTTATGGGTCGCTTTGTGGCTACGCCGGCGGAAGTTTAAAAACGCTGTGACGATGGCGCGGACTTTTTTCTACGCCAAACAAGCCGAGCTGTCTGTTATTGGCGGCTTTGGTGTTCTGTCTTTGTGGCAGGGGGTCCTGGGTAATGGAAATTTGTATTATTCCATCGCCTTAGCTTTCATTGTAATATTCGTGATCTTTAGCGTCTTGCGACGCAGGCTCATGAGGAATGAACTAGGGGAGGCCAGAGAAGCCGTAGAAAACTCAGCCTGAGGTAGCTTAGGTACGTATAAACACATAAGAGCGTGGGATTTTGATAAATCCCACGCTCTTTTTCACTCCTAGCTACACACAAATTAACGACCTTTGTCAATATGGGACAATCCATACCGAGTGCAGTAGTATGACCAGCTGCATCAATATGACAAAGTCAGTTGACGCAGAAAGCGCCTCGAAGGAGATTTTTTTGATGAATCAAAAAAATCGTAACACACGTCAGGGCCAGAACATCGGCCAAAATGTACCGGTCATTATTGACGGTACACCAGCCACAGTCAACACGGGTGATGTTCCAGCGAATAGCTGGATACATTGCCACGGAAAGACACAGGGCGGGGCCGAGGTGAACAGCCTGAAGATTACTCAGGTTGGGCAATCAGCCCTGATCCAGGATGCGACGGGCTTTACGGCGTCGTTCGACGCCGACGAGCTCGAGGTGGCCGCCGCCAAGTTGTTGCGGCAAAAAGGTTACACTGTTGGAACAAAACAGGGTAACTGAAAACTGACCTAACGACGTGAGTCCCATTCACATATCATCGTGAATGGGGCTTTTCTTTTGTCTCAAATTCACTTTGATTTTTTACGCGAGTTGTATTTTGATATTTGGTTTGTTGCTATTTTTTAAGGAAAAGAAGTAAGGTATTGCGTTTGCTGTTTATTTTGGCATTTATCCCACAAAATTATGTCATTGACCCAAGAACACATGCTATAATTGCCGGTATTTATTGGTCGAAGGACGAATCTTAATTCCTTAATTATTACTTATGTTAAAAACCACCACTTTTAAAAATCTTTTTTATACAATTAGTTCCCTTACATTGGCGTTTACGCTCATATTCAGCTCGCTTGCGGGCCTCATTCCTGTGTTTGAAACCAAAACAGCACAGGCGGACGGTATCACCTGGACACCCCAAGACAGCGCGGTGGAGAATGCTTGGACTTCTGTCACCTACGGCAACGGCAAGTTTGTGGCGGTGGCACGGACTGGCGAAGGCAACCGCGTCATGACCTCACCAGACGGTATCGACTGGACAATACGCGCCAGCGCGGCCGACAACAGCTGGAACTCCGTCACCTACGGCACAGTCGATGGCGAACCGCTCTTTGTAGCGGTCTCTTTCACTGGTATCGGCAACCGCGTCATGACCTCACCAGACGGTATCAACTGGACAATACGCGCCAGCGCGGCCGACAACAGCTGGAACTCCGTCACCTACGG
>CAYNQD010000004.1:0-1461 GCA_964399295.1 uncultured Candidatus Saccharibacteria bacterium | reverse complement strand
CACAGTCGATGGCGAACCGCTCTTTGTAGCGGTGGCCACTTCCGGCACCGACAACCGCGTCATGACCTCACCAGACGGTATCAACTGGACAATACGAGCCAGCGCGGTTAACAACAATTGGCGTTCTGTCACCTACGGCACAGTCGATGGCGAACCGCTCTTTGTAGCGGTGGCCACTTATAGCGGCAACAGCAACCAAGTCATGACTTCTCCTGACGGCATCAATTGGACGATGCGTACCAGTGCGGCGGCACTCCAATGGAACTCCGTCACCTACGGCGAGGTTAATGGTGAACCACTCTTTGTGGCGGTGTCTAATTACGCCGGCGGCGGCACCAACCAAGTCATGACCTCACCAGACGGTATCGACTGGACAATACGCGCCAGCGCGGCCGACAACAGCTGGAACTCCGTCACCTACACCAACGGCCTCTTTGTGGCGGTGGCATACAGCGGCACCGGCAATCGTGTCATGACTTCAGAGGACGGCATCAACTGGACAGCACGCGCCAGTGCTGCCGACAACAACTGGCTCTCCGTCACCTACGGCAACGGCCTCTTTGTGGCGGTGGCCAGTAATGATGGTAACAACCAAGTTATGATCAGTGGTGCTGTGGTCGGTGATGTCGACGATACTGCTCCAATCATCACTACCATCACACCGGCGGATGACACCACTGGTCTTTCGGTCGATATCACCGAGCTAGTTATTACCTTCGACGAGGATGTCGTCGCTAGTACAACTGATAATATATTGTATATACGTCAGGTTTCTGATGACGCTATTGTTTACCAAGTAGCTTCCAATGATAGCACTGTTACTATTGATGGCAGTACTGTCACAATAGATTTGGACGGAGTTACTTTTTCTGAGGGTACTGGTTATTACGTCGGGTTCGAGAGCGGAGCTTTCAGCGATATCTCTGGCAATTTTCATGCTGGTATCAGTGATGCAGTCACCTGGAATTTTGCTACGGATTATGAAATGACCTGGACACCACAGAACGCAGCTGAAGCTAATAGTTGGCATTCTGTGGCTTATGGCAACGGCAAGTTTGTAGCAGTTGCTCAAGACGGTGACAACCGCGTCATGACATCGACCAATGGTGTTGATTGGGATGAATATGCGGTAGAGTTGAACTCCTGGCGATCTATCATTTATGCCAACGGACTTTTTGTAGCCGTTTCATCCTCGGGCGACAACCGCGTCATGACCTCACCCGACGGTGTTATTTGGACAGAACACGATGAGCCGGGCAGTAGTTGGTATGGTATCACCTACGGCGACGGCCTCTTTGTGGCAACAGCAATTACGGGCTCGAACCTTGTCATGACTTCGACTAATGGTTTTGATTGGACGGCACAGACAGCAGCAGAGGCAAATTCATGGCGCTCTGTTACCTACGGCGATGGTTTGTTTGTAGCGGTGGCAGATAGTGGCGACAACCGCGTCATGACCTC
>CAYNQD010000003.1:47514-50407 GCA_964399295.1 uncultured Candidatus Saccharibacteria bacterium | reverse complement strand
CTGGAGGAGATGTCGAAGATTTGCAACTCGCAGCCTAGAGCGGGAGTGGTTTGGGAGCAGGGGGTGGCGTTGCCGCTTTTGCTAACATAGAGGTAACTACCCCGAATAACAAAAGCGCTAATACCAACAAGACTGTTACTACCATTAGAGGTACCATCAGCATCCCTCCCCGCCACGTAGGTAGGGTTGGTGCTGGAGGAGATGTCAAAAATCATTAGTTCGCAGCCAATAGCTTCTCCAATTACTTGGGAGCAAGGAGCCGTACTTATACTAGTATTTTTACCAACATAAAGATAATTATCTTTTATTACCAATTTATTAATTGCGATGTTGCCGATGCCATTGCTACTGCCATCCACATCCCTACCGGCGACGTAAGTGGGATTATTTGGATCGGAAATGTCGTAGACTTGTATCTCGCAACCTAGGGCGGGGGCGGTTTGGGAGCAAGCTGTGGCGCTACCGCTTTTGCCTATGTACATATAGCCATTAGCGACGGCTATCGCATTGACAGGAGCAGCGTTGTTACCATTAACTGTGCCGTCAGGATCGCGTCCAGCCAAATAGTGAATAATATCTTTAAGCTCAGCTTCCAAATAAACAGTGCCATCATTATTATCAAACTCCCCTTGATTTACAAAATTGCCATTAACAGTCAAATAATTCGGAGCTACCAGACTACCTCCACCTGCAATTGTTAAGTTGGTGGTAGAGGCAGCTGTTTCATCTATGGTAACTGAACCGGAAATAGTGAGGTCGTATAAAGAGCTTGTATCTGTCAGGTTGCCGGAAAGAGTCTTGTTAGCACCAGTCATTATCATCTGTCCTGTACCAGCTTTGAAAGTACCGTCATTGCTCATGTCTCCCGCTACTGTTAGAAAAGATGGGGCAGATAAGTTTGAACCACTATCAATAGCTATGTTGGTCGTGGAAGCATTACTCAAGAATAAGACAGCTCCACCAGCCACTTCAACATTATTTAGAGAACTGTCAGCCACCAGATTGCCGTATAGTAGTCCAACTGGTACAGCGTCGAAGATCATAAGCTCGCAACCTAGAGCGGGAGTGGTTTGGGAGCAGGCTGTGGCGTTGCCGACTTTACCGATGTATACATATTCATCATTAGTAAATATTGAAGAAACACCCAAAGCACTGTTACCATTAGAAGAACCATCAGCATCCCTCCCCGCCACGTAGATAGGGTTGGTGCTGGAGGAGATGTCGAAGACCATTAGTTCACAACCTAGAGCTGGAGTGGTTTGGGAGCAGGGGGTGGCGTTGCCAAACTTGGTGACATAAAGATAATTATCGTGGGTAGTGAGATAAGTAAATTGAACACCACTGTTACCGCTAGATGAACCATCTCCATCCCTGCCAGCGACATATATAGGGTTGGTAGAGGAAGAAATATCGAAGACCATCAGCTCACAGCCGGGAGCGGGAGTGGTTTGGGAGCAGGGGGTGGCATCAACGGTTCCTTTACCAGCGTATAGATGATTATTGTAAAAAGCAAGAGAATTAATATTGATAAAGCTGTTACCATTAGAGGTACCATCAGCATCCCTCCCCGCCACGTAGGTAGGGTTGGTGCTGGAGGAGATGTCGAAGATTTGCAGCTCACAACCCTGAGCGGAGCCGGCGGTTTGGGAGCAGGGGGTGTTGTTGGAAGATTTACCGGCATAGAGATAATTACCATGAATAGCTAGAAAATAGACAACATGGCCTATACTGGTACCATCAGCACTACCATTTGCATCCCTACCCGCTACATACAATGGATTGGCCGGATTGGAGATGTCGTAGATTTGTAACGCACAACCCTGAGCGGAGCCGGCGGTTTGGGAGCAGGGGGTGACATTGGCAGTTCCTTTACCAACATATAGATGATTATTTACAACAGCCAAGGACTGTATATTAAAAAATCCGACAACCCCCGAACCTGACCCATCTTTATCTCTACCCGCCACGTAGATAGGGTTGGTAGAGGAAGAAATATCGAAGACCATCAGCTCGCAACCTAGAGCTGGAGTGGTTTGGGAGCAGGGGGTAGTATTGCCGTTTTTACCTATATAAAGGTGATTATTGTGAATGACGATAGAATTAATACTGATAGAGCCGTTACCATTTGAGGTACCATTTGCATCCCTACCAGCGACATAGAGAGGGTTGGTGGAGGAAGAAATATCGAAGACCATCAGCTCACAGCCAGAGGCTGAGCCGGCGGCCTGGGAACACACAGCACTATTACCTGATCTGCCAACATAAAGATAGTTACCATTAGAAGCAAATGAGAGAACACTTGTAAGACCATCAACACCCCCAGAGGAACCACTGGAGTCCCTCCCCGCCAAATAACGAATCACGTCATCGCGGGTATTGTCCATATAGATAGTGCCGTCGTTGTGATCAAAGTCTCCGTGGTTCATAAAATTTCCGCTGATGGTCAGGTGTGATGGAGCAGTTAGAGTAGCGCTGGGAGCGGTAGTGATATTGGTAGTAGAAGCATTATTTCTAAATCCAACAGTCCCACCACTCGCTTCAACATTATTTAGAGAACTGTCAGCCACCAGATTGCCGTATAGTAGTCCGACTGGTACAGCGTCGAAAATCATCAGCTCACAGCCGATGGCTGAGCCGGGGGTTTGGGAGCAGGGGGTGGCGTTGCCATTTTTACCTATATAAATATTGTAATCAACGATTATGATAGTACTGACAAAGGACGCGCCCGCACCATCTTTACTACCATCCCCGTCCATACCCGCCACATACACTGGGTTGGTGGGAGTGGTGATATCGAAGACCATTAGTTCGCAACCTAGAGCTGGAGTGGTTTGGGAGCAGGGGGTGGCGTTACCAAACTTGGTGACATAAAGATAATTACCGTAGGTGGTTA
>CAYNQD010000003.1:43169-47414 GCA_964399295.1 uncultured Candidatus Saccharibacteria bacterium | reverse complement strand
AAGAACTAACCTGAACAGTGCCACTACCGGTAGCGGAACCATCTCCATCCCTACCAGCGACATAGATAGGGTTGGTGCTGGAGGAGATGTCAAAGACCATTAGTTCGCAGCCGGCAGCTGAGCCGGGGGTTTGGGAGCAGGGGGTAGCCTCACCGTCTTTGCCGACGTAAAGATAATTACCGTAGGTGGTTAAAGAACTAACCTGAACAGTGCCACTACCGGTAGCGGAACCATCTCCATCCCTACCCGCTACATACACTGGATTGGTAGGATTGGAGATGTCGAAGACCATCAGCTCGCAGCCGGGGGCGGGGGCAGTTTGGGAGCAAGCTGTAGAGTTACCGTTTCTGCCCGCATAAAGATAATTGCCATGAATAACTAAGGATCTAAAGAAATAACCCTGAGTTGCTCCGTTAGCAGTACCATTCGAGTCCCTCCCCGCTACATACACTGGGTTGGTGGGAGTGGTGATATTGAAGACCATTAGTTCGCAACCAACGGCCGGGGTGGTTTGGGAGCAGGCGGTGGAATCACTACCACCCCTAGTGACATAGAGATAATTACCATAAATAGACATGCCTGAGATCTCATTAAACGTATTACCATTGGAGGATCCATTCCCATCTCTACCCGCTACATACACTGGATTGGTAGGATTGGAGATGTCGAAGACCATCAGCTCGCAGCCGGGGGCGGGGGCAGTTTGGGAGCAAGCTGTAGAGTTACCGTTTCTGCCCGCATAAAGATAATTGCCATGAATAACTAAGGATCTAAAGAAATAACCCTGAGTTGCTCCGTTAGCAGTACCATTCGAGTCCCTCCCCGCTACATAGGTAGGATTGGTGCTGGAGGAGATGTCGTAGACCTTTAGCTCACAGCCGGGGGCAGGAGCAGTTTGGGAGCAGGCAGTAAAATCTCCAACTCCGCCCACATAAAGATAATTACCTTTAATAGCGAAGGATGAAATCTCGGTAAAAATACCATTACCATTAGAAGTTCCAGTCCCATCCCTCCCCGCCAAATAACGAATCACGTCATCGCGGGTATTGTCCATGTAGATAGTGCCGTCGTTGTGGTCAAAGTCTCCGTGGTTTACAAAATTTCCGCTGATGGTCAGGTGTGATGGAGCTAGAAAAGTTCCTTGATGGATTAAAAAATTTGTATTTATAACAAAACTGGCACCAGTACTGACGTATAAAATATCCGCGTCATCAGAATTATCATAGAAAGTAAAGTCTGACATTATTACAACGGAATCAGAATCGACAGCATGAGCAACGACATGATTATATAAAAGAGGAACAGAAGTGATATTACCACCGGAAAAACCAGCCATCAAAGTGGTGCCACTATCACTTTCATCATCAAGCCAAACAACAAATGGAGTGGAGACAGAAAGATGAGCGTCGTCAATATCAGTCACTGCCCATTCCCCGCTTCCATTAGTAACCGCCTCGTGAATACTTGGAGAAGAAGTGCCTACCGCTATTTTTACAGACAAGCCCGAGCCGGCGTTGTTGATGGTACCGGAGATAGTGATATTGGCAGCCTCGGCGCGAGCCATGCCGCCAATACTGAAATCGGCAATAAAGAAAAAGCTGAATATGACGGAAAGCATTAAAAATCGCGTAGCGATTTTTAATGCTTTCCGTACATTACCCGCTTGAACAGCAAGATTTATTTGGAGGAAATTTTTAATTTTGGTGGTCATGGTCTTTTTGTCTTTTAATTTTTAGTTTTATAATTTTGTTGTACAAATTCGTCTTCTCTATTCTGCTGTTTTATTCGTCTCCAGTATCATCGCTACTCTGCTCATTTTCGTCTATTCCTGTTTGTTCATCGGCACTCATCTCTGTTCCCTCCGGCGCGGTGTTTTCTATTTCATCATCACTACCGGAATCTGCAGAATCTTCAGTATTTTCTTCCTCATTCCCAACCGGATTTATTTCTTCCGTTTCGGCATTCTCCTCAATTTCTTCTTCATTTTCTACCGGTGGATAATTATTTTCTTCCTCTGTTTCTCCCGCCCCTCCTTGGCCTTGACCATGGCTTTCATTTCCCTGTCCGTCGGAAACAGTCTCCCCTGTCCACGTATTTGAGCTGTTACCAGAGCTTCCCTGTTCATTCATGTCCAAAAGTCTCCTTAAGTCATCAGCTCCAACACACACTCCATCTACACACAACTCATCCTTCACCTCCACTCGATCCGCTCTTAGTGTAAATATAGACAGAACTCCGTCCACAAAATTATTAGCCAGATTAACCAAGCGCTGCCAAATGGTTTCATCGGCTCCAAGCAATCCGATACTTTCAGCGCCGACATTCAAAGCCGCTATCATTTCCATGCCAGCCTCATCCACGTAGCGATAACGTAAATCCACAAACATCACCACCTGACCAATACGCACAGTCTGTCCATCAGACAAAACCCCGACTTCACTTGGCACGTATCGCAAGGCAGCTAAAGCCTCAAGCTCAGCGGCACGGCGAGCTAACACTTCCGCCTCCGCCACCTGACCGGCAGTGGTAGTAGCCAAAAGTGGAACACACTCCTCCTCACCAGAAGCACGTCCGCCGCCGAAGTAGCAGCCGTCGTGTATGCGCGGATCACCGACTTGATTGACTGGTGCAAAGACCGGATCAACCAAATCATCACCAAACTGATTTATATAAGTATCAGAGTAAGCCCGACCTTCATCAAAATCTTCCAGAGCAATACCCACAATATGTCCAGTGGAAGTCGCCTTCATTACCACCCCGGGGACGGAAGACAGCATTAGCTCATCACCCGCTTTAATAGCGCCATTTTCATTAGAAAGTCTGACTGGAACGCGTCCCGATAAAGCAATAGGATAACCTTTCTCCCCAGCACGCAAAGAAGTGTCGTCAAATCCAAGCAAAAGGCCAGGCTTGGTAGAAACCACACCGATGACTTTATTTTTATTTTCCTCACCCGCCTTGCCGACAGAAAGTCCGCCCTTAGCATAGACAACTTCTCCGGTCTTTAGATTTTCATTTGAGAAATACATTTCCGCCAAGTCGGAATTGCCGGTGTGATACTCTACTGCCGAAATCCGGCCGGTGGTGGAAGCGTTGCAGCTGCCGTCATTGTCGACGCAAAGTCCACCGTAGCCGATTTGGATGCCGGCGTTTTGACCGGTAGTACCGTCACCAATGGTTAGCGCACCGTAAGCACCAACGGTAAACATTGAGCTGCCGGCGTTTTGCAAGTCAATAAATTTAGAAGCGGTGGTAGAAGAAAATGAACCGCCGCCATTTCCAAAATTCATTAAAAGTCCGGTGCCAGCAAAAGCGGAAGAATCTTGAAATAGCTTTAGTAAGGCGGCAGTAGTAATAGTGGAAGAATAACCACGGATAGCGTTGCCCTGAGTACTGCCGCGGGTTTCCGCAAAAACACCCGCCGGCTCATACACTCCTCCAGCATCACCTTCAGTAACACCACGCACCCCAAACGTCCGTGCAAATCCGGAGATGGCGGTATTTTCACCCAAAGTGTTGGTACCTTTATCCGCTTGCACTTCCAATCCGCGCACGATATTCCCAAATAAGGTACTATCCTGAATCCGGATGATATTACCAACAATCGTCGTGGTAGCGGTGTTGGTAGCCTTGATAAATGAACGATTACCAAAAAGCACGGCGCTGGGGGTGTTGTTGGTAAAGCTAAAGTATTGATCCAAGCCCGCTACCCCCGCCTGTGAAAAATTCAAACGCTCAATAGCCAGACGAGCTTCCGGCGTGGTGGTACCAATACCGACATTTCCAAAGATATTCATACCACCTTGATAGGTGTTGTTGTGAGCAAGGGCATTTATTTCTGTTTTGCCGGAAGTCATAACAAGGTCGCCAGTGCCGCTTGATGCCACCGCCACGAATAGGCCGTTGCCGTAGGTAACGGAACCCCAATTGCTATTTGTCACACTATTGCGGAGAGTCCAATTGATGCCATCTGGTGAGGTCATGATACGGCTGCCGGCGCCACTTTCAGCCGCCGCCACAAAGAGGCCGTTGCCGTAGGTGACGGATTGCCAACCGCTGTCAGTCGCGCTGGTGCGGAGAGTCCAATTGATGCCATCTGGTGAGGTCATGACGCGGTCGCCAGTGCCGCTTGATGCCACCGCCACAAAGAGGCCGTTGCCGTAGGTGACAGAGTGCCAGCTATTATCCGCCGCGCTGGTGCGGAGAGTCCAATTGATGCCATCTGGTGAGGTCATGACGCGGTCG
>CAYNQD010000003.1:41121-43069 GCA_964399295.1 uncultured Candidatus Saccharibacteria bacterium | reverse complement strand
CCAGTGCCGCTTGATGCCACCGCCACAAAGAGGCCGTTGCCGTAGGTGACGGAACCCCAATTCTTGTCTGCTGCACTAGTGTGACCTGTCCAGTTGATACCGTCCGATGAGGTCATGACTTGGTTGGGGCCAGTACCAGTAACGCCTACCACCACGAATAGGCCGTTGCCGTAGGTGACAGAGGACCAATTTTGACTCACTGGACTAATGCGACCTGTCCAGTTGATACCGTCTGGTGAGGTTATAATCCTGTTGAGGCCGTTACCCACCGCCACGAATAGGCCGTTGCCGTAGGTGACAGAGGACCAATTACCATTCGAAACAGCTGTCCGGGCTGTCCACTCTGTTCCTTTGGAAATAATGTCGCCGACTACCTCTAGCTTTGCACCGGGGTTAGTGGTACCAATACCGACATTTCCACTAGAAAGCGTCGTACCGGTACCGTCTACGCCAGTACCAAAGATAAGATTACCAATATTTAGCTGATTGGAGCCAGTGGTGGAAGCTATGTCTACGTCGTAGCCGATCACAATGTTATTGGCGCCGGTAGTGAGGTTGCTGGCGGCTTGATAGCCGAGCAGGATATTGTTGTCGGCGCCAGTGGCAGCACTACGCCCTGCACCATAGCCGATAGCGACGTTGTTGACGGCTTGGAAGGCATCACCCCAACCGCCAACGCCACGAAAAGCCTCAGCTCCGACCAAGACCGAACTGGTCGATTGGATCAACATGCCGGTTTGATAACCAATTATCTCGTTGAAGTCACCCGTGTTGTGAATACCAGCCTCATATCCAAGAATGTTGTTATATGAGCCAGTATTGTAATTACCGGTGTAATACCCAAGAATGTTGTTATACGAACCAACATTCTCAAAGCCGGTACCTTCTCCAAATAAGTTGTTATAATCGCCAGAGTTTGTGTAACCAGACATATATCCAATGAGGTTGTTGAAGTCACCAGTATTATCATAACCAGACTCATCACCAATAATGTTATTGTAAACGCCAGTGTTGTACATACCCGTAACCCCTCCCAATATCTGATTATTATTACCGGTGTTGTACATACCAGCTTGATGACCAATAAAATTGTTGTAGTCAGAATTGGAAGTTGAAGCGTATCGCCCCGCCTCAAAACCGAGGGCGATGTTGGAGGTGGTGAGATTGTTGAAAGTAGCGCCGGCGTTCTCACCAAAAGCAATACTGCTATTAGTACTGGAAGCGTAGAGAAAACGCGTGCCGCCCCAGCTGATACCGCTCTGCGCTCCTAGACCTAAGTTTGTGCCATCAAAGGTTAAACTAGCTGAGTCAGTAAGCGAGGTGCCGGTACTGCTGGCAAAAATAAGACGGTTGGCCGTGAGAGCGGATAATGATACATCGGATAAGTCCGTAAAAGCTGAAGCCCCGCTAGCAATACCAAGAGAAGAAGTAGCAACCCACTCTGTCCCAGTGGCAGTGGTCTGCAAGACCATGCCGGCGGTACCAGCGGAGTTGGTGGAATCATGGAAAGCACCGGTAGCAAATAAATTGCCGACAATAGTGAGTTTGGCGCTTGGCGTGGTAGTGCCAATTCCCAAGTTGCCGGTGGTGGTCAAGGTCATTAGTTGTTCTCCGGTGGAGGAAGCGACGGCAAAAGGATTGATGCTGGCATTACTTTGCACAAAGAGCGAAGCAGTGCTGGTGGCGGTGGTGGTACCGACACGCAGACCACCAAGGAAAGAAGTACCCCCTTGGTAGATGTTGTTGTGAGCAAGGGCGTTGTTATCGACATAACCGGAGGTCACAACATTAGCACCACCCAAAAAATCCGATACTGCCACAAACATTCCATTACCGTAGGTTACTGTATTGTAAGTGGTATTCGGTGCAGTCTGTCCAGTCCAACTGATACCGTCGGGTGAGGTCATGACACGGTTGGAACCATTAGCTGACACTGCCACAAACAGGC
>CAYNQD010000003.1:0-41021 GCA_964399295.1 uncultured Candidatus Saccharibacteria bacterium | reverse complement strand
AGGTCATGACCTGATGAGCACCATTATCTGCCACCGCCACAAAGAGGCCGTTGCCATAAGTTACAGAATTCCATATATTATTTGCTGCTGCTGTCCGGGCTGTCCAATTTACACCATCAGGCGAAGTCATGACACGGTTGAAACCATTGACTGATACTGCCACAAACATTCCATTACCGTAGGTGACAGATCGAAAACGGATCCCTGTTGCCGTCATGCGTTCAGTCCAATTGATACCAGCAGAAATAAGCTGCCCTGGCAGTTCCATGTTGCCATTAGCTAGCAGCGCTAGCGTAGTGGCGCCGGTAGAAGAAGCTATATGCAGAGCAGGAGCCGTACCAGACGCTCCCTGAATAGACAGTCTGGCATTGACAGTACTAGTGCCAATGCCCACATCTCCACCCACAAATAATTTACTACCATCGAAAGTCAGGTTGGCGGAGTCGGTGAGAGCATCGGCAGTATCATTGGTAAAAATAATTCGATTGACAGCGTAAGAAGATTTGGTGTCAGACAAACCAAGGAAAGTACCATCACCCAAACCAAGAGAAGCAGTGGAAGACCAAGCAGTGCCGGTGGCGGTAGAAGAAAGCACTTGGCCCAAGCTACCGACAGAAGCGGAAGAATCAGCTAAAGTGCCGGTTATGGAAGCGTTGCCGTCCATAATAATGTTGCCTCCCAAGTAAGTATCTCCCTCCACCGTAAGCTTGGACTCCGGTGTCGAAGTAGCAATTCCGACATTACCATTATTTAAAACTGTAAACATCTCGGTCGCGCCACTAAAAAGACTCAAGAGCTTGCCGGTACCATTTTGAATCAAGGTCAAAAGTGGCGAGGTACTGGTAGCTTCCATAATATCGTCTTCATCAGAGCGTAAGAAAGAACTGGTAGCCAGACCGGACAAACTATCAGCAGAAGTGGCGCGTCCAGCCACAAAAGCTGCCGGCACGGCACCGATGATTTTGCGCGGACTCATTTCCCCATCCCAAACCGGACTGCCACCGTCGCCTCCAATCTCCACACCTAAGTAAAGAGTTTGATTGAAGTCGATACCGGTAAATGGAGACACTTCTCCCAGCATGACCGAGAAAAGACCGTTGGTCACTTGCACGCGCGCGCCGGCGGTACGTTCTTCTGTCCACAAGGCCGACGACGTAGCAGCGACTTCAGACTCCAAAAGCCAAAAGCGCATATTGTAGGTACCGTCAGGCACAGCTAGTCCGGAATGGTCGGTAAGCTTGCCCTGATAATTTATTTGCGGATTAAACTGAGCCAAAGCTGAAAGCGGTATCGCCATAAAAGACAAAACCAGCACTAGCGTGCTTACAAGAAAAATTATTTTGTTTGATAATAAAATTCTCATGGCTTGATTTTATGGACTCATGCTTTTTATATTTTCATCCGCCAACCTTCCTTTGTGCACGGACACAAAGGGAAACTCGGTTATGTCTCCCAACTCATTTTTATATTTCACTATTCCTGTGTTTTCATTTTCAAATTCGACTGCTACCGGATCAGAAAAAAGACTGGCTATGTCTTCACTGCTTTCAATCCGTCCTTCACGCGCCAGCAAAAATATTCCGTCGGGATTTGTATTCATGACTCTCGTATCTTCCTCATCCATAAAAAGCGGATACTCCATGATGGTTGTAGAAACAGCCGTTGATTCTTTGCTGCCCAAGACCGTCACCTCCATCGTAGACTGAGCAATCAAAGATGATGCCGGTATGCTAAGGTTTAGTTTGTTAGTTATATCGGCACCAGTATAAACAACCGCGCCAGTGAAAAATCCAAAAAAAAGCACTAGCATGGATACGATCAAGGACCGTTGTCGGAAACTATTTTTTTTACTTATCATTTCTTCGGAGAGAACTTGCAATTCTTGCTTTGCCGTCAACTCTCGCTTTCTCTCCTCTCGAAGATTTTTTTTGCGGAGGGATTGTTCGATGTTGGAAACCTCAACAAAATTTTGCAAAGAGGCCATGTCAATAAACCACTGCCTTCCGATTTGGGTAGCGACAACTTTTTTGTCACGAGCCAGCTTCGACAAATAATCCCTGGAGTAAGAAACTTGCTTAGCGGCAAGCTTCAAAGGAACGAGTTCTACACCATTGATTTCAATTTGTGATGACATACTGATTTACCTTTAATTATAAAGGTAAATCGGTTTATATACAGATTGGTCATGTTAATAACCTTGCTGCTAAAATTTATCCAAAATTGATTTTATATTTTCAAGAGAGAGACCAAAGCTGATTTCATAGGAATCAAAAGTAGCCTCAACGTCAACATCACCAAATAGTATCAATATAAAAATAAAAACCAGAAGAGAAATCATTGCTACTAAAAAGATTCTCCAAAATTGCTGGTAGCCATCCCTAACCTGAGCCTCTTTTACGCTTCTAGGCGCCAAGACGACTTTGGTTATGTCGATTGTTGGTTCTGAAAATTTTGGCGCGGGTGTTTTTGGTACAACGGCATTGATTTTAGTAGCTTTTTTATCATTATTTACTCGAACCGGAATTTTCCTTTCAATATCCTTTTCCAAATTGACCACCTCTAAAACTAACTCGGTCTCAGAATTTAATCCCTCCAACTCATCATCGCTTAATACTTCCAACTCATTATTGGCTAAATCAACCAGAATTCTTTTTCTTTCTGAAAGTAGCTTGGGTAACAATTCAGACTCGTCATGTTCGTACTTGATGGGTTTCCAGTTTACCCTTTTCGCAAAAATGTGCTTTCTATCATCTATTGCTTTCACTGCATTTTTTTTCAAGACCGGTTCTACGTCTAAGCGAGATTTGTTTATTTCAACTTTGTATTCAAAGGTTTTCTCGTTTGTGGTGTTTTTATCAGTGTAGCGAGATTCTTTATGCGTCTTTAGTGACAGAGGGTTTACATACCAGCTTCTGCCTACCAATTGAGCGTCTACCTTTCGCCCGCGACAAAGCTGGCCAATGTAGTCTGAAGTATATTTAAACTTCTTCGCTAAAGTAGAAGCGCGTTGATATTCGACTCCATTCACTGTTATTGTGTCCATAACTATTTACTTACAGTATAACAAACCATCTAGTCATTACGACCAGATGGTTTGTTTAGGCTGTTTATAAACCGACAGGCAAATCTAACCGCGGCGTTCTTCCAAAATCCTCTTAAGCATGTCCAGTAGTAAACTTGGGTTGGCTGTTCCTTTAGTTTTTTTCATACCTTGTCCAACCAAGAATTGGATAGAAGCTTCCTTACCGGCATAGTATTCATCCACTACAGCCTTGTGTTCGTTAATTATATCGTCTATAACAAGAATTAATTCCTCTGGATTTGATGACTGCAATAAACCTCTTTCTTTGGCAGCCAATTCTGGATCAATATCATTCGTCACCATCTCCTTTAATAAGTCTTTTGCGATACGAGAGTTTATGACTCCTTGGTTTAGCATTTTCATAAGCTTAGCGAAGTTTTGAGTTGAAAATGCCAAGCTGGTATTTGTTTCAATATCGGTCTCAGCCAAAACATCAGAGGTAAGGTAGTTGGCAGACAATTTTATCAATTCAGGACCAAAATCAGCAGTCGAGTGCAGCTCAGAGAAAATTTTATCTAATATTTTTACACTTATGAGAAGCTCTATTTGTTTGCTCGGTAAACCGATATTTAGGTATTTTAAGCGCTTATTTTCAGGTAATTCTGGTAAGATATCGTCTAATCGAGATTCGTTAAAATGCTGATGTGTGGATACTTCTATCTTAGGAATGTCCGGATCAGGGAAGTAGCGATAATCCTTAGCGCTCTCCTTACTGCGTTGCAAATAGGTACGCAACTTCACTTCATCCCATCCCCTAGTCTCCTGTTTCACGAACTCGCCTCTCTCCAGCATGTCTACCTGCCTTTCAATTTCGTAGGCAATGGCGCTTTCAACCGAACGAAAAGAATTAAGATTCTTAACCTCAACTTTAGTACCCAGGGTATCATTCTGACTAACAGAAATATTTGCCTCCACTCGCATCTCGCCTCTCTCCATTTGAGCATTGGAAATATTTATTGTCTGCAACAACAACTGCAACTCCCTAGCAAAATGTCCGGCTGTCTTGGCATCATGTATCACCGGCTCAGTCACTAGCTCCATGAGCGGAACTCCGGCTCGATTGAAATCAACCAGACTAACTCCATCCTGATCGTGCTGACTGCGAGCCGTGTCTTCTTCCAAATGCACGCGGGTGAGTTCTATTCCACAAAGCGACCCGCCGGTCAAAAATGGAAAAGCATACTGGCTGATCTGGTAAGCTTTTGGGATATCGGGATAAAAATAATTTTTACGATCAAACTCCGAGTAAGACGCAGAGGCAGCTCCCACTGCCCGACCAAACAAAAGTACCTTAGCGATGGCTTCTTCATTGGGTACCGGCAATGTTCCCGGATGGGCCAAACAAACCGGACATATATATGAGTTTGGTTCTCCGTCATGGGGATCATTTTTACATCCGCAAAACATCTTGCTTTCTGTTTTTAGTTCAGCGTGTACTTCAAGTCCGATGGTGGCTGTGTAAGGGGTACTCATATGATATTTATGCTGTGGAATTAAAATTAAATTTTTAAACTACTTCATCAGATTTTAAAACTAAAACCATAATTATTTTTTAATCAAACGTGAAATAAATTCTATGACTCTATGACTTTAATTTAGAAAATATCCCCTACCATGATTCAAAAACGCGCTGAGCGAAGATAGTACCTCTCTCAATCAGGTCTATTTTACGATTGTCTTAGGTGTCGTACAAGCGAATCATGCAGCTCTTTTACACCTTCACCACTTTTTATAGAAATTACAAACACACGCTTCTCAAGTTTGTCAATATCTCCCTTTATAATATCAAAATCGGCCTTATTTAAAAGGTCATTTTTGGTTAAGACAATCCATTCCTCCTTTGCCAAAAGTTCCTCGCTGTAGGTTTTTAATTCGTTTCTGATGGCCTGATACCGCTCTAAAACATCCCTTTCGTCTAAAGAAACCAGATGCAGAAGCATTTTGGTGTGGGTGACATGACGTAAAAAAGTATGTCCAAGCCCCTTGCCGGTAGAGGCTCCAACAATTAGTCCAGGAATATCAGCCAAAACAAAACCATAAAAATCTCCCAGATGGGGTTCTAGCGTAGTGAAAGGATAATCACCAATCTTGGAACGAGCGTTGGTAAAGGTGTTCAACAGAGTTGACTTGCCAGCGTTTGGCATACCGATAATTCCCACGTCTACCACTAAGGACAGTGCAATTTGCAACTCCCCCTCTTCGCCTTTTCGACCGGCCGTTGCTTGCTCCGGTGAACGATTGACTGGAGATTTGAAATATTTATTACCCAAGCCGCCGCCACCGCCTTTAAAAATTTTTTCCTCAGCACCTTCTACCATAAATTCGTAAACACGATCCCGCGCGACATCAGTGATGATTGAACCGACTGGAACATTGATAATCAAATCTTTACCGTTTTTACCAAACAAGCCTTTGTTCATTCCGTCTTCGCCTCTTTCCGCTTCAAATCTTTTTTCTCCCGTATACTTAGCCAGCAAGTTGACATCTCGTACCGCACGCACAATGATGTCTCCTCCCTTGCCACCATTGCCTCCAGACGGGCCGGCCATGGGTTTAAATTTTTCGTGACTCCAGCGGACAACCCCATCTCCACCGTCGCCAGCCTTAGCGTAAATTGTTATTTGATCGACAAACATATTTCACAGTAATAGCACAAAAAAACCCATCTGTACATGGGTGGTAATGCTGCGGTTGGAATGGCTGAAGTTATATATACTTATTTCCAACCGCGCTAACAACAGAGACAATGAGTGAACCAAGTAAAGCGTGCCAAAAAGTATCGACTGAAAACCCATCAATAAAAGAAGCGGTAAACCAAAATAGACTGGCATTTATGAAAACCATAAATAATCCCAGAGTGATGATGGTTATGGGCAAAGTGAGAATAAATAAGATTGGTCGGACAAACAAATTCAAAAACCCAATAGTGACCGCGGAAATTATAGCAGGATAAACACCCTCAATATGAATACCCGGAATATAAGCCGCCACTACCAACAAAGTGAGGGCGGTAAGCAACAAACGATTTACTAATATCATAAGAAATTTAGATTTTAGAGTAATGTTTTATTTAACAACCTTCCAACCACTACCCACTAGCAGCGGCTCTGCTTTCTTATATTTCAGAGTCTGAGTTTCTTTACCGTTGGTGATAGTTACCAAATCGTTGCGTCCATACTCGCTGTTGTTTTGCGCCGGTTGCTTATTTTTCGCAGGTTTGTTTTCATTGCTACCAGCCAGATTTTGAGCGATTTCAGATTGTTGTTTCATTATCGCTTCTTCTTTCTCAACAACTATCGGCTGAAGCTTGGGCAGAACGTCCACCAGCCTACTAATAACGGCTTCTTGCATTTCTCTAAACAAACGCAGACCTTCCTTACGATATTCAATTAGAGGATCACGTTGTCCATAAGCGCGTAAATTTACGCTGGAGCGAGTGTAGTTCATGACCTCCAAGTGCTCTACCCAAAGCGTGTCTATCATCTGCAAAGCCAACCGCCGGAACAAGTTACGAAATACTTCCTCACTCAATTCAGTCTGCTTGCTGTTTATAATTTCTTCTGCACCACCATAAGACTTCAATTCATTTAGCAAAGCTTCGATTTCTTCAGCATCATTCAGCAGCAATTTATGGCGTCTGGCATAAACGATAATTCGTTGCTGATTTAGAACATCATCATAAGCCAAGACCTGCTTCCTTGAATCAAAATGAAAACCTTCTATGCGGGTTTGAGCATTCTCAAGAGTATTTGTAAGAACCCTCATTTCAATAGGCTGATCTTCAGGAATACCAAACTTACCCATCAAACCCTTTACCCTGTCACCACCAAAAACTCGCATCAAAGAATCTTCCATGGAAACGTAAAATTGTGTTTCTCCGGCATCACCTTGGCGACCGGCGCGTCCTCGCAGCTGATTGTCGATACGACGCGCTTCATGTCTCTCGGTTCCCAAAACAAACAACCCGCCCAAATCCTTAACGGCCATTGCCTCCTCTTCAGAAGCCTCCGGACCGCCCAATTTGATATCAACTCCTCGACCAGCCATGTTGGTAGCTAAGGTAACGGAGTTTATTTTTCCGGCGTTAGCGATAATTTCTCCTTCGCGCTCATGGTTTTTGGCATTTAACATTTGGTGAGTAATGCCGGCGGCGGCCAAAGCTATTGATAGCCTTTCGTTGGACTCAATTGAGGCTGTACCAATTAGAATTGGTTGTTTTCTGGCATGTACCTCCTTCACTCGATTTATAATAGCCGCGAATTTCCCGCGCTCATTTTGGAAAATAAGATCAGGGTGGTCAATTCGAGCAATGGGCTTGTTGGTAGGAATAGGTATTACCTCCAAGTTGTAAACCGTGAAAAACTCTTCCTGCGAGGTGAGAGCGGTACCAGTCATACCCGCTAGCTTTTCATACATGCGAAAATAGTTTTGGTAAGTAATGGAAGCAAAGGTCTTTGACTCACGCTGAATAGGTACATTTTCTTTAGCCTCTACTGCTTGATGAAGACCCTCCGACCACCGTCTGCCAGGCTGAAGCCGTCCGGTAAACTCATCGACAATTACCACTTCACCGTCACGCACCACATATTCTTTGTCCTTATTGTAAATAGCTTTGGCTCGTACCGCTGTCTCCAGATGGTGCACGTACTTGATTCCTTTTTCCGTATAGATATTTTCTATGCCCAGCATTTTTTCAGCCATTTCAATACCGGCGTCTGTGAGCGCCGCGCTTTTTAATTTTTCATCAACAGTGTAGTGTTCTTCTGGCTTTAAGTTGCGAGCAACATTGGCAAACACGGTATATAGATTTTCAGAATCATTAGCTGGCGCTGAAATAATAAGCGGAGTGCGAGCCTCGTCAATTAGAATTGAGTCGATTTCATCTACAATCGCGAAAGCATGGCCAGGCTGGCGCAAACTACTGGCCTCATACTCAATGTTGTCACGTAAAAAATCAAAACCAAATTCGCTGTTTGTGCCGTAAGTCACGTCGGCGGCGTAAGCCTCCTTGCGAGTACAAGGTCTTAAAAAATCGTAAATAATTTTGTATGAACCGACTTCATCGCGCTCTTTGTCTTTGTCCACATGATTAGGATCATAAATGTAAGAAGCATCATGATTTATCACACCAACTGTCAGGCCTAAAGCCGAGTAGATTTGTCCCATCCAAACAGCATCGCGTCTCGATAGATAGTCATTGACCGTCACCACGTGCACTCCTTTGCCACTAAGAGCGTTTAAATACGCCGGCAAGGTTCCCACCAAGGTCTTACCTTCTCCGGTACGCATTTCGGTAATTTTGCCCCGATGCAGGATAATTCCACCAATTAGCTGCACATCGTAGTGACGAAGGTTTAGAGTGCGCTTAGAGGCCTCTCTGGTCAAAGCAAAGGCATCCACCAATATATCCTCCAAACTAGTTCCCTCAGCTACTAATTTCTTTAATTCCGCGGTTTTATCTATTAAAGCTTCGTTTGATAAATCGGCACAAGCAGCCTCTTTATCGTTTATGGCCGCCACGATTGACTGAACTGACTTTAGTTCTTTCTCATAAGTGGGACCAAAAAATCTATCTAAAAATGACATAGTAGAGCCTAGTATATACGTTCTTGGCGATAAACACAAAAAAGCAAATCGCTCCCTTTGCAGGGAGCGATTATGCTATAAGTTTGATTGGCAAATAGTAAGCACCATTCGCGTCAATTACTTTTTTGTGGTTTTCTTTGCAGCTTTCTTCACAGTTTTTTTCGCGGTCTTTTTTGGAGCAACTTTCTTAATTGCTTTCTTGACTGCCTTTACTGCTTTCTTAGCTACTTTCTTCACGGTCTTTTTTGGAGTAGTTTTCTTGACCACTTTTTTTGCGGTCTTTTTCGCTACTTTCTTTTTTGCTACTGGCATGTTGTGATGAGAGTATTTTTTAGTGGATAAAATTCGACCGCAAGACCTTCCCAATTTCAAAGAACTATTCGGGTGAGAAGATTTTTGCTTACTACTATTATCACTTGTAAAAAAAAATTACACAATCACTTTTGTAAAAAAAATTTGTGGATAAAAAATATCACGAAAAATTTTTTTAAAAAAATTTTTCGTGATATTTTTTCTTTTTAATTTTTATTCTACAAAATTTACTTCCGGTGAAATCATAATTCCAGTTTCTGCGTAAACTTTTTTTATAACCCACTCCGAAAATTTTTTTATTTCTTCCGAATTTTTATTTCCATAATTTACCAATACCAAAGCCTGAGAAGCAAAAAGCCCTACTTCTCCCCTCCGAAAACCCTTTAAATTAAGGATTTTATCGAGAACATATCCCAGTGAAATTTTTATGTTGGCTTCATCAAATTTATAGACTGGTAGTTGCGGATAACGATTGAGCAGTGTTTTGCTTTGCTCGTTTGCGATAATCGGATTTTTAAAGAATGAACCGGCAGTTCCAACTTCTTTCCAGTTGGGAAATTTTTCAGACCTGATGTTCACAATAGCGTTTCTAATTTCACTTTGAGTCGGAAAAAAATTTGCTGAAAAAAATTTTTGCAAATCAGCGTAATTGATTTTTGGATTTGGTTTTTTATTTAAACGAAAATGTACGGCTGTTATAATTTGTTTTTTTCCTAAGTCACTTTTAAAAAATGAATCACGATAACCAAAACCGCACTCGGAATTTGTCAACTTTCGACACTGTTCGTTGGTCGTATCGTAAGTTTCCACGCCTACAATTAAATCGGCTACCTCAACACCATAGGCGCCGACATTTTGCACCGGTGTCGCGCCCACCGTTCCCGGAATACTTGAAAGATTTTCCAGACCCCAATAGCCACGACTGACCGTGTCGGCAATTACGTCATCTAGCATCTCTCCGGCCTGACATATCATCGTTACGCTATCATCTTCATTTTCTATATAATTTATGCCTTTCAGACAATTGAAAATAACCACTCCATTGTAGCCTTGATCGCTGATGAGTAGATTGGAGCCGCCACCGAGGATAAGAAAAGGCAGCGCAGTTTGCGAAGCAAACCGTGTTGCCTTTTCCAGCTCCTCCAAATTATTCACCTCAACAAAATACCGAGCTTGGCCGCCAACCCTCAAGGTGGTGTACTGATGCAGTGGTACTTGTTCGCGGACAATAGCTTTCATCAGACACAAAACCTAACACCCGTCCTGCGGCTCATTTCCAGCCTTGATATTTTTAATAAAACAAGAAGCGATTTTGCCAAAGGCGGGCTTGGCGGCAACAGCAGCTTCCAAAACCTCAACCGCCTTTTCATTATCGCCTTGCTGATAATACAAAAATGCCAACGATACCCAATTTTTCTCTTCGGTGGGCTTGGCAGCCGTTCTGGCTTGATACAACCTAATCATAAACTCTTTGTCTCCGGCTTGATTGACGGCGCTGACCAGAAAATCATTCTGCGCAAACCGACTCACTATTTCTTCATTTTCCGCCAAATCTTTAGCCGCTTCAGCTTCACCGGACAAAAACAACATAGCAGCAAAAAATTCTCTAGCTTCGTGATTGCGTTCATCCAGTCTGAAAGCTTCCTCAAAGAAAGCTTTGGCCTTCTCATTATTACCCTGACTATAAGCTACGATTCCCTGTTGTGAGATAACGGATTGCTTCAGTGGCGACAAATCCCGAGCTAAAGCAATTTGTTTTTCTGCCTCGTCGAGATTACCAACTGAGCGATAGAAACTACTAAAGAAAAAGTGCACCCTAGCATCATCCGGCTTTTCTACAACCAAGCGCTGCAGCTCCTCTTCGGCTTTGGTCACATATTTCGTCCGTATTTCCTCTGAAACATTACGATTTTGCATAACAGCCATAGCCTGCTGAGCCAATTGTTCGGTAATTTCTTGGCTGGCAAATGAACCTCGGTCTAAAGCCCGCTCAAACGCTTCAAATCGCTTCAATGGATCTTCCGCACGATAGCCTTCAATCAAATCCGTGGCCGCTCTCATGGACGGAATATGCATCGTATAAATAAGAGCAATCACAAGCACGCCAGCTACCGGCGCAAAAAATTGTTTTAGCAAATCACGGTCAACCTTAATTTCTTCCACCCTTGGCATCGGCACACCCACTCGACTATGTATCAAAGCTAATATCACTGCAAAGAATATGTAGCTGATGATATTGTCAAATACAACGAGATTGTGCGTGAAATATCCGGCCAAAATTCCAAGCAATACCGCTCTTTCCAAGACAGTAAAAGTCTCGTCGTCTTTTTTTACCAGTGGCACTACAAACAAATAATAAACACAAGCCGCGAAGATACTAAGATAAGCAATCAAGCCCAAGAAGCCACCAGCCACCAGCCAATCCATGATGATATTATGAGCGCGATCAAACCACTGCTCTTGATCGTACAAGAATGGTTCGTACTTTTCATTAAATACGTAATTAAAATTTCCTTGCCCCCAACCAAGCAACGGCCTTTCCTGAACTCCTTCCCAAGCCATCCCCCAAATCGTACCGCGAACCTTGAGGTCATCCTCCAGATTGATATTGGCGATACGAGCAAAGTTTTGATTCTCTTGAATAAAAGCTGAATCCTTACCCACAACAAACGCCCCGGCTCCAACCAGTAAAATTATAAAAGCTCCTATAGCCATCCGGCGAAATTCCGTATACTTGGCCCCAAAAATTGCAATATACGCCGCCATCACCGTAACCCCAACCACCAAACCAAGAGCCGTACCGCGAGTACCGGTTTCTATTAAAGTGAAGATAAACATGGCCGCCAGCAGACCGTAGATAGCCCGATGCCAATTGACTTTGCTTTCCACGAACATCCAGAAAGCAAAGAAAATATGAAAGAGCATGTATATGGCCATGTAAGCCGCGTTACCCAAATAACTCTCAACTCGGCCGCGAGTGCCATCCGTAATTCCAGGCCACAGACCATATAAAGAAACGATAGTGGCCGCGAATAACGTAGCGTGCAAGAAATAACTCCAAAGTTTTTTGGTAGTGAGCATGCTGCCCAAAACCACCACGTAAAGAAAAACATGAACCAAAGTGACATATCCGTCCATGCGTTCAAAATTGCTCCAGAAACTGGACTGAGGGTGTTTGCCAAAGAGATTGGCAAAAAACATTATGATTAGGAAAACACTGAAGCCCGACAATAGCCAGGAAAATTTTGGACGATACTTAACATCATACAAGGCCAGCAAAACCCAAGCTGCAAAGACCACCTCAACAATAATCCGAAAAACAAAATTTTTACCGGTAATAAAAGGAAAAAAATAATCATTAGCAACATATAGCGTCAAAAATGGCACGGTAAACAAACCTCCATAGACGATGACTTTTAAAAAATTGTTCATATGGGGAAAATATAACACATCACCCTACAAATAAAAAACGTCATCGTCAGACAAACGAAACAACCCTTCATCATATTTTTTCTGACTTAAAAAGTTGCCGATTAGTCCGACTGTGCGCGGAATTATAAAAAAACTGTTAAAAAACTCCGCCGCCAAAAGTTTTTTTATTTTTGCGTCAGAAAAATTTTCGTACTCAACCAAAATATCCAAAAGCATGGCAGCGACAGCGCCGTCGATATTTAAAATCAGACTTGGTTTCTTTTGCGTGGTTTTTTTGGCGACACTTTCAGCGTAGCGTAAAAAACGTCCCTCCCTGGCAATCGAATTAAAAAAGATAGTAAGAGCCTCTACCCTGGGATCATTTTTATAAAGAGAATATTTTTTATGCCCGATACCCGGAACATACTTTTTTTGTTCTTTGTATTTTGAGAGCATAGTATCCACGTCTGAATTGGAAGTGACGACTTCGTACCAGTTTTTAGCGGCGGCATTTATCGCTCCGCCAAACCGATTACCAATAGTCAAAATCCCAGCCGCCACGGACGCACTCATGTCTTTTCCGGCCCTGGCTGTAATCATGGTATTTACCGGACCAGACGGTTCGGCCCCATGATCAGTCAAGGAAGAAAATACTTTCTCGGAAAACATGACCAGCTCCTTTGAAATATTATCCTGCTCTAAGAGCGTGCACAAAATATGTTTAACGAAAGGATCATCGGCATTACCTCTGTCTCTAACGGTGGTAAATAATGAATGTCGCCTTAATTTCAAAACCTCATCCCAATTACGAGAATTTTTTATGGCAATCTTTTTGAAATTGATTTTAGAAATACCAGAAAGAAAATCCTCATAAGTTTTATACACCAAAGCGCCTGATGTTTTTAAAACCTCCATTTTAGCGTCGGCATTTTCCGAAGGGTTTTTGGCCAAGGCTTTGGCGTGGCCAAACTGTATTGACTCATTATCATTTTTATAATGACCGGCAATATAAACGTGCAGAGGTTTGGACAAAACACCTGATTTAATAGCCGCAGCAACTTCATATTCATCAAAACCACCCAATTCACCAAAGTATATTATTTCATCCGTATCGGGGTCTTTTTGCGCCTCCAAACACCACTCCAAAGGTGAAGTAACAGGAAAAATCTCTCCGCCGTAAGACACAGCCAGACTGGGGACATTCTCAAATAAAGACAAGAAATTTAACAACTCACCAACCATTCCTCCAGAACTGCAAATTATAGCTACATTTCCCTTACACTTGGTAATATTAATCTTATCTATATCACCACCATAAATACCACCTATAGCACCAAGCTTAAGGCCACCGGGAACCAATAACCCCACCCCAGAACCACCGGCAATTCTTTTTTGTTTCCCAAATTTTCTTATCAGACGTACCGCATCTTGTTCTCGAAAACCCTCAGCAAAGACGTGAGCACCGAGAGCCTGAGGATAATTATCAAAAAATTCTTCCGTTGTCTTCAGGACGTTATTGGCTGAAATAAGGTTTAATAAAAAATCTGCCTTTGCCTGAGAAAAAGAAGCCTCAGAAATAGAGGAATAAATCGGTATCAGGATTTCATTTGAACCAAAAAAACATTTAAACACCGAACCGCTATTGCTGATAATAGCGACGATGCTGGGTTCCGTTTTTCCAGAAAGGTAATCAAAATCTAAAACCGACTGAATTATCGGTTTGTGTAATCCCACCACTAAAATATTTCGTGAACCGTTTCTTATTTCATTTATCATACAAATAATCATTAACAATCCTAAAGGTGTTAGTTAAAGATGTTTCCGGCCCACAGACAATATTGGCTATCTGGTTTGTATCCAAGAATTCCTTTATCTTTTTAAGTCCAGCCTTTTGATTTGGCCCGCCCCTTCTGACAAAAATAAAGATTGATTGTTTTTTAATTCTACCCAAAGCTTCTTCCAAAGCTTCCGTCACTCCCGATAAAGTAATATCAATATCAGTAAAATTCGCCACTCCGCCAGCTATAACAAATATCTTCTTCTTGGCCGAAGAATTTAGCGCCAAATTTAGTATCTGTTTAGCAAAAAGCTTAGTTTCGTTTTGAGACGGACCGCCGCTATATTCAGCGTAGTTGCCAATTTCCGACTGCAAACCACCATCAACCAAAACATCCATCACCACCAAACTCGCCCCGCCGCCAGACAGCAGAGTAAAAATACTAGCGTCTTTATTTAGTATTTTCAGCGCAAACGTAGCTGTTGAATTGTCATTGATTTTGCAGACCTCTATTTCTTCTTTGGTTGAACTTTTTGCGGAAATAATGTGTTCGTCAATCCAACTTGGCAAACGGTTTATATTTCCCGAATCTATTTCCACTGCCATATCCAGTGGAATAAATGTATTTCCATTGTCAAAAATGAAAGGATTAATTTCCAAAAAAGAAATATGATATGACCTCATGTATTCACAAAGAGACTCAACCAATAAATCTAAATGCTTATCTAAACCCATTTTTATCTCATCATCCGGAGAAAAAGTATAACGAATTATATTTTTAGCATTTTCAACATCCACTCCACCGTCCACGGAATAGATAACATCAAAACCTTCACGAACCAAAGTGATACTCAAATATTTTTCTTCTGAGATTTTATGATCCAGATATTTCTCTATCAATAATCTGGAGTACCCCAGCGAGAAATACTTCTCAATAATTTCACCGAGATTATTTTTATTTACTTTTATGGCAACCAAATCCAATTTATTACGTTTCTTTATTCCCTCATCAACCTTAACCACATAATCACCGGTTGATAAATTGGCTAGGCTTGGCTGATGATTTTGTTTAGTGACAGACATTCCACTATAAACTTCCCCAAAAAGTAACTTTTTTGACGCGTATTCTGTTAGTCTCAACCGGGACATATTTTTAGGATAATATCACATTAACAAATATTTAATAAACCGATAATTTTCCCATATTCCCTGTACCAGCCTGAGTTTTTTCACAGATTTGACTTATTAAGACAAAACTATAACCTATAGCGAAATGGAAAATAAACCAAGCTACCGAGCTGATATAGATGGGTTGAGGGCCCTGGCTGTTTTGGCGGTCATCTTTTTTCATTTTAAAATCGGTGGGCTGTCCGGCGGTTTTGTGGGAGTTGATATATTTTTTGTGATTTCCGGTTTTTTAATAACTTCCATAATTGCCAGAGAACTCCAAGCCGGTAATTTTTCTTTTTTAAAATTTTGGTCACGTCGGGTTAGACGGATTGTTCCTGTGTTGTTTGTTGTCTTAATAGCAACAACCTTAGCCTCATATTTCGTAATTTATTATCCTAATGATTTGATTACTTACGGCAAATCATTATTCGCGCTAAGCATATTTTTGAGTAATATCTTTTTTCTCAGACGAGATGGATATTTTGCCACCCCCAGCGAAACCGAACCGTTACTGCACACCTGGTCATTGTCTTTGGAAGAACAATTCTACATTGTATTACCGTTTCTTTTGTTTTTTGTTTACAGATTTTTTTCAAATAAAATCACTCTCATCATAGGCCTGTTGGTCTTGTCTTCTTTCTTATTCAATCTCTACCTAACAATCGTCGCTCCTCTAAATCTTTTTGATACGCTACTATTTTCATCACTTTGGGCCGGAGCAGCCAATCACCAAGCGGCTTTCTATTTTTTATTATCCCGAGCTTGGGAACTGGGTGCCGGTTCATTATTGGCTTTATCTACTTATTCTCTAAAAAATAAACTAACGGCGGAAATTTATTCTCTGGTAGGATTATTGTTTATTATTGTTGGGTTTTTTGTCATCGTTCCGGCCAACAATTTTCCTGGCTTCTGGGCCTTGCTGCCGGTTTTGGGTACGGTCTTGGTAATTTTTGCCAACCAAAACCACAACACCATTACCAAAAATATTTTGTCTTTTAATCCCTTGGTTTGGGTTGGACTAATCTCTTACTCCCTTTATCTATGGCACTGGCCACTGTATGTTTTAGCCGGACATTATTTCCACGCAGATTATTTTACTGACATGCAAATCCTTTCTTTGTTATTACTTTCCTTCGGTCTCGCTTTTATCTCGTACAAAACGATAGAACAACCTTTTCGTAAATACAAACCTGAAACTTCTTATTCGAAGGTTATATTGTTAGGTATTTTAAGTCTTTTAGTTACCGCCGCTGTTGGCTGGCTCATTGCTACAAAGGCAATAGAGCGTGGAGCGCCAATGGAAGCTGCCCAAATATTCTTTGAGGAATCAAATCAGTACGGCGGAAAAAAATTAGAAGAATGCAACCAGTCACCGACATTACCCTGTCTACTAGGAGCAGGAAACGATAATGATATTTCTTTTGTCCTCTGGGGAGACAGCCACGCCGGAGCCATAATAACCACTATTGATGAACAGGCGAAGGAACGAAGGGTTTCCGGAGTAGCTTTTATAGGACAAGGTTGTCTGCCAATATTTTTATTCGACCCGCAAACTACAAAAGAATCCTGTATTGAAAAACGTATTGAAGCTAAAAATTTTATGGAAAACAAAGAAGTAAGTCATTTATTATTGGTGGGAAGTTGGATGCACTACCAAGAACTCATACTACCAAACAAACAAATCAACAGCGAAGATTATTTTACCGACATATTGACCGACACTTTAGACAACCTGGATATTAAAAACATATTCATAATGCAACAAATACCAACCCACGAAAAATACAATGTCCGTGAAATCTATACAAAGATGATGAAAAATCCGGAAAAAAATCTGGATTTATCGACTTACGCAACCACTTACGAAAACAATAGAGCTGGGCAAGCGTTTACAATATCTTTAATTAACAAACTGGCAACCAAACCAAACGTATCAATAATTGATCCGACCGCTGTACTTTGCCCAAACCACGAGAGTTGTTTATTGATGAATAATGATGAATACCTATACAAAGACATCAGCCACCTAACTCCTGACGGAGCCAAATTCATAGAATCCGTATTCTCAGAGTTTTTTGAAACTTTGCTCATAGCTGATTCACCCGACAAAAACTAGGTGAGGGATTGATTTTTCCTTGCTATACTCTTAAATACAGCATGAAACAAAAATTCACATACCTCCTAAAATGGAGTGAGAAATACACCAAGACCGACATGAATTACCTAGCCCACGGAGGATTTTGGCTGCTCGGCAGTCAGGCGGTAAATTTTGTTTTGGCTTTTGTTTTGCTTTGGGTTTTTGCCAATATGCTGCCAAAAGAGATTTATGGACAATACCGCTTCTTTATCACTGTCATTTCCCTGCTTGGTCTGGCCGCTCTGCCAGGAATGACGACAGCCATGGTTTACGCCGTAGCCAAAGGAAAACTTGGTGTTTATAGACCAATAGTAAGCACCCGTATCCGCTGGGGTCTTCTCGGCAGTCTTGGCGCTATCCTTGGCGCTGTTTACTACTATCTGCAAGCAGATACGACCATGTCGCTACTATTTTTATTGGTGGCCATTTTTGTACCTTTTATTAATTCTTATGTTTCCTACGACGCTTATTTGAACGGCCTAAAAGATTTCCGTTTAATGGCCATACTCCACACCGCTCAGCGCGTAGTGGTCATACTAGCTTTGGTGACAGCAATTATTTTCACTGAAAATATTTTTGTTATTCTCGGCACCTACTTACTTGGTATGACACTGTCTTTTAAATTGGCAGAATACTACACGCTCAAAATACACCCCCCAAATAACAAAACCGACCCTTCCGCCATTACCTACGGCAAACACCTCTCGCTCATGTCCCTCATGCGGGCTGGTGCCAATTATGCCGACAAAATCTCTCTGTGGTATTTGGCTGGTCCAGTACAACTAGCCCAATATGTCGTGGCGGTAGCTATTCCCCAAGAATTGACAGCCGCTCTTGGCCAAATCTCACGTCTGGCTTTACCAAAAATGTCCAACCGCTCCAAAGCAGAACTAAAACAATCCTTGCTTCACAAAGTCGGCATCTACTTCATCGCCATGATTCCCATTATCATTTTATACATCATCTCCGCCCCTTTTATTTTTTCTCTTTTTCTTCCCCAATACCTAGACTCAGTATTTTTCTCACAACTAGCCTCCTTGCTCATAATTTCCGCGCCCATTATTCTCCTCACCCAATATTTCTACGCCACAAAACACACCAAAGCTCTATACATAATGAACACAGCTGAACCGATAGCTTTAATGATTCTTTATCTAATTCTCATTCCTCTATACGGCATTATTGGCGTTATTGTTGCTTCTTTGATTCGTTTTATTCTGCTCTTTATTGCCTTGCTGATAGTTTTCTTAAACGACAGTACAGAGTAGGTTGGTCTGACTTTTGTCATAAGAAAATAGATACTTATCAATATCCTCTACTGCAAATTTTCTGTCTATATCAAAAATCTTATAGTGATGATTTTTTAGAAAAAGTAAAATGTCTCTGGCGCTAGTGCTTTTTTGCTTGGTGTAAATATCAGGACTAAATTCTAAAATAATTTTGGGTTTGAATTTTTGCAGGAGCGACTGCGCGCCGAGCAGCGCTTCATACTCTCGACCTTCAACGTCAATTTTTATCAAATCAACCTTATTTAAAACCTCAACATAATCATCTAGCTTACGCAGAATTACTTCTTCATAATCGCCGCTCTCTCTGGCATTAAGCGACGACCCGCCGATATTGTTTTCAGCCAAATACAGCTTAGCCGCGCGGGTGCCATCAGAACACCCCGCATTTTCAATCCGCAAATTGGTAATATTATTTTTTTCGGCACTGGTCTTAATCTGTCGACACAAACGGCCAATCGGTTCAAAAGCTATTATGTGTCCGTTCTCCCCCACAATCCGCGCCGCCAAAAGACTAAAGTAGCCAATATTGGCCCCCACATCCAAAAACACTCCGCCAGCACTTAATTCCTCTCGCATAATCGCCCCGATTTCCGGTTCCCAATTTTTGTGCATAAAAATATACTCGTCCACCGCGCCATTTTGACGATCCAAAAAAATAAAAAATTTGTAACCGCCGTCATCAACAGTCACAAACCGTGGCACGGAAAAATTTCGCAAACCAAAACGCAAATAAAGAGGTTTCAAAAACAAACGCCAACTCACCGGCAATAGACTTTTGATTTTTACGTAGGAAAGTGACATATAATGCATGTATAATAAGTACCAAATCAATTATAAAATATAAAGGCTCAATTAACTAATATTATAATGAAAATAGGATTTGTTGGAGTAAATTTTGTCACCAAACACTTGCTTAATGAGCTGGCCGAAAAATATGAAGTTGTTGCCTGGAGCAAAAAGCGGACAGATGAACCTTTTAGTAAAAAGATAAAATTTATTCAAATAAATACCTCCTGGGAAAAGTTTAATAAGTGGTTTTACAAACGTGGCTCCCAAAGGTCTTTGCCTTACTACATGAAAGGCTTGATTCCCTCTTTATGGAAAGAAAAACCTGACGTGGTAGTAGTTATGGATTATTTCAGGTTATGGTTTATACAATCCTTAATATATGCATTATTTTACCCTAAGACAAAACTGGTAATACATAGTGAAACCAAAAGAACTCCCCCCAATCTTATAACGAAAAGTTTTTTCTTTTTTATGTCACTTATTGTTTTTTTATTTCAGTGGCGGATTAAAGTAATATTCACCTACAGCAATAAAGGCACTGACTATCTTAAAAAAATATTTCCTTTCGTTAGGATAGAAAAATTATTACTGCCGATAGATGAAAACACGCCTACTTACAGCCAGCCAACTGAAGGTGACACGGTGAATGTACTGGTGCCCGCGCGCTTCATACCTCTCAAGCGTCATCTGGATATAATTAAAGCTGTGGAAAACATGCAAACTCAAAGCAAAATTAAAATCGACTTTGCCAATTTTAAACCAAATAATTCTTATTTCTATCCGGAAATTAAAGCGGCTCTGGAAAAATCCGTAGCCAAACACACAACATCTTTCGTGGAAGAAATTGAAGAACCTTTTGATAATTATTATCAACTACTTGAAAAATACGATGTAGTTTTATTGGCCAGCGAAAGCGAAGGCTTGGGAGCGGTTATTCCCGCCGCCATGCGTTGCGGACGAACAGTAATAGTTTCAGAAGGAGTCACTTTCTCAGAGAATATTACAAACGGCACACACGGATATATTTTTCCAGTTGGAGACATAGATTCTTTAACTAAAATTTTAGATAACCTTGATAAAAAGCAAGTTTTGCATATGGGTCAAAAAGCCAGAGAGCTTATGTATCAAGATTTATCCAAAGAAAACTGCACCGCGAAATTTATTGAAAATATAATTTAGGTCTATTGATTGATAACTTTATTTATTATTTCATCAATTCTACTTTCAACGGTAGCGTTGGGGTCTATAAAAAATACATTATCCTTATCGCCAAGATAATTATATAAAAATTCGTAATATTCTTTTATTTCGGTTAATTCATTCCGTATGGACTCTCGATTCAATTTATCTATAAACGAATTATCTTTTCTATTTTCAACCCTTGCCACGGATAAGTTTGTATTGAGTTGAAAAAGAAATAATTTTGTTCTTTTTAAATATTTACAATCCTCAAGGTATTCCTTGATAAAATTTTTGGATACTTTATATTTCCAAACCAAATCAACCGTAACATAAACACTACCCTCATCTAAAATAATAAAATCAACATCCTGCCAATAATTTAAAAAGATATAATCTCTGGCTTGTATATCTTTAATCGGCCCAATGATATCTTTATGATTGTGTTTATTTTTTATCTCTAAGATATTAATTTTCTTCTTTAGAATATTTAAAATCGCGGCCATGATAAAAAATATCGTCGTCTTTTTTAAAAAATAATTAACCCAGCGTTTAAATTTATTCTGCCTGCTTACATCCTGCCAAAAATCATGATTAGTCTTTACCACATAACCTCTATTTCTTAATACTTCAGCCAGTTTGTAAGACGTGGTCGTTTTGCCGGAACCATGAAGACCGGCAAATTCTATAATTATCGGTGTCTTGATTGTATTCATAGATAATTTTTTAAATATAAAGTGTATTTATTTTCTCTTTATCTGCCAAAAAATGCAGAATCTCGTTCATCGCGGTATCAAAATCATGAGTTTCTACTTCTATATAATCCTTGCCTTCCAAAACTATTCTTAAAGTTTTTTGGATGCGATCTATTTTTTCCACGGTTAGCTCCGGTTTTCTATTGTGAATTATATTTGGATTACCGGAAAGAAAAACGTAGCGGTTTGGCTGAGGAAAGAACTTGTATAATACTTTATGTAATTTAGCTAATTTACTATTCTCACCTATATATTGATTAAACCCGGGCCATCTGTCTGTATAGACCAAATCACCTTTACTTTTTTTATAAAAAATCCACGCGTATCTCAGCCAGTTTTCAATATACATAAAAAAATAGCTCGTCCTAGCAACAAAGATATTTTGTTGGTGCAGCCATTCATAAAAACTTTGCAACTTGAAATTTATGTCACCCATATATATGACGTGAGTACCGTTGCTTCGACTCATGTATTCCAAAGCCGTGGTTTTGCCGGCACCATCTGCCCCCACAAAGGCCACTACCCCCCCTTGACCCAATTTACGCCAATGAAAAGCCGCAAATTCCTTAAACAGTCTGAGTAAACGAGAAAAAGAAAAAGCTCTAAAAAAAGACAGTGGGTTTTTTTGCATCACCCCAACCACATCCTCAACGGAAATATTATTTTTAAATAAAGGTTTGGTGGTGTAGGTTGTGTCCGACAGATACTTTCCATATTTCTCAAAATTTTTATTTATATGCAAGGTAAATTTTTGCTTATAATTTCGCATCTGCAAAATATACCGGAAAAATTTTTCCAAATCCCTATCCGCCCACATATCTTCAAAAAATTTTTCTGTCGATTGAATATCTGAAAAAAAATAAAAAGGCAGTGGTTCTTCCGCAAAATCCAGATGATATAATTTTTCATCAATAAACTTCCTAGCATACACGCCCTTGCCATATCTGGTAGAAACAACAAACCCGTTTTTTTGCAAAAAATCAGCAATTTTATAAGAAAAGCCCTTAGGCACAAAAAAATCCACGTCGCCACCATCAAAAAAGTCGGTCGTACCACTTACCTGTTTCACCTGAAAGTTTTTTTTGATGTCATCAATGATTTTATCGACCGTGTCCATAAATTATTATGTAAATGAAACAAATAATAGCATTTTATACGGATTAAAACATTACAGTTTCATGTTATGCTACTATTTACCTATGTCCAAAATACCCCAAAAAGTCCACTACATTTGGTTTGGCAACAACCCTTTTAATGACTTGGAAAAACGCTGCCAAGCCAGCTGGGAAAAATACTTGCCGGAATACGAAATCATAAAATGGAATGAAACAAACTTTGATGTCCAACAACACTCTTTTACCCAGAAAGCCTTTGCTGAAAAAAAGTGGGCTTTTCTTTCTGATTTTGCCAGACTGAAAATACTCTACGACCAAGGCGGAATTTATCTTGATACCGACATGGAGGTCTTGAAGCCCCTGGATAAATTTTTAGAACATGATTTATTTGTGGGCATGGAGTCCAAGACTCACGCCAATGCCAGCATCATCGGCGCCAAAAGCCAGCACTGGTTCATCAAAGAACTTTTAAGCGAGTACGACCATTTGGAAGAATATATATCCATTCCAGTGTTGATGACCAGAGTTTTAGAAAGATACATCAAGGTTGAAAACGAACTTCAAACCTACGAAGACATAACTATTTACCCATCTCCGGTTTTTTATCCCTTACCTTTCAACGAAAAATTTTCCCAAACCATGCTCACGGCCGACACCTATACTATTCACTGGTGGAATTATTCCTGGGGATCATGGCGTGCGCAGCTTCTAAAAAAGCTAGGTTTGTTTGAATTTATGCTAAGATTAAAAGCTAAGATTAGTAAATAAAATGCCCAGCCCAAAAATTTCCATCATCACCCCCACCCACAATCGTCCTGAGCTTTTAGGTCGAGCGATTGAGTCGGTTTTGGGTCAAACTTTTAGCGACTGGGAAATGATAATTATTGACGATTCCACCAATAATGAAACGAAAGAGTTTATAAAAAAATACCAACATCACCCACGAATTACTTATTTAAAAAATGAGAAAAATGAGGGAGCGCCTTTTTGTAGAAACGTCGGTTTGGATAAGGCTCAAGGAATGTGGATTACTTTTCTTGATGATGACGATTTTCTGTCACACAAAGAAATATTAGGAGAAGTTTATAAAATTATTGATAACAATAATCAGCCTTGGTTTGTTTTCAAAAAAGTTGATGAAAATAATAACTCATTAACAAAGGAAATTGTAAAGAAAGATAAGTACAATTGGACGGAAGACTGTCTTTTTGGAAGAAAATTCAGAGGTGATGCCACGCATTTTATAAAGAGGGATTTTATCGATAATGTAAGAAATCGCGGCAAACACCGGTCTGAGTGGCAGTTTTGGTTTGACTTGGCCAAGAAAGGAGATTTCATATACATTGATAAGATTGTACATATAGGAGGATATCTGGAAGACGGGCTAATGAATAATTATGTACCCAAGAAAACACGGTTCTACCTCAAACAACAATTACTCGAAACATTTAAACAGCCAGAAACCCTAAAGTTTGTACCGATTGCTTTGTTGCGTTATTTATTATCTTACACTCCAGTGTATAAAATAAAAAGGTTTCTATTCTCTGATAAACCCCAGACCCCATGACTACACCAACTTCCCCCACCATCTCCGTCATAATTTCCGCTTACAAAGAACCGGTATCAGTGGTACAAAAGACGCTTGAAAACATGCTTGAGCAAAGCTATCCGCCCCACGAAGTGGTAATGGTTTTGGATGATCCAAGTAATTTTGCGGTGCGCGATTTTTTGGAAAAAACCGCCGGCGAAAATCCAAAAATAAAATTTATCTTAAACGAAAAAAACATCGGCCTCGGGGCTTCATTAAATAAAGCCGTGGCCGTAGCAACTGGAGAATTTTTGGCCCGCATGGATATTGGCGACATTTCAAATCTTGACCGTTTCAAAAAGCAGATAGAGCATTTAGAAAAATATCCCGACACCGACCTACTCTTTACCGGCTGGCAAGAGATTTTTGAAGATGGTAGCGAAAGAACAATTATTCAAAGACGTGAACATTTTCAAAATATAAAAAAATATTTCTTTGTTAAAAGTCTGCTGTTACATGCTTCGCTAATGGTACGACGAAATATTTTTCTGGAATATAAATACCCGCCCATAGGCCGCCCTGAAGATTTCATTCTATTCTTAACCTTAATGAGAAAAGGGTTTTGCTTTGATGTCGTAGAGGAAGCTCTTTACACTTATCATATAGACCGCAAAGAAAGATATAAAAAAATCCGCCAATATACCACCAACCTCCTACCTCACTTAATTAAAAATATCCGCTATTATTGGCAGAATCCTTGGTTTTGGCTTTATTTTCTTAGGATTTTCGGGGAATACCTCGTCTCGAGAAATGAATGGGTTTTCAATACCGTTCACAAATCAGCCGCGCGGATTTGGAAAAAAGTTAGCGGGTAGGATGTGGTTGTGAATTTTATCTTTTTTATTTCTAGTTTTTGACCTTGTCGTCAACGAAAAAAACTTTTTCTATGCTTTCACGGTAAGCCTTTAAATACTTTTCCGGATCGTCATGAAATTTTTCAATAATCATATTTTGGGCCGACTCCGTCATATGACGACGCAACGGAACATCGTTCATCAGGATATTTAATTTTAGACTGAAATCGTCCGTGTTGTCAGGCTCGCAAATCAAAGCTGATTCGCCGTCCATGAAGATATCTTCCCGAGCGGGAGTGCGAGCCAAAATCATGGGAATACCGGCCGCCGCGCCCTGCAAAGCCACCTCCTCGCTATCGCAATCAGTATCAGGCACCACCAAAACCGTAGCCGATTTTAAATAAGGGACAATATCTTTGACTTTAGTTTCAAAAATAACTTGTTCCTTGATTCCAAAAATTTTTGCTCTTTCTTCCAGTTCCCTTCTGGCTGGACCTTCGCCAATCATAATCAAGCCAATATGAGGATTACGCAGACCAAACCTACCGGCATCAATCGCCCGATAAGCGGCACTTCCATAATCCAAGCGACCAATATACAGCATGATAAAAACTAAAGGCTTGTACTTCTCCCGCAAATCAAGGGTTGGTGACATGGAAATCAAAGCCTCATAATTATTAAAACGCGGCAATATTTCAAGGTCTTTCACCGAAAATTTCTTTTGAATGAAGTCATGAATTATTTTGGTACTGGTACGAACACTGTCAACTTTGGAAATGGTGTAACCAGGCAAAAATTTGCGCCACCTATTGTGTTTGTTTTTCATCAAAAATGAAAGTTTTGAATAATCTTCCAGAACGTGAATTTGTACCGGACGATTGTATTTTTTGCCCAGCCGATTAGCCAAAAACGCGCTTTCAAAAGGATCGCGAGCCACAATCAAATCCGGACGAAAACCTTCCGCAAAAACCAACTGCTCCTCAACCAAGTCCTGCCCCGACCAAGGAATGTGCCACCAATCCTTATCGCTGGCCGTATAAATCCAGACATTTTTAGCCACTCTCAAAACCGGATTTTTTGGCTTAATGCCTTGCCGTAAAATCAAGATATGGACTTCATCAAACAAATCAGAAATGTCCGTATACCCGTCGAGAGTTTGGCGGGTAGGATTCAACAAAGACTCATCTTGAGAAATAAACAAAACCCGAGTTTCATCACGGTTTGATTTGACCTCATAGACAGCTTCGTCATTGATAGCTTCTTCTACAGAAACATAACGCGTGTCGTCTTTGGCGCGTTTTTCTTTTTCCAGAATATAGTCGAGACTGTGCCGCTCAAATTCTGAAGCGTCAGTGCCTGAAAGATCTTTTCTTGCCATTGCCTTATTAGTATACAAGGTAAAGGCCAATAATTTATCGCCTTATCAAGAGTTGTCTAAAACTAATTTCGTATTATTTTAATTAAAATGTCAGCCAGCTTGGTCGGGTCATGCCTAATCAGACTGCGTTTTAACGTATCGCCTTTAATTGTATTTATCACTTCTTCTGAAACCAATGATTCAGCGTAAATTTTGTAATCACCTGTCGTGCAATTATTTAAAATTGGAGAATCACCTTCCTCTGCGTATCTGCTTAATAATTCCTTTGAAAAGGCGGTGTCGTTTACTATCGCAATATCCAAAATATTGCCGTTGTATTTAATAATCTCATCTATATGCTCTTTTGCGTTCATACCCACTGTCTGTCCTTGCTTTGACATCAGATTACAAACATAAACTTTCTTAGCACGACTGGTCATCAAAGCTTCCTTAAAGCCTTCAACCACGCAATTGACCAACACGCTCGTATACAAGTCTCCCGGCCCCAGCACTATCAAATCAGCTTGCAGAAGCGCCTCTTGAGCCAAGTCTGATAATTTGGCTTTGGGAAGGAGGGCCAAATCAACAATTCGTAAGTCTGGCGGATCGCTCTTTAAAATATCAATATCATGTTCACCCACTAAAATCGTGCCATCTTCATATTTAGCAACCAAATGCACGTTATCTGTCGTTACCGGCAACACTCGGCCCACCACACGCAAAATTCTTGAAGTTGCCTCGATAGCTTCGAGTTCGCTACCTAAAATATCGGTCAAGGCAGTCAGAAGAAGGTTGCCAAAAGTATGTCCAGACAGGCCGTCCCCTTTGTCAAAACGATAAGAAAATAATTTTCTGAGCAACTTATCATATTCATCACCGTCCGCCGCCAGAGCCGTCAGGGCGTTTCTCACATCGCCAACCGGCAATTGGCCAAACTCATCTCTAAGCTTGCCGGTCGACCCACCGGAATCAGCCATGCTCACAACAGCGGTTATGTCTAGCCAATCGGCATGCGCGCGCAAACCGCGCAAAACGGTATGAGTGCCCGTACCGCCGCCAACCACCACTAAACGTTTCTTTTTCATATTTTAATGGTGTTCATATTAGCATGAAAACTAAAAAATCATTTCCTATTTCTTACCAAAATAAATACCAACCAGAGCCAAGGAAAGCAACCCAATAAAAGCCAAATACGGCCAGTTTTCCGCCATTGGTTTAAAACCAGATTCATTCCCTTCATCAAAAGCTGCTTCGTCCTCGGCCACCATTACCAAGTCATCACCAAAGTCCTCATCTTCAGTCGGCGCCAAAAAACTAAAGGCTTGATTTTCAGGCGGATAAGTTTGGACGAAGTTTTCTGGACGTAATACCGATAGGGCATCATCTGTATTATTACTCTCGGTGGCTAGGCCGACATCCGCCGCCGCGGTTGGTATTATTTTTCCAAAAGTAGAAGCTACCAAATTTCTCTTAGTGTCATACAAAGCCACCAGATTACCCTCCGCGATTTTTAATCGGCTTTTGGCGATGGTAATTGTGCCTCTGGGTAAAATTATCGTCCGGGGCGGAAAAATTACTTCATTCAATCCTTTCACGGCAAAGCCGGAAATATCAATATCGTAAAGATAGTCATTGTGAATTTGAATGTCTCCAGCTTCATTTTTGGTAATCGAAAAAGTAATTGGCAGGACGGTAATTTCTTTTCTCAGAGTTTCATTATGCCGAGCAAAAGCAGCATTGACCGTCACGACATAAGTCCCAGGATAAGAATAGTGGTGTTCCACTTCCTTGCCGGAAAGTGAATAAGAATCGCCAAAATTCCAAGTATAAACCAAAGAGCTGTTTATCACCTCACCTACACCACTAGCAGAAATTTTAAACGGCACGGTTTGGTTGACATAAGCTACGTCAACCATGTCCAGACTAAGCCTGAGCTCGCTATTGGCATTGACCAAGCTCACACTCCGCGGTTTTTCTACTGTAGTCGAAACCTGTCCAACAGATGAATTGGAACTTTTAGAAGCTGTAGTAGCCGCCGACACCTCCACTCGTCCGGAGCGATTGGCTTTACCAGGGGTAGCAATATCGGTCACCCAGCCGGACACTGTGTACTGAGCGGTTTCTTTTGAAGTATTATCTCCGCCGATGCTCTGCCAATTTTCCCCGCCCGCTACCTGATCCATTATCTGGCCGGAAGAATTTTTTAAAGTTAAAGTTGCTCCCGTATTTACCAAAGCGCCGGTATAAATCAAAAAAGCAGAGCTGGGAGCTGAGTCATCACTGGAACGCTCCAAAACCGCGTACGAGTATGGAGCGATGACACTGTCGCCGGTAAGATTATTGGACGCAAAATTTATATTCAAATTAGCCCCGTCCGTCAAAGTCCAGTCGCCAACATCAATTCCCTCCGCGCCGGAATTATACAACTCCACCCATTCATGATTGGCAGAATTTGGCCCACCCATCCAAGCGACTTCATTTATTATGATGGCCGCTTTTAAACTGATTGGCAAAAACAGCAAGAGAAGTACAAAAACAAATCGCATAATCGTTTATTAAGAAGCAAACGGGGAACGCTCTTTGCGCGGCTGTCGCAATTTTTTCTCTATTTTTTTAACCGATAATGGATTGGCGTCCTCTTTATTATTTTTGTTCGCTTTTAGATGTTTAAATTTGGGAGTAAACGGCTGTCCAGACAAAGAATCAAGATGACTCAAATGGCCGCCTTCAGCATCCTTTGATTTGTCTGGAGTTTTTGGTGACACTTTGATTACTTTTGTTCTCTCCAATTCCTCCAATTCACCAAAGACAGTCTCCACTTCCATCAGTAATTTCTCCAGTTCATTGCGATCGGCTATTCTTTTATCCACTTGGATTTTTTCATTATCAATAGCCAAAGCCGGCTCAGCCACTGATGGCGTTTTTTTTGCTCCTTTCACAAAATGACTCCGACTTTCACGACTGGAATCATCAGGCCTTTCCGCATTTGGTGGATTTTTTATCAAGACACTCAGCGCCGAGCGCAAATCATCCCCGCCGGCTTTTTTATTTTCAGTTTTATTTTTATTAACCCTATTATCCGGATTTTTTGTATCGTTAGTCTTGCTAATCTCGCTCAAGATATTGCGAAGTTCTGATAAAGGATTTTTGGGCTTTGCCTCTACCGGTTCGTCTTCACTTTTAGGCTTTTTGTAATCCTTGGTCGTCTTGGAAAAATTATTTATTTTATTGCTTTTTTCAAAAGTTTTAGGTGGGATTTTAGCGTAGCTGGTCTCCGTCTTGGCTTCTGGTTTGGCTTCAGCTTTTTTTTCTACTTGATGTTCAGTCTTGGTCTTGTAATCGGGTGGAGTGTGGCTTTTCTTTATTGGCGGCTCAACCTTTACCGGAGTATGCAGGTTATTTATTATCACTTCGACTTCGCTTCGTTCCTTGGTATAGTTCCTCTTGCTGGCCGCTATCACCATATCTCGACAAGAGACATGTGGCCTTTCGATTGGTGGCAAAGTCACGGCTGAAAAAGGCTGCGAACCGATACCGTCGATCATCAGGGTAAGATAAATTTGCGCGAAACCAAGATTCACCAAATCAGTCGCCACAAAACGCGGAGAAAAGACGGTTTCCAAAACCTCAGCGTCAAAAGGACCAACTCGAAAAGCGATTGTCGTTCCCACGTTACCAAAGACGGCATTGCGAACATCCTCCTCCATCTGCTCTATGTATTGGTGAGCAATAATCAAATTTAAGTGATATTTTCTAGCTTCCGATAAAATATTGGCAAACGTGGCATTGGCAAAAGACTGAAACTCGTCCACATAAAAATAGAAATTGGGCATATTGCGCATTTGTTCCAGCGGCAAATCAGCCCGACTCATGGCCGCCAAATATATGCGCGTGGTGAGCATTGAGCCAAGCAGATTGGCGTTGGTTTCCCCCACCAAACCTTTGGACAGATTCATAATGAGAATTTTCTTCTCATCCATAATTTTTCTAATATCAAAACTGGAATGAGGCTGACCGATGATATTTCTAATTAGAGGATTACCGGTAAACTGGCCGATTTTATTCTGAATAGCCGGCAGCGCTTCGGCCGCGAAACGGTCGGTGTAATTGGCAAATTCTTCTGTCCAAAAAGCTTTTACCGCCGGGTCTTTGATGTAATTTACCACCTGATTGCGATAAGCTTTGTCTGAAAATAAACGATTAACCGAAAGCAAAGTCGTATCGGGATATTCAATCAAAGCCAAAAGAGCGTTGGTAAGAATGTACTCCATTCTGGCACTCCAAGCATCCACCCAGATTTTCTTAAAAGTAGACATGAGGCCAGACACCACCAAATGCCGCTTATCAATCCCCACGTCCTCCATTACGTTAAAAGAGATGGGATTGGCCATGTCAAAAGGCGCGAAATATATCACATCATTCACTCGATGCTCAGGCACGTACTCAAGCAAAGTCTGAGCCGCCGAACCATGCGGATCAATAAAAGCCATGCCCTCGCCATTTTTAATATCTTGAGCGGCCATGTTTTCCAGCAAGGTAGACTTCCCCATCCCCGTCTTTCCCACCACGTACATATGGCGTTGCCGATCTTTGGCTTTGATACCAAAAGGCATCTGCTGACCACGAGCATCTGTCTTGGCAAAAAAAGTAATTTTCTCTGGATCAAAACTCATATTGGTTAGTATAACAAACTAACTCCCAAAACGTTCTTCCGCGTAACGCAAAAGTTCTGTTACATCCTGATTGCGATTTTCCGAACCCAAAAGAATAACGGCGATAATCCTTTCAGTATTTTTGACAGATAAACGATGCAAAGAAACGGAAGTTTGTTTGGCAGCGTTGGTTTCACCCACTTTACCGCCGATAAAATTTCCCAGACCTTCAATTTTATTAAAATTTGCCAACTCACCAAATTCTCCACTGACGTAAGAGGTTGGCAGTTTTTGGTTGGCAGTCAACTCCAGAATAAATTTTCGATTGGAGTAGATATATTTCATCAGACGCAAAAGATCACTGGGGGAAGAAACATTTTCAGCCCCCAGACCTGAAGGATCAACAAACCGCGTGTCGTTCATTCCGATAGTTTTAGCTTTTTCATTCATCAGTTCAATGAATTTCTCCCGCCCCAATTGCAAAGCAATCACCTCCGCCGCCTCGTTGGACGATTCAATAAGCAGCAGCTGCAAAAGGCTGTACATGGAAACTTGATTCATTCCCTCCAATCTCGGAACCAATGATTGCACAAAAGTCGAGTTAGTGACACTGACATTTTTATCCAGATTTATATGTTCAGCCGCTACCAGAGCGGTCATCAATTTGGTAATGGAAGCAATTGGCAAAACCACGTTGATATCGCTTGAAGCCAAAACCGTATCACTCTCAATGTCTGCCACCAAATAATGCAAAGCTTCCATCTCCGGTATTTTTGCTTCATACAAAAACGGCTGCACGCCGAAGTCAACCTCATGCACCAAGACCGGCGTGTTGATTTTTACTTTTTTAAAAATATTTTTCGCATCGTCATTATTTAGCCTGATACAATCGCCATCAAACTCCTCCGGTACCAGACTTTGATTGCCATAATTCGACCAGCCATGAATATAAAAATTACTTTGAAAACCTATGCTCCAAGGCTGATAAACTTGCCCAATACCGGAAAAATAGTTTTCCTTTTTTGACTCTACTTTATAAAGTCCAGCCGGCACTTGGCAGCGCGAACCCATTTTGGCTTTGGACTCAATGGTGACACTTTCTACTAAAACCCCTTCTTCAAAGTACCGCAACTGCATATTAGACAAATCAGCCTCCAAAAAAGTTAGCTCTTTTTCAATAAAAGCCTCTCTGGTTTCTGTGAAAAAATTTGATTCCGTCAAAGACAACTGCACCCCATAACTAAAAGGCTTAACTTCCGCCGTGTAAGGATTGACGATGGATATTTGAGTCACTGCAGCCATATTCATGGAAGCCAAGACCTGCACCCCCACCATTCCCACCCCAAACAGCAAAAAAAGCACCATCAAAGGCAGTAGGGACAACGAAAGGTAATTGGTGTTTTTGCGGCTTCTGTATCCTTTCTTGACCGGCGGAATTAAAAACCCCTTGGCTGTATCTGGTATATCGTCTTCATGTCGCACGGCATAAAATCGACGTTTCTGTGATTCGTCTATCATAGCCCATATAATACAGTAGGACTATCAATATTTTAGACTTTTAACCACAGCCAAGCTATGGCGCATCCGGTACTGAACTAGACGACACCTCATAAGTACCAGGAGCTTTTAATGCGCCTTTGGTATAAATATTTGAAGGTGCCCAAATCATAAAACTCATCACCCCAGCGTCATAGCTAGCCTGAATCTGAGCACGCACTTCCTCAACGTCGTAATTGCCGCCATAATCAAAATCCTGAATCCAGGTTCGCAAACGATCGCCGTTATAAACCAGCTTTTTGTATACTGGCGGAGTGGAAGTACCGATGCGCTCATGCAAGAAGCCTGGCACCGAAGTAGTTTCGGCTTTCATTCTCGCCACTCCCGACGACATGGCGTGGTGGACAATTTTATAGGGATGATGATTGGGATTGCCAAGACCAAGATAATCGTAAGGATAATGCGACGGATAAACCATCGGCGCCACGAAATCAAAATAAGGAGCGGCTCTTTCCTGCACCTGGCCAATGGAAAGATCGTCGTGATTAGTTGTCGTCATGCCAAACAAATCCACGGAAGTCCAGGGCGTGGAAGACGCACGGCCGGTGTTGTTGTGCCGATAAGCGGCAAATTTGGTTTCGTCGTCAAGCGCTTTCTCTAAGTAAGAAAAAAATGCTTCCAGGTTGGCCGGCTTGTCATTTGGCCACTCCGAACCGGCCGTATGCGGAAAATAAATATCGCGCATGTTGCCATCGCTAGGATAGCGTACATAATCAAAATTCAATTCATCAAAACCAAGATTATAAGATTCTATTGATAATTCAATGATATGATCCCAATACTCGCGCGCCGCCACATCAATAAATGACAATCCTTTGCCATCATGCCAAACAGTCTGGCCATCTAGGCGCTTCACCGCCAGATGTGGAAAACGCTCAGCGTGGAAAGGGTCTTGAAAAATAGTAATCCTGCCAATCACAAATATCTCCTGCTCATGCAAAAACCGTATAAAATCACGCATGTCCCGAGCGCCGCAACGAGAATTCTCCCAAGCCGGCAGCCAATTGGCACTCTCAGGTTTGAAAGAAATAGTACCGGAATAATCTTTGATATCAATGACCACGCTATTGATTTCCGTTTCTTTTATTAAATTGACCAGTCGTTCCCGAAAACTCGGCGTACCGGCCACACAGGAAGTCATGTAAATAGCTTTGACCTGCGGTGGCAAAGGAATATGCTCTACCGTTGGTCTGGTATCAACTACCGGTAATTCTTCAAGATTATCAGAAACAGAATCATCGGTTTCAGCGGAAGAAGCGATTTCATAAACCAATTCCGCTTTAGGAATATAAGCATAACTAAAAACCGCCAAGCCGGTGACAAGAATAATTAGGAATAAACCTAGATATTTGGTCATGAGACTATTTTAACCCACGCTCCTCAAAAAGAGGCTGAGTTGTCTCCACAAAGGAATCGGTCCCTCTCTCGCCATTACCCCAATCAATTCTGGACAAATACAACGCCCGTCTAAGCATGTAGCCGACAACCACCAAAATAGCGCCAATAGCTGATACTGTGTACTGTTTCCAAATTTCCGGTATTCCCAAAAACGGTAAGACTGTTAAAAAAATTCCAATTATAAATACCAAGGTTTCTTTTGACATCGGCCCATTTTACCCTGAAGACACGATTACTACAAATTCTCCTTTCTGTTTGACCGGCTGGGTCTTTAAAATATCTAAAAGCTCGCTCGGCGAACCGGCCAAAATTTCTTCATGAATTTTGGTTAGTTCGCGTCCAAGCTTGATTTTGGCTTCAGGTAGGAATTTTTCTAGCGCTTCCAAGGTCTTTATTATGCGATGAGTGGATTCAAAAAAGATGGTTGGCTGCGGAAGGGGCGCGAGACTTTTGAAAAAAGTCTCGCGCCCCTTCTTGTGCGGCACAAACCCCAAAAAAGTAAACTGATTACCGGCAATACCAGCGATGGAAAAAGCAGCCGTAAGAGCCGACGGGCCGGGAATGGCTTCAAGCCGCGCGCCCGCTTCGCGGGCGCGCGCCACCAAAAACACCCCCGGGTCGCTGATTGCCGGCGTTCCCGCGTCCGACACCAAAGCCACTGTCTTCCCAGCGCTTAAATCGGCTAAAATTTCTTCATGAACCTTCTCACTAGCATGAGCGTCATAGCGCTTGAGCTGATTTTTGATTCCGTAGTGCGCCAGCAATTTTCCCGTCACCCGCGTATCCTCGCACAAAATATAATCCGCTTCTTTTAAGATTCTAAGCGCCCGCAAAGTAATATCCTCCAAATTTCCAATGGGCGTAGCCACGACCGATAATGTTCCTATCATAAATAAATTTATTTCCCTTAAAACTTAACATCATTCCGCCAAAGTAACAAACGGCAGTAAGATTTTTTATAAAAAAAATCTTACTGCCGTTTTTTATGTGATCTCCTTCATAGAGGAACGGAGGCAAAGATTTTTTTCCATCAAGAACCCTCCTTTTAAAATAAAATTTACGACAATTGTATCAAGAGCCTCTAAAAACTCATGATACCATAAACATCAGATATTTTTCAAATCTTGCACTAATCCCGTGGCCACCAGCGTCGTCATATCCCCCGCACCCATAGTTACAACCACCTCACTTGAGCGTGTGTTATTTTTTATATAAGCCACCACTTCTTCCGGTGTCTGAAATACTTTTGCTTCCGCTCCCATTTCTTTTATCGCCAGCGCCAGCTTTTCGCTTGAGACTCCTGAAATATTTTCTTCACGTGCCGCGTAGATAGGCAACAAAATCACCTCATCGGCCTTGGCCAGCGCGCGAGCGAAGTTATCAAATAGTTCGTGAGTGCGGGTGTAGGTGTGTGATTGAAAAACCACTGTCAAATATCCGTCTTTAAAAAGTTCCCGCGCTCCTTCAATAGTAGCTTTAATTTCCGCCGGATGATGAGCATAATCATCGTAGACTTTTGTCTCTCCCGATTCATTAGCAAAACTACCCTTGTATTCAAAACGGCGCCAAGTGCCGGCAAAATCAGCTAAAGCTGATTTTGCCGGCACTTCACCGACACCGACAGTCGCGGCGGCGGCTAAAGCCGCCGCCGCGTTTAGACGATTATGCAACCCGGGCTGCTTCAAGGGTAAACTTATATTAATAAACGGACGATAGTCAATAATAGTCGCGACAACGCCTTCAAGAATCGGCTTGATATTTTCCTGACTGGTATCAGTAATAATAAAACCCTCAGCCGGCACTTTCAGAGCCAATTCCCGAAAAGCCGCCTGCACATCAGCCAAATCTTTGTAATAATCAACATGATCTAGCTCTAAATTTGTAATTATCAAAATCTCCGGTCGCAAATATAGAAAATCCCGTTTATACTCACAAGCTTCCACCACCGCGTATTTGCTCTTTCCCGCCCGAAAATTACTCCCCGTCTTAGCCCGCAACGAGCCAATAATGGCAGTCGGATCCAAATCAACCGCTTCCAGCACGTCGGTCAACATGGCGGTGGTAGTGGTCTTGCCGTGCGTGCCAGCGACCGCTATCAGGTAATAATCATTGACGACCAAAGCGAGCGCGGAAAAATAATTCATCATCGGCACACCAAGAGCTTTGGCAGCCACCATCTCCTCTTGATCTAAAGGCATGGCTTCGGTATATATAACCATATCAATACCGTCAGTTATATTGCTCTTTGTTTGCGGTACAAAAATTTTTGCCCCCTCAGACGCCAAAGCCTCAGTAATTTGCGACGAAGAGCGATCGCTACCAGACACTTCTTTGCCCTCATACAAAAACAACCGCGCCAAAGCTGACATACCGATACCGCCGATACCGATAAAGTGAATTCTTTTTACGGTATCTATATTAAGCATATTTCCCTGCAAATTATTTATAGACATAGATTGTTAATATTTCATTACTACACACGTTTTACTGCTTTATCGTACACTACCGAACGATGAGCTATCATAACTACAAATATTTCATTTTTAATTAGTAAAAACACTACACGATAATCACCAACACGAAAGGTTCGCAAACCCCTTAATGAATGCTGTAATGGTTTACCAAAACGAACAGGGTCAATCATCAATTTAAATTCTATAGCGACCTTAATTCTCTTTTTATCACCTGACCCAATAGCAGAAATGTCGTTTGCAACTTCAGAATGATAAGAAATACTATACATAGTTAACCACCCCAAACAGCTTTATGCGACAATTTTTTCTTAACAATTTTCTCTAAACGTTTCTCTGTCAGATTTGTCAAAACCTCATCTTCTAACAGCTCTAAGGATTGTTCCAATAATTGTCCAACTTTAGTGGCAGTTGGTACTTGATCACGCATTGCTAGTTTTTTTACCAACTTCTCCGTAATTGGCGAAAGAGTTATGTTTAATCTTTTTTTTGTAGTTGTCATACAAACTTAGTGTATCAAAAGTGTATCACTAGTGTCAATACGCTTTCGTGTTTGTGTTTTTAATATATAGACTCTTTTACCAATTTCAAAAACCCATCATTCCTTTCATACTCATTTTTGTACTGGGAAAAGGAAGCAAAGGCTGGTGAAAATAGCACCGTGTCGCCGGTTGTTGCCAAAGACAGAGACTTGTCCACCGCCTCCTTTAGACTATCGACCAGCATCGGCTCCATCTCCTGTTCAGTCAAGAGTGTCCCCAGACGGTCAGTACCATTGCCAGGAATCAGAATCACGGACTTGCAATACTGATGGATAGTAGCCACCAAATCCTCCAGAGCGATATTTTTGTCAGCACCGCCGGCAATTAAAATGATATTTTTACTTTCCGAACCAAGAGCTTCAAGTGCGGCCACTGTCGCCTGCGGTGTAGTGGCGTTGTTGTCGTTATAAATTCCCACCCCCTGCTCGGTTGCACCCAAATACTGCAGCCGACCTTCCACACCTTTAAAAGTTGCCAGTCCGCTAAAAATCTCCTCGTCTTCCAAGCCAATCGCCTTAAGCGCCAAATAAGCCAAAGCGGCGTTAAGACGATTGTGTTCTCCGGGCATTGCAAGCAACATATCCTCCGGCAAGATGGAAGCGTCTGCCAGCAAGACCTCTGAACCTAAAGTGTTGTTTAATTTTTGCGCGCGGGCAAATACTTCCGGTGTTGTCACCAAGACCCCGCCTTCCTCTTGGTACAAAAAGATTTGTGCTTTGTCTTTGAAATACAAATCCATGGCCTCGGCTTTAGTCTTGCCGCCACTGGTGTAATAATTTAAATGGTCTTCCATAAAGTTGGTAAAGACGGCAATCTGCGGACTGATACCGGCCCAGCCAAAACCCTGTAACTGCCAAGAGTCCAGCTCCATCACGCACAGAGAATCTTCGGTTACATCATTCAATAATTGCAAATTGGAAACCCCACGGACATTGCCGCCCAGCAAAACCCTCTCGCCCGTCACCACCGACAACACATGATGAATCATATGCGTCACCGTACTTTTACCACGCGTGCCAGTCACACCGATGATTGGCACGCGTGCCATCTCAGCAAAAAGGGCGGCACTTTGCATTAAAGGCACGCCCGCTTCGCGGGCGTGCCGCAAATACTCCGAATGGAGCGGTACCCCAGCCGCCACCAATACCAAATCTACATTTTCAAAATCCTCAAAGCTATGACCTCCCAGTACAAAACTAACATTAGACAAATCTCTCAAAGACTCCACTGAGGTAGCCAAGTCGCTTTCAGTTTTCAAATCAGTCACAATCACAGCCTTAGCCCCAGCCTCAGCAATATAACGAACATCACCAACTCCCCGCCCCAAAAGACCAAGGCCCATCACCGTCACCCGCTTTCCTTTAAAATAATCAGCAAATCGCATAATACGATAATAATACGCAAAAATTACAATATTTACCAACATGGTGATAAACTAGGTCTAGGTATGCTTAAGCACGGCAATATAAAACGCTTAATTCACTTTACGCTTTTGCTTTGCGTTGCCGCTTTGATGATACTGGTCTCCATCTATCTCACCCAACACGTAGTCAATAGTGAAAGCGCCCAAGCCCTAGTGCAACAGTTTGGATATATTAGTATCCTGATTATTAGTTTTACCATTGGTATCAGCATGATTTTACCGGTTCCCGCCGCTACTTTTACCCCCATATTTACCGCTGGCGGCATACACATATTGACAGTAATCATACTAGCAGTCACCGGGACTATGCTCGCCAACTTCGTTTCATATTTTATCGGTCGCCTAGGCAACAAATTTGCCGTCAATCATTATCCGGACATCCAGAAGAAAATTTTTGCCCTGTATACCGAAAGAAAAGAATTATTACCTTACATGGTTTTTGGCTTTGCCGCTTTGATACCTTTGCCGGATGAAGTCTATTTGATACCACTGGGAATAATCGGCGTCAAAATCAAAGATTTTATACTACCCCTATTTTTAGGAGTCACTTTTTTCCAAACAGCCACCACTTTTGGTTTTCAGAACGTCTTCCAGTTCCTTTTAAATTAAGTGGAAAAGTCCTTTGACACAAGCGCGGTTTGCTATAATAAAGCATATGCAACCAAAAAAAATAGAACACTACAAATACTTCCAGCCGATTGCATGGACAATATGTCTTGCTTTCGCGGGTTTTGTGGCCATACTTTCTTTCCATCTTCAGACTGTCGTAAAAGATTTACAAGGTACAAACCTGTCTTTTGATCAGAGACTGCAAAATCTTGAAAACACAGTTTATCAAGACCAAATGGAAGTCAACAACTAAAAAGCGCAATATTATCAAAAAACAAAACCTCGCGAATACCGCGAGGTTTTGTTGATTAGCTCCATGAAACGAAAATCCCGTCCTTAGTGCGCGCTCTAGGATTCGAACCTAGGGCCTTTCGAGTATCAGTCGAATGCTCTAGCCAACTGAGCTAAGCGCGCACTAAAAACAGGACCATCGTGACTTTGTTCAAGTGCTCGCTACTATAGCAGAAAAACTAAAAAAATGTAAGAGCTTGGGCTGGAAAGTGATGGTCAAAAAAAGTAAAAAGACCCAAACGAAAAGTTTGAGTCCTTGAGCGTCCAGCGTTTCGTTACCGACTTCCTCGGTAACGAAACGCTGAAATACTTCGCCTATATTTATATTCGCCATCCCGCAGGATGGCGACCCCTGTCCAAGCAAGGCCTATTCCTACCAGGCCTTGCAAAAGAATTGCCCAGAGCGGGGCCGTTTCTACAGGCTCCCCACCCGCCAGCACTATGCCGGCAAAAAAACAACAAAAACCTAACCGATCACCCGCCGTTTTTTTCATTTTTAAATCTCCTATTTTTAGCACGCCGACATAGCGCACTTTCTCCTTTAATACTATCACATATTTAGGCTATTGTCAACTGTGGGTTTGGAATCTGCTGGTGCCTAATCTGGGTTATAATGGCGAGTATGAAATATCAATATTTATTCTTAGCTACCATTTTTCTTATACCCTACTTCGCCTCAGCGCAAACAGCGACCATCTTCACCTTAGCTTCCGGCGTAATGGGATTTGCAAACGACGTGTTGATTCCGTTTTTACTCGGTATCGCTTTTTTGTTTTTCATCATCAACGTCGTCAAATATTTTGTTATTGAAAGCACCAGCGAAGACGGGCGCGAGAAAGCCAAAAACCTCGCCCTATATAGCATATCTGCTTTTGTGTTTATTCTGATATTCTGGGGAATCATAAATCTCTTATCGACATCAATCGGCCTGCAAAGCAAAAGCCAAACCTGTCCTGATTATGTAGCCCAAAAAGGACTCTGCCCTTAAGATTTTGGAATTGGATTACTCCAAGATTACTATGGAATAACAATTTCCCAATCAAAACACCGCCAGCTTAGCTGGCGGAGTTTTGGTTTATTCTTCTTTTACGTATGCAAACAATTTTTGCAAAAGAGTTCACGTTCTCTTTTGTCTTATCCTTTGGTCTAGGTCTCTCCCTAAAGTCCGATACCATTTCAGAGAATTGAGTATCATCTCTCATTGTGTGCTCAATTGATACACACAATACCGACCAATTAGCCGTGTGTTATAGGGTCACCCCTATAATCCGACGTGTCCAATTGGAATTAATCCACGACCAGCTTCCGCTAGCCGTGCCTTGTTACGACTTAGTCCTTGTTATCGAGTTTACCGTCGGCCCACTCTAGGTGGGACTTCGGGCACTCCCGACTCCCCTGACTTGACGGGCGGTGAGTACAAGGCTCGGGAACGTATTCACCGCGGCGTTGCTGATCCGCGATTACTAGCGATTCCGACTTCATGAGGGCGAGTTGCAGCCCTCAATCCGAACTGAGGATGGTTTTATAAGGATTTGCTCCACATTGCTGTATTGCGTCCCGTTGTACCACCCATTGTATCACGTGTGCAGCCCAAGGCATCAAGGGACATGCTGACCTGGCGTCATCCTCACCTTCCTCTCCCGTGAGGGAGCAGTCTCGCCTGACACTTATAACAGGCAACGAGGGTTGCGTTCGTTTCCCCACTTAAGGGAACAGCTCAAGCCACGAACTGACGAC
>CAYNQD010000002.1:0-193283 GCA_964399295.1 uncultured Candidatus Saccharibacteria bacterium | reverse complement strand
AGGGTTGCGTTCGTTTCCCCACTTAAGGGAACAGCTCAAGCCACGAACTGACGACGGCCATGCATCACCTGCCATACACCCTCGAAGGCTTCTTAGGTTTCCCTAAGCGTGCAGTATGGTTTCTAGCCTTGGTAAGGTTCTTCGCTTATCGACGAATTAAGCCACATGATCCACCGCTTGTGCGAGCCCCCGTCTATTCCTTTGAGTTTTAAGCTTGCGCTCGTACTACCCAGGCGGTCTGTTTAACGCGTTAGCTTCGCCACGGAGAGGGTCGATACTCCCCATAGCCAACAGACAGCGTTTAGGGCGTGGACTACTCGGGTATCTAATCCGATTCGCTACCCACGCTTTCGTGCCTCAGCGTCAAGAAAGTGCCAGCAAGCTGCCTTCGCATTTGGTATTCCCCACGATATCAACGGATTTCACCCCTACACCGTGAGTTCTGCTTGCCTCTCACTTCTTCTAGTTATACCGTTTCAAATGCGAGCCTGGGGTTGAGCCCCAGGATTTGACATCTGACTAATATAACCGCCTACGCACCCTTTACGCCCAGTAAATCCGGATAATGCTTGGGGCCTCTGTATTACCGCTCCTGCTGGCACAGAGTTGGGAGCCCCTTATTCATGAGGTAACGTCAATAAACTTCCTCCCTCATAAAAGGTGTTTACGTCCCTAAGGACTTCATCCACCACGCGGCGTCGCTCCGTCAGACTTTCGTCCATTGCGGAAGATTCTCGACTGCAGCCTCCCGTAGGAGTATGGACCGTGTCGCAGTTCCATCGGTGGGGGTCAGGCTCTCACCTCCCCTAGCCGTCGTAGCCTTGGTAAGCCGTTACCTTACCAACAAGCTGATAGCCCGCAGGCCGTTCCAAGAGCGATAAATCTTTACCCCGAAGGGACCATCAAGTATTATCCTGCCTTTCGGCAGATTATCCCTGACTCTTGGGTACGTACCTACGTGTTCCTACCTCGTCTGCCATGGGTCTAAACCCATTCGACTTGCATGCCTCATCCACGCCGCCAGCATTCATCCTGAGCTAGGATCAAACTCTAATTGAAGACAGGGCACTATAGACCGAAGTCTATGTGCATCTGCGTTTGCGAGCATGTTGCGGTACTGTACTATTTTCCCGCGCTCAAACAAACTATTTTACCTAAAGGATAAGACAAAAGAATAAATGAACGAATTCATAAAACTTTTGCCTAAAAATTGTGCTGATGCATTAAATGAACAAATGAAAAATTCATTCATTTTTATGCTTACGTCATACATAATGTTGGGCATTATGTATGTCTATTTAATTGTCAAATGACGGTGTTCTCGTTTGAAGTTTTGGCCTTTCAAAGTGACATCGCAAAAACGCAACCGCACTCAACCTACCTCCAATGAACAGTGCTGAGCATTATACAGATGTAAAGAAAATATGCAAGCGTTTGAAGTGAAAAAGAAAAAGCCGCTCTTAAATTATGAGAGCGGCTGGGATTTTTGGTCGATTCGTGGACCCCCCACAACCAACTCACTGTTTGCTTCGCCCACCGCCCCAATAACCGCCCTACGCAAACAGTGAGTTGGTTGTGGGGTGAGGGGCCAGATACTGCTACCGAAAGGCGATGACCTCTACGCCTTCTTTGGCTGCTGCCGGGCCGCCCATTTCTGAGACAAGGTCTTTGATAGCATCGTTTTGTAAACGTGTACAACCAAAAGTTTTTTCTGCCCAAAACGAGCCGCGCGGATAGCCTTCCGCTCCGTGAATCCGATTCAGCTGCCAGTTTTTGTACGGCCAAGTAATTTCAAACTTGACCGCACCCATGGCATTTTTTGGATGACCAAAAGGTAGACAACCCTTCGGTAAATCGGGATATTCACGGCGAATGTTGGCCGTTGGGCACCAGGTCGGCGCTAGGTCAATCCTAGTCACCCGGCCGCGCACGACTTCGCGCGGGAGTTCTGCTGGTGGTGGCGTAACCACGGCGTACCCCACCACTGGTTCGTAAAATCCCCACTCTTCTATCTTGCGATAGTATGTGAGTTCCTTGGTGACGTAATTTATAAAAATCACGTGCTGGAACTTGGAGCGGTGCGGCATGGACAGTGGCGGTTTAAAAACTCCGCCGTAGATCACATGCTGTCCGTCAGGGGTGGTGGAGACAGTGAAGCGGCCGTACTTGGCTTCTTCAACTGGAGAGATGGAAACCTCTTTTTCGAATGGAGGTGGGGCCGGAGGTGAGGGCGACTTCGTCGCCCTCACCTCCGGCCCAAAACGCACCGCCCCATCCGCACGATGATGCTCATTATTAAACACCACCGTCCCGCATCCGGAAACCAAAAGCGAACCCACTAAATAAAAAATAATTCCACTTCTTACCGGAATTAAAAACCTCCAAAAATTCTTCACAGCAAATCCTCCTAAAACTAAAATCAAAAAGCAATCAACCCAAACTATACCACATGTTTTATAAAAAGCAAAAACCCAGCCGAAGCGTGGGTTTGTTTTTGTATACAATTATACAAAAAAGAACAGGTATGTTTTACCAAAGTACGATAAATACAGAATCAAGGCGAAGCAGTAGAAAATTCTAGGCTAGGCAATTGATTGGTAATTTATGGCAGTTTGGTCTCACAGCTCTAGTCAGATTTTGATTTGAAGATCAAAATGGAAGTAGAGGGCAAGAAGAACATACTTTATTTTGACGACCAACCAGCAAGCAAGCTCACTGGTTGGTGTCTGTGCTACGCCACCGCTCGAAGAGAAGAAATGTAGTACTTCTTCCTAACGGCCTTTGAAAACATGCGCAAGATATCCGTATTTCTGGATACCCTGCGCACACACGCATTGTCCTTCTCGTCTCGAGGAATACCCCTCACAATCATGTGAGTGTCGTCCTCAACTTCGACGACGATGTTGACGCGCATCATCCCAGCAGAATCAACGACCATCGTCGAAATCCTGACGACAGCCCCAGGAATCAATTTTGATAGGTTCTCTTTCGAGATTTTCCCCCGATCTTCCTCCGAAAGATCTTCTGCCGGAAGAAGCTCGGCCACCACATCACCCAAGTCATCTTCAACTTGGTCAATGCGATGGTTCTGCTCAAGATTATTTTTGCGAGACATTTTTACATGCCTCGCAAATAATCCCATAAAGACCAACATGATCGCAGCCACGGCGACCAACCCATACAACAGGTTGCTCACTTTGGCCGACAATCCGGCAAAGGCTTGCTGAGGCACAGCCCCTCCAACAGCGGCCCACAGTTCCCCGATTTGGGACTGCGACCAGTTGGAAGAAATGATTACCTCTTCCAACTTGGCCCCAAGCCCTTGTCTCAACAGAATCATCTTCTGATCCTGTTTGTCAACAACGGCTTCCAAAGCTTCAACAGCTTTCACCACTTTTACGTGGCTCTTAGCTGTCTCGACCTGGTGGCCAGACATTTCCGCCAGCCTAAAGGACAGCGCATTAAGCGTGTCCTCTAACTCCTTAATCCTACGAGAGTTGGCGGCAGCGATGTCCGCCCGCGCGTTGGCAGCACTGGCGGCCCTTTTCAGGACCTCCAATTCCCTTTGCAAGGATTCCACCCTTGCTTGGGTGCTGCCGAGTCTGGCCAGCTTATCTCCAACTCGGTCTACGACCTCGTTGGTGAGAAAGCTGTCTTGCTCGGTTGTGGGTATGGCTGCCGCTGCTGAGACCTGAGGTGAAACCTCAGCCTCAGCAGTGACAGAGGAGTTAGGAGTAGCTGGCGCAGCCTGTTGCGCTGCTAGCCACTCGTGCTCAATCGGAAGAAAAAACCCTTCCGCTTGAGCGCGCCGCCTGAATTCATCAAGTTCGATGAATTCATCCAAGCTGTTGTAGGCCAAGAAGGCCTTTACGTAGAGCTTGGTCTCTCGATACTGCTCCGAGACCAAGGACAAGTGGCCATTATCAACAGCATATTGATTGGCTATATAGCCAATCACAGCTGTTGACAAAACCTTCTTGCCGTCCTTTTCCTCCAAAAATCCTCCTTTTTCCAGCTCGGCCAAAAACTCTGGCCAACCTGAACCAGAGGTTGACTGTTGAAAAACCCTTACTTCTGCGACCGTAGTCGCAAAAGCAAGGGAGGAAAAAGCTACTAAAACTAAAGACACTAAAAACTTCTTCATAGAAGTTCTCCTTTTAAAAAAATTGAAAAGTGCTAACAAGTCAAAACTTGTCCACCGCGGACAATAACATACATTTTACAAAAATGCAATACTGTGGCAAAAAAAAATGGACAGGTTATAAAAACCTGTCCACAATCATCTACTTTTCCTCCTAGCAAACTATATACAGAATCCTAGGAGGAAAATTCACTTGGCGAACACCCCCGGCAATCTGCCGCCACCATGGATGAGTAGATCCATGGCGTTGTCAATATTTGCTGCCGACTCAGAGCCCGAGAAGGCCGTCGGACTTATATTAAATATTGTGCTCGGGGCGGCGTGCTTCGACGCCTCGATACCCTCGCGGGCTACGCCCGCGTGTATCCTGGACACGCTTTTTGCAGCACTAGCTGCTGCAGCTTGTCCAGAAGCGATACCTGCCGCCATAGGAGCAGACCCAGCAAATGCTGTAATCGCTCCAACAGTAGCCTGCCCAGCAACTGTTGGGGTAGTAGTTGGGTCAACTTCTTTATCGACAACAAGATTTTCTCCCTCGCGTCGATAATAAGTTGTTATACCTACAATATTGTCTATTGTATTTTTGAACCTAGCATGGCCAACGATACTACCGTCGGCTCGCTCGATGAAACTTTCTGTTATGGGTCTCTCTAACGTTCCCATAGTCGTACAACCCGACAACAATAGAATACCCAGCAACATGATACCAAGCAACATTTTCTTATTCATTTTTTCCTCCTTTTCTGAGACAACTTGTAACTACAGGGAAAACCTGCCCAGTGGTGCCGACAAAACCGCCGCCGATAACGCTACCGCCTGTAGCTGACGCGGCTGAAGTAGCTGCTATCCCACCGCTTGCGGCTGCGGAAGAAGCTGCACCACCACCGACACCCCCCCCCGTGGTCACACCAGGAGTATGGTAGTAAACAACACTACCTACACATCTATCCTGGATAATGACCTGAATCACCTGAGGCGGTGGCGCCTCAATTGGTGGCCTTTCAGCCAACAGGCTGGTTGGCGAGTGGATAAGCTTACCACCACCAGCCAAAGTGGCTGTTGAAAAAAAACTAAAAAGAAAAAGAACTCTAAAGAACTTCATCTTTTTTCTCCTTAAAAAAGTTAAAAAAGATATCTACTTAAAGTAAATCTTCCGTAGAGTACCATATTTTGAATAAAAATCAAGGGCAAAAGAAAAACCAGCCATATTGCTATGGCTGGTTGGTGAGTGGCGACACCTTGGAAGATGCCGCCGAAAAATTTAGTTGCCGAACCCTTTTAGGGTTGCGGCAAAATCGAATGAGCTTGAACCTTGGCTAAAGGCGCTGGAGGCGCCATAACCATTGTTGCTTTCGGTCTGGTTCATTCCACCAGAAGAAATCTTCTGGTTGGTCATGAACCCGACCGAGGTCTGGTTTTGGTCGCAGGTGCCCTGGCAAGGGCTGCCTGGACCAAAGACGGTCCTGTGGGCATTTACACCCATCTCCCCCGTCCCTTCGGACATGGAGAAATTTTGAGTAACGTTCTTCACGTTACCCACTCCAAAGGCCTCGGATGAGGCCGCCCCATTTAGGGCGAACCCCCCGAAACCGGAGAGATTCAGATTTGGTGCCTGAGGCACCTGATACCCTCCCCATCCACCAGCAAAAACACTGGTGGAAAAAACGAAAGAAAAAATTACTACAGAAGAAATAATTTTGCTCATTTTGAGCTCCTTAAAAAATTTAAAAAAACAAAAAATAGAACGGTGGGGTGTGCAGAATTGCACATCCACCTACTGGTGGCCCCGCTTGATAGCGGGGACCGGTAGAATTGCTTGGTGACTTTCGTCACCTTTTCAATCCCCGCTCCAAACGAAACTGTCACTAATATACACGTATTTAAAAACATGTCAAGCACCCGATTCTTGATAAGTGTCAATCTTTACAAGCTAGAACTTTGGTGGCTTTTATAGAATTTTTTATTTGCCATTCATCTTGGTTTTAACCTTAGCGAAAATCCTCTTTATTGACGTAGTTGCCCAACTAATGCTTTTGTCATTTTATATTAGTGAATACTAAATAACGCAAAAAATAAATTTTGTTATACTTGCTATAATGCAAATAATTCTTCTTGATTCAGTTGAAGTATTTTTTGAATCATTACTTGAAAAAGAAATCGCCAAAATCATTAGAGTCATCGAACTTCTTGAAGAATTTGGAAGTAACTTAGGTATGCCACACAGCAAATATCTGGATTGTGGACTTTTGGAACTACGTATTCGTGGACAGAGGGAGATCAGAATATTTTATTGTTTTCATAAAAATAAAGCCTACCTTCTGCATGCTTTTATCAAGAAGACACAAAAGACTCCGACCAAAGAATTAAACAGGGCTTTAAGTGCGAAAAACAACTTGCGTTAATATAACTTATAAGTTATATTAATATTTATGACCACTACCTTTAAACAATTCAAAACAAAAGCCCTTAAAAATCCAAGCGTTAAAGCCGAGTATCAGACGCTTGAACCTGAGTACCAAGTAGTTAGAACCATAATAAGCGAACGCCTAAAGCGCGGCTGGTCTCAAACACAGCTGGCTGAAGCTATCGGTAGTCAACAGCCTGTTATCTCTCGCCTGGAACGCGGCGAAGGCAACCCTTCCCTACAAACACTCAGCCGAATTGCCAAAGCGCTTGATTTGTCTTTGAAAGTCTCGATGCGTTAGTGTCTACAGGCAATGTGCTGATGTCTTTTTATCAAACCTTCTCGTACACCACAACAGATAAAGGCTGAGTGGGACAAGGAAGTAGCACGGGTGCTCAAGCACGGCAAAAGCTACACCGACGCTTCAGAGATGTTTAAAGATATCATGAAAGAAAATGAGTAAAATTGTATGTTATACCTCAAAACCCTCCTTACCCCACCTATGCACGGGCGCGAGTTGAAAGGCGTGGAAAAGTCGGTACAATGCACAGTATTATGTCAAATTCAGAAACCATTGTAATTTCTGTTGGCGGGTCATTAATCGTGCCCGATCAAATAGATACAGACTTTTTGTCAAAACTGAAAAATTTTATAATTTCTGAGACGACCAATAATGGTCGTCGTTTTATTATCATTGCCGGTGGCGGCAAAACCGCCAGACGCTACCAAGATGCGGCCGGCATAGTCAGTACTCTCACCAGCGAAGACCTAGACTGGCTGGGGCTACACGCCACTCGCTTAAACGGCCATTTGCTACGCACCGTTTTTCGCGACTTGGCCCACCCGATGATAGTAACCAATCCCGATGAAGTATTTGACGTGCCAAAATCTGTTGCCTTGGTTATTGCTGCCGGCTATCGCCCTGGCGCTTCCACCGACCTACGCGCTATCCAAATCGCCGACCGCGTGCGAGCACGCAAGGTTGTAAACCTTTCCAATACCGACTACGTCTATACCGACAACCCAAATACAAACCCCGAAGCCAAGAAAATTGAAGACATCAGCTGGAGCGAATTTAGAAAACTAATTCCGGAGGAATGGAGTCCGGGATTGTCTTCTCCTTTTGATCCAGTGGCTGCCAGAGAAGCTGAACGTTTGGGAATTGAAGTAGCGCAAATAAACGGCACTCACCTTGAATATTTAAAAAACTATCTACACAACGAGGCGTTTGTAGGGACAAAAATCCACCCTTAAAAAAGGTGGTTCTCTATACTAATTCAGAATCTGTCCCCCAACCCAACACCCTATTTGCGGAGGGCGGATATTGGGGCGGTGGGCGAAGCAAATAGGGTGTTGGGTTGGGGTTATTGAGATCAAACTACCGTGTTAATTAGCACAGGAATCAGCCCGAAATTTTTGTGAACAAATCATCTACGATTGCGTGGAATTTTGAGATTGATTGGTTGTTGGCAATTGTATAATCGGCCATTTTCATGACTTTAGCTTTTTGCATACCACAGGGGTCGGGGTCGTCCATTTCCAGAGCTTCATGTTTTAAAAAATCTTCAAAGGAGACTTTGTCGGTATCGCTACCTCGGCCGACAATGCGTTTGTATCTCACTTCAGCCGGCGCGTCGGTAGCCAAAAGGATTCCACCCGCTTGTCTTAAAGTCTCGGCCTCTTTTACCGCGCGGATGGATTCAATCACGGCATTTTCAGCCTTATCCTTGGCCATTTTTTCAAGCGCGCGCCTTACTATGATATCGGCTCCACCCTCTCTACGCATGGCGTTACCCACGATTCTGGCATTGGCTCTGTTTGCCTCCAATCCGCACTTTTTTACTTCCTCCATAATCAAATCGCGGCTGGAATAATGGACAAAACCATACTTAGATACCAGATAAGACACCACCGAACCCTTGCCCGAACCGTCCGTACCTGTAATTCCAATTATCATAAACCTAGGCTGTTTGTTTCTTTTCAGACTGCCATTTGGCGTATGTGGCCAAAAGTGGACTAGCGGTACAAATAGATGAAAAAGTCCCAGCGGTCACGCCAGTGATAAGAGTGAGAGCAAAAATCTTTGTCACCTCACCACCCACAAAATACAAGGCGATTAAAGCAAACAAAAGAGTCAAAGAGGTGTTGATAGATCGAGCTAGAGTTTGACTGATTGAAATACCAATAATTTCATCAAAAGGCTTGGTCAAGGTGTATTCAATCTCCTCGCGCACAATGCCGACTTCGGTACGCTTGGTGCGTTTTTCGATGCGGTTTCTAATTAGATTCTCACGTACGCGGTCAAAAATCACAATGGTGTTGTTGACCGAGATACCCAAGACCGCCAGCAGCGACATCACAAACAAAATATCCGCTTCCACCCCAGACACCAAGCCCATAATACTCACCAGAGCAGCGGCAATCGCCACGTCAAATATCAAGATCAAAATAGTGATTGAACCATAAACCCAAGAGCTAACCGGTTTGCCAATACCTACAAAGGCAAAAGCGATATAAAGAACGATAATCATTTCCACGCCTACAATCGCCCAAATCGCCTTATCAATCAGTTCCTGCCCCATCACCGGCCCCACAGAGGTAAAGCGAGCAATCTCACCACCGTCACCCAAACCAACAATGGCTTCCTCCAGTGAAACTCGCTCGTCTTCAGACAGGTCGCGAGTGCGAACCAAAAATCCATCTTGGCCGGATTCACCAACCGCTTCCTGAATGGAGAAATTGCCCAACTCAAGCGCTTCCACCGCCTCGTCCATCTCGCCTTTATCCGGGACCTGATTGTATACCACTTCAGTCAAAGAACCACCGGCAAAATCAATACTGGGATTAAAGCCGACAAAGGCAATAATGGAAAAACTGATGACAGCCAAAATCGCGGAGATGGCGAGAAATATTTTTCGATAACGAATTGCAAACATAAAGAATTATTTAGAAAAACCACTACCGAATAAAAAAGTCCAAAACTTGCTGCGCTCATGACTCACATCCGGCAAAACCATCAAGAAAGTCCTGGTGATGGTCAAAGCGGAAATCATCGAAACCAAAACCCCGATACCAAAGACAAGAGCAAAACCCTTAACCAAAGACGACCCAAACCAAAACAGAATAATAGACGCCAAAATACTGGTGAGGTTGCTATCCCTTATAGCGCCCCAGGCTCGCTTGAAGCCTTCGCGAGCGGAATCCCTGCTGGTCTTGCCGGAGAGAAATTCCTCCTTCATTCTTTCAAAAACCAAAATGTTGGCGTCCACCGCCAAGCCAATGGAAATGATAAATCCAGCCAGACCAGCCGCCGTCAGAGTGACGGGAATCAGTTGGAAAAGTGCCAACATAATCACGACGTAGCTTATTAAAGCCAAACTGGAAACCACCCCCAACAAACGATACCAAAGTATCATAAAAATCATAATGGAAATCAAACCAATTACTCCGGCTTTTACGCCTTTTTGCAACACCTCTTGCCCCAGCGACGCGCCGATGGTTTGAGTGCTTATAAGTTCAATTGGTACAGGCAAAGCGCCGAAATTTAGATTTTGTGCCAAATCTTTGGCTTCATTTGGGCTAAACCCGCCAGAAATAACCGCCGTGCCGCCGGTAATAGCTTCATTGATTCGCGGGGAGGAAATCAATTCTCCATCCAGGAAAATTGCTAATTGTTCACCCACATTATTGCGAGTGATATCAGCAAACAGCTCGCCGCCCTCTTTGGTAAAGCGTAGAGAAACAATCGGCTCGCCGGCCAGTTGTCCGGCTTGGCCGCTGGTAAATTCCAAACGCGCGCTTTCCAGATAGCGGCCGGTTAAACCGGTATCAAGATAGGGTTCTCCGACTCCCAAAAGCATGGAAGAGGTGGCGATAGTTCCTCCGCCGTCGCTACCAAGCGTAAGCTCGCCTGAATTGATGGCATTTTGCGCCACCATGGCTTCCAAATCAACCAACTTAAACTCCAGAAGTGGTGTGCGGCCAATTTCCGCAACCGCCGCTTTAACGTCGGTCACCCCTGGCAATTCCACCACCAAGCGCTCGCTTTTGACCTCAGAAACAATACTGCTTCTTTCCACATATATAGCCGGTTCAGACACACCAAACACATTTATACGCCGCTCAATCACGCTCTTAAGCGTATTCATCAAATCCGGAACTTCCAGCGGATCAATACCTTCCACGTCCGCTCCATAGACCAACTGTGAACCTCCGGCCAAATCCAGCCCTAATTTAAAAGGATTTTTTGCATCCTCGGCGGTGTGGTTGGTGTAGACGGTAAAAGCCAGCCAGCCCACCAAACCGACAACAATTGCGGCTCTAAAGATACGCAAGAAATTAGCGGTGGCGGGATTGACGGCAACATCTTTTTTGTCAGATTCAGATTTTTGCTGATTTGTCATAAATATATTAAATAATTGTGTCTGTTATAACATAGAAAAACAGAGTTTTCTATTGACGGGAGGATAACTTTAAGAGATTACAAAATAATATGGAAATTGTCATCGGCCCAATTCCTCCTGGCACCGGAGTAAAAATCGCGGCTTTGTTGGCCACTTCAGCACTCGCGTCACCCACCAAAAGACCACCATCTTCGGAAGCGCCAGCATCAAAAACCACCACTCCGGCTTTTACCATTTCCGGCGTGAGCAGATTGGGCTTACCAGCACCTAAGATAATGATGTCGGCCTGCCCGACGACGGTTTCAATATCGGTACTGTGTTCATTGATGACAATCACATTGGCGCCTTTAGCCCGAGCAAACAAACTAGCCGGCAGGCCGACCAGTCTCCCCGCGCCAAAAACCACCACCTGCTTGCCTCGCCAATCAAGCTGATAGTAATCGGCAATTTCCGCAATCGCTCCCACCACTGGCGGTAAAACCTCCGTATCTTCGCCCGAATAACCAAACACGTCGATATCTAATTCTCTGGGAATAGCCGCCAGCACTCTATCCACATCAATATGATCCGGCAAAGGCAACTGCACCACGATGCCGTTGCTAGTTTTGGCTTCGTTTTTAATCACGGTGATAATTTCCTCGGTCGTGGTTTCTTTAGGCAAAATGATGGTATCCATTTTTATACCCAAGCCTTCGGCTTTGTTTTGCTTTAGAGCTAAAAACTTTTTGGTTTCAAAATTTGGATCACAGGCAATCACCGACAGCTTGAGCTGCAAAGACCGGCTAACGATCTCAGCTTTTACTCTATCGGCAATCGCCGTGGCTAAACTTTTTCCATCAACAATATTCATGTTTCACTAGATACTTGGCGCGACGGGACGACGTTTCTCCTTCGGAATATATTCTTCATACCGACCATCGGTGTACGTAAGCGCGTCTTTGGAGCTATAACGACAACGATAAATGGCGGTCAATTTGTCTCCGCTCATCAGTATGGGATAAGCATAAAACCTCCACACGCCGGCGCCGGTCGGGACCCGTCCCCGAGTCAAATGCCAAAAGAGCCAAAAAGCCAAGCGCGCCATCCAAGGATAAATCGGTAAAGCTTTTTTGCCTACTGCTTGTGCCATATCCTGCGGATAGACTGGCGCGCCGGTTGGAGTGATATTAAAAATTTCGTAAGACCAAGCGTTTTGGGCAAAGACGCAGTGGCCCACGATATCGGTCACGTCATCTTCGTGAATAAACTGCCGCACCCAGCCTTTGGTAACCGGAACAAAAGATGTCAAAGCAGTGACAATTTTGTAGAGAAAATTTCCTTCGAGATTTCCTTGCAAAGCTGACTGCAGGCCAAATCTTATTTTTAGATACCGCCCGCGCGGGCCGGTTACGGCTGCCGGCCTCAAGACTGTCACCTGCGGACAGGGCTGCTCTTTCATCAGGTAAGACTCATACATGTCGTGCAGATTTTCTTCCACTAGTTTTTTTTCACGCGCGTAGGCGTAATCATCATCGCGAAAACCTTCAGCCTCGGTAAAATAATGTTCTAGCTGATTGTCAGACCGCGCACTGTATGAGGCGGCGGTTGAAAAGTAAATGAGTTTCTTTACAAATCTATTGGTAAAAGCAAAATCAAAGACGGCGCGCGAGCCTTCCACATTCCAACGCTCTTGTTCTTTTTGGCGGCCATACATGGCCCTAATCTGCCAAGCAGTATGAACAATCGTATCGGGCATGTACGGAAAAACCTGATTTTGCCAGCCATTATCAGCTAAATTGTGTTGAATATAAACAACTTTTGGGATTTTTTTGGAAAAATCTGACTGTGGCTCTTTATCTATGGTGATGATAGTTTCGACATCATCACGTTTGGAGAACTGATCGCACAACATCTCCCCCACATAACCAGCTCCCCCAGTAATAAGAATTATCCGTTTATCATTTATCATAATTGCTAGTATAACAAACTATCGGCGAAACTTAATACTTATTCCAAACCGCGCCAACAGGGTCTTAATTGTCCTAAGTGCGATATCAACATCTAGCAAAAACGAACGGTTCTTGATGTAAAACAAATCGTAGGACAAGCGCACCCTTGATTCCTCAAGCGATTGTGGGCTGATGTTGTTGCCCATGTAGTGCTGGTGGGTTTGCGCCCAGCCAGTCACTCCGGGTTTGACGAAATTGCGGATATTGTAATAGGGAATTTCTCTGGCCAAACGCTCGGCCAAACCTTTTATATCGTTGCGCGGCCCAATCAAAGACATTTCGCCTTTCAGGATATTCCAAACCTGCGGCAATTCATCAATACTTAATTTTCGCAAAACATTCCCTACCCTTGTCACCTGATTTCCCTCTTTTTTATCTTCAGTTGTCCAAGTGGCGCTGGCGCTGCGATTCTCCGTCATGGTGCGAATCTTAAAAACCAAAACCGGCTTGTTGAACCGTCCGATTCGTTCTTGCACAATAAACAAATCTCCTTTCCCTTCAATCCGCATAGCCATATAAATGAAGGGCAGCAAGAAAATCAGCATGACTCCTAAAATTACCGAACCGACAATATCAACCACTCGTTTTAATGAAGAGTAAACCAGACTTTTGGATTGGGAAACATGGGTAATAAACCACTCATAACGCAAAGCCGACAGCGGCACTCTATCAAAAGTGTCTTCATAAACTTTATAAAAATCAAGGAAAGTTAACTCAAATTTCAAAAAAGCCAAATCAAATAATTTTGGTAAAACCATTGTAATATAATGGCTATTTGGATTGGCCACGATAATACCGATTCTTTCACGTTCAATCAATTGCAATAATTTCCCTTCAAAATCTTCCGTTTCCACGGCGGATTTTTCGTCAATAATTCTTATGAATGAATAGCTGTAGCGATCATTATTATTTATTTCATCCACCAACTCAATGGCTTCCGGCCCATCAGCCAGGATTATGGCTCGATGCATTGTCTTGGGTACAAAGCGCGGATAAAGATACATTCGCCACCAGGTAAAAATGGCCACGCTGATGAAAATATAAATGACCAAATTGGTCTTGGGCGTAATTCCAAACGGAATAACAAAAAATAAAAAAGCGGCGATAATACCGTTTACAATCTGTGTGTTGAGAATCCTACTAAATAAGAAGGATTTAAAAAACAAAGTCTGCTTGTCATACAAGCCGGCAATATAAAAAATAAATATCCAAACTGTGGAGATAATAAGAAACGGACCCAGATGCTGGATAAACAAATCGGCATTAGGAAAAGCCGCGTACCGTACCAAAAGCGTTAGCCACAACGCTAGAATAAAGAAAAATACATCTCCGAGAATAAGCTGCAATAATTCACGTGTTCTCTCCCCCATAATATAAGATTAGTCATATCGTACCGAAGTATTGGAAAATAACAAGGGGCACGGACGCCAAAGGGGTGGGGCGGCCTTCGGCCGCCCCACCCCTTTGGCGTCCGTGCCCAAAATAAGCTATGCTATAAGCATCACATGAACAAAAGAATTTTATACATCATAACCAAGTCAAATTTTGGCGGCGCGCAAAGATACGTTTTTGAGCTGGCTTTAGCCATGAACAAACAAGGGTACAAGGTGGCGGTAGCTTGCGGAGGAGATGGCGAGCTGGTCACTAGGCTAAAAACCGCCGGCATTACCACCTATGAAATCAAAGGGTTTCAGAGAGATATTAGCTTCCTCAAGGAAGTCAATTCTCTAATTTCATTATTCAAAACCATTCGTCATTTTAAACCAGATATAGTCCACCTAAACAGCGGCAAAGCCGGCTTACTGGGTTCATTCATAGCCCGACTGCTCAGAGTACCGCTAATAATATTTACCGTTCACGGCTGGCCGTTTTTGGAACCAAGATCAAGCTGGTGGCGACTGATGATCTGGAAAGGTTCGTACCTGACTTGTATTTTGTCTCACAAGATTATCGTGGTTAGCCAGCATGATTTTGACAACTCAAAAATGCTCGGTCTAAAAAATAAAACCGCCGTTATCCATACCGCGGTTGAAAGATTTACCCTGCTTCCGCGCGAGCAGTCCAGACAAGCCCTATTCGATCAAAATTCACTGGACGCACACCAATACAATATCTGGCTGGTAACGGTGGCGGAATTAAACCCCAACAAAAACCACGCCGTGGCCGTTGATGCCGTCGCCGAATTCAACAGCACCCACACCACCAAAATATTTTACACAATCATCGGTTCCGGCGAACTGGCGGCTTCACTGCAAGAGCAAGTAGATTTGCGAGGATTAAAAGAGCAAGTATGTTTTTTGGACTACTTGGAAGAAGCCAGACAATACCTACTCGCGTTTGATATTTTTATTCTACCTTCAAAGAAAGAAGGTTTGCCCTACGTCCTGCTCGAAGCCGGCTTGGCCGGCTTGCCTTGCATTACCAGCAATGTCGGCGGCATTAGTGAAATTATAAAAAATAATGAATCAGGAATATTATCAGACCCCAATAATCACGACACCATCGTGAATGCCCTGGATTATTTTATAAACCACCCTGAAGAAAGAACGAGTTACTCAAAAAACCTAACCGCCCACATCGAAGAAAATTTCAATCTAGCGCGAATGGTAGAAAAAACAAAAGACGTATACAGACTTAGTCAGGAAAAGAAGAATCCTTAGCGACGGTCTTGAGTTTGGAGTGACGACTCATGCCCAAGACCATGGCGATAGCCACAAATTCTGTCACCAAATGCGAACCACCATAACTTAAAAACGGTATCGTCGTTCCCGTCACTGGCAACAAACCGATATTTATTCCCACATGGACAAAAAAGTGCGCCACCAAAAAAATCACCACCCCAACCGCGAACAACTTTTCAAAATTACTCACTCCCATGGCGGCATGATACAGCAAACGCCAAATCACTATTGAAAAAAGCGTAAACAACACAATCACCCCCAGCAATCCCCACTCCTCGGCAAAAGCGGCAAAAATAAAGTCAGTTTCATATTCCGGCAAGTACAAGAACTTTGATTGCGTACCATAGCCAATTCCCTTGCCAAATATCTGCCCCGAGCCGACAGTTACTATGGATTGATAAGCATTGTATCCTGTACCTTGAATATCAGACAACGGGTCTAAAAAAGACATAATTCTGTCTTTCTGATAATCATAGAAAGCAAACTGCCACATTACCGCCAAAGCCACTGCTCCCAACACAAAGACTGCCGCCACGTGACGAAACTTAATGCCGGCCACCAGTACCAAGCCAAACCAAATCGCGAATATTATCATCGCCGCTCCAAAATCCGGCTGAATCAAAACCAAACCAAAAATCACCAATACGTAAAAACCGGAAACCAAAATATGTTTGAAGTCTCCAATCAGTTCGTGGCGTTTAGCAAAATATTTAGCCAACAAAGCTATCAAGACCAGTTTGGCCGGATCAGAAACCTGAAGTGAAAAAAGTCCCAAATCAAAACGCTGTCTGGCTCCCAAGACTATTTCCCCAAAAAACAATACCAGAACCAATAAAATGGCCGTGATTATATACAGATAAAAAATAATGTTTCCAGACCTCAAAAACTGGTAATTGGGTATGATGGCTAGGAAAAAAAGCACCGTAACAAACAACACCCAAATGATCTGTCGATTAAAGTGTATATTTTCTCCAACTGGAGAATACATTGTCATCAAGCCAAAAATTGTCAAACAAATCATGGCGCCAAACAAGACACCATCAAAACCAGAGAAAAAAATCTGCCAAAGACGCTTCATGCCTATAGCATATACAAACTAACGCAACGGCGCAAAGTTGGTGTCGGTTTTGGTAATAATATCAATTCTCGGCGGACCAACCTCGCAAATACTACCGGCAATTTCCCCATAAACCCTTTCCAGGTCTTTGATTGTTGGGGCTTCAAAATATTTATCCTTGTCGGAAGCCAGGTTTCTAATCAAATCCACATCTCGAGCCACAGCCTCGTTATCCGCTTTAAAAAAGTCTCCAAAGCCGATGGTGTAGATGATAACGTCAACATCCTTGGCTTTTTTAGCCATATCCAAGGCATATTTGGCCGCATATTCCCTATCAGCCAAGCCCGTCTCCGGATTGACAGGGCGAGTAACATCACCATCAGTCAAAAACACCATCACTTTGCGCGCGTCTTCACGGTGTCTTTCGCTGGTCAATTCCTGCAAAGCCGTGTTGAAAGCCTCACCCATATTTGTGTACTGAACGCCATCCTCACCCATTTTAACGCTTTGGATAGAGTCTGAGACCGCGTTTAGATTTGCTGACAAAATCTGCTCAATGGGAGCACTGGGGTTGGTGGCGTAGGAAAAGAAGCCCAGCAAATCTTGACTACGCACCAGCTTAACAAAAGACTTAGCGGCTTGTTTGGCGCTCTCGAGAGGCTCCGGCGGCAGCCCGCCGTCAGCCGCCATCGAACCAGAACGATCAAGCACTAGCATAATATCGGAAGGAATGTCACAGCTTCTGACAGTCTTGGCGATGGGATTGGGCCAGGTAAAAACTATATCCTGCGCGCTACGCGGATCAAAGTTATCGACAAAAGTCTGCGACGCAGTTATGGGTTTGCCGGCTTGATTGAAAATAGTAGCCACCACCTCAATATCTTTGGCTGATGTTAGTTCGGTATTTTCTATTTTTACATTTAGGCGCGGTCTGGAATCAGAACCCAACAACTCAAAACTCAAAGTCTTAAACTGATCGCGGCCAATCGTCGCCGGCACCCACATCTCAATCGGCTCGACTTCAATGACGGTTTTGGTTGGCTCCAGTCCGTCCTCGGTCTGAATACGACCTTCAAATATTGGGTAAACGCTGTTGGGCGGCAAAACTGTCGTCCCCGTGCGCTCGGCGATTATGTTTTCATCTTTGAATAATTTAAACTTGTACGACAGAGCCGGAGTGGAGGCTTCAAGATTTTTATTTTCTATATAAGCCACAGCGTTGTACTGACCATCAATAATTTTGAAACTTTCAGCCCAGACTATCTGCGGCGGAGTAACGGAAAAAGCACAAATTCTTACACACTTACCGCCGCAATCAACGCCAATTTCACCGTTGTTCATGACCCCATCAAAACAATTGGCCGGAGTGTAATAATTTCCAAAATAGATCAGCGACCCCACCAAAGACCAAAAAACACCAAAACCAAACAGGTATTGGAGCCTGCGCCAAAATGCCCACGGTCTGAAGGTACTCATAAGCGACATTATATCAGAAAAAGCCGGACATTATTTTACTAATGTACAGCTTTTCTTTAATTTTTTATTCCTAATTGATTTTAGATTTCTTGCACACTAGGTATGACATCAACCCTGGCTGACACAGCAGGAATATCATAACTCGGATTTCCATCCACCGAACACTTCAATTCTACTACCTGCGTAGAATAAAGCTGGCGCGTTGTCTCACTGTAGGACTGAGAGCTAGTCTCTGAGCCATTATGATCAATCACAATATCATTATTTTCAGCACCTCTAAGGACACATGTTAAATCAGCATCAGCGTCAATCTCCATTTTCACGGTTGCCGTCCTGCCACTGCGTATCAATTTTGGTTCAACAATTAGTTCAATGTCAATAGTGGGAGTTGGGTCTGGGGGTGGAGGCGGGGGTGGAGGTGGTGGTAGGCTGTCAATAGTTACATCATCAGATACCTCACCAGCAGGACTTGTACACACCAACCTATAAGTAATGGGAGTTGAAGCCACGATAACATTTTGCGAGTGCGTTCCGTCAGCACTGTCTTTGATACCTGTCCAATCACCGGCACTGGCATCATTAGAAGCCGTACAAGTATCGACATTTTCCACTACCCAAGTTAATTCAACCCCGTGCGGAGTACTGGGAATGGTAGCAGGGTCGGCTGTTAGACTCACATAAGGATCGCCGGGCACAACGGACATAGCGACATTCATATCAAAACTTATCCAACCAACCACGTCACCACCCCAAGCCCAGCCGGAGATACCTCCAGTAGCAGAGTTTACTGTCACTCTATAGGAGCTACCATTGGTAGCATTGCCTGAAAGCCTTATCCAGCCATCCCACCCCCCAGCAGCCGCTCCAGGGCCGGTGCCAGAACAAGACGAGACTGGAGTCGCTGGAACGCTCTGACAGCCAGCCAAAGCCCGTGCCCAGCCTTCTATTTGCCCAGTGATAGAATTATAAGTCGCTATTGGCCCTGATCCGGAATTATGTGGTGCCAAAGGAGGGTTGTCGGCATTGCTTCTATTAAAGCTAATCCAGCCAATATGCTCACTCCAAGCGTAACCGGAGACATTGCCGGTACTGAGGTCAATATTGATGCCGTAGTTGGAAGTGGCGCAACTATCCACATCAGTACAATTAGCACTAATCCAACCGATATTTTCACTCCATGCCCAGCCGGAGACATTGTCCGTGGTCGCCGCTTCGGCTGAAGGTATGGTCGATATAAAAAATACCTGAAAAGACAGAGTAAGTGCTGTTATAGCAAACGCTTTAGCAATCGTAGATATTGAAAATAGGAAGTCGTTTTTCATAGACACAAATTAAAAAATAAATCTTCAGTTACTGAATATAATCTTACCACCCAAAAATATTTTTAAATGCCAGTTATCAGACTTCAACAGCCTTTAAGCTTGGCTTATAATTCAACCTTACCTTGTAAAATATCAGTGCTAATCAAACCAAAATCAGCTGAATCGTAAGAATCTTTTGTATTGTCGCCCAGCACCAAACAAGCTTTTTCCGGAATAACACCAATATAAAGACTTAGAAGCTTAGCTTGGTTTTCTGGTAATAAATAATAATCTCCCGCCGAATTTACTATCGGTAATCCATTAACAACAATCTGATAGGTGTCGTCAATTATTTTCTCCAAAGCCAACTCGTCCCCAGACACCGCTTTGACCACTTTTATCAAAGGCGTCTCTCGGTAGCTTGGCTTTAAAATTACCACATCATTCACTACTGGCGGATGACAATCATAATAACCTTCAAGCATCAACACGTCTTGTTCTGGCTCTAGCAGCGGCGACATAGAAACCCCGCGCACGGTCTTGACCACATTGGTAATTTCACATTTTACTATTTCCGGCTCTTTTAGATTATTTTCAACACTACTGTCAGTAAAAAAATAAAAACCAAAAATAACGACAACAAAAAACAGGCTAAAAGTTAGTTTATTAACCTTTAGTATGTCAATTATCACTTTAACACCGCAAGAACCCACCTTCTTGAGGACTCATAAGATTACCTGTTCTACAGACATTACCATTAGGTTTAACGCAAACCATTATTAATTGACTAGAAGGAGCACTGGGGGCTGTTGTATTGCTAACGGAAGCAACACCACAGTGACTAAAGATACTACCCCCCCCCGAATTTTGAGCATCTACGTAATCCTTATTGACAGCATCAGTTCCTGCAATTGGAGTGGCGACATTATTTATTAGCTTACCATTAGCACTCATACCAGAGTAAGCGGTAAAATATCCGCTCACTCCCAAAGCACCGGCTTTTACTTGAGTAACTAATGAAGTGTTGATAGGAGCAGCTACGTTGTTGTCCGGAGGAGTACCGGTTGGAGCAGTCCAAGCTGATACGTAAGAGATACCTAAAACCAAGACGAGAGATAAGACAACTATTTTTACAGTACTTAAAAGTTCGGTTTTTGTCATAATTTAATATTTAAAAGTTTATAACTAATTACTAATCATTGAGTCCCGTAGACGATCTAATTCTGCTTTTTGTTCCTCAATTGACCCAAGCTCAGTCTCACTGCTAGCCTGAAGTTCATTCAAGGATTGCTCCTGCTCTTGAAGCGGAGTTTCGTTGGGACCAAGCTCTGCTTGCAACCTGTCCAACTCTTCCTTCTGAAGAGCTATAATCTCTTCATCGGAAAGAGTCTTCTCGGTATTGTCTGGCTCAGTGATTGACTGCGGCTTGTCAAAGAAAATCTTTGCAAACCACGACATCAAAATCACTACCACCAAAACAATCAAAAGAAGAATTATTTTGTCTTTTGTCTCAGACATATGAAGATATTAACACAAAAAATACCGTATTATTTTTTAAAAAAATATACTGTGGATAATAAAAAGTCCTAGACATAATGTCCAGGACTTTTTATAGGAGTATTAAAAACTTAATGTTGGCGCCTACCTACTCTGCCCCTTACGGAGTACCATCGGCGATGGAAAGCTTAACTTCCGTGTTCGGAATGAGAACGGGTGTACCCTCTCCGCTAAAGCACCAACATTAAATTTTCAATAACAGTCATCATGTGCCGCGTGAAATAATCATCATTTTTCTGTAAAGAAAAATGATGTGGTCGGAATGGCAAGATTCGAACTTGCACCCTCTGGAATTGTAGTCCCAGCGCTCTGCCAAAACTGAGCTACATCCCGTAAACCATTTCACGCGGCGCATGCCTCGCATATTCTTTGGTAAAATTAAAACCACACTCAAAAAATTGCGTAGTACACAACTTTTCTGGAAGAAACACGAGCATATCTGTGTGATACACAGCGTTCCTTACAGGAATTACGTCCTATTAGTACACCTCAGCTCCATACATTACTGTACTTCCACTTAGTGCCTATCAACCTGATCATCTCTCAGGGGACTTAATGATTCCTAATCTTGGAGTTGGCTTCCCGCTTAGATGCTTTCAGCGGTTATCCATTCCGAACATAGCTACTCGGCGGTGCCACTGGCGTGACAGCCGATAGACCAGAGGTTCGTTCATTCCGGTCCTCTCGTCGTTGATTCCCCTCTTTCAAGGAGCACAGACTATATCTTCACCCGTCCACATGGATAGTGGCGAGGGCGATGGCATCTTACACATACGAGCAGTCATTTTCTAAGAAATGATTCCTCTACGTATGCGTCCGCGCGTCTTTCAGCGCAAGTCGTTACGGGGTCAAACCCAATCGAAGTAACAACGTTTCTTTGCTTAAAGTAGCCTTGCTTTTGTAGTTATTGTCTCTAATTAAAAAGACAATCGCCACCAATTTTCGCAAGTCTTGCTCACACAAATCACCAATTTTCTTAGCTTTCAAGATTTCACAAGCTTGCAGTAACGCGTCAGCTTGGACTCCTTTAAACTTAATGAAAGGTCGTAATTTGATAAGCACTTTTTGCACCGAAACAAATCCATTAATTCTTAGTTCGGTCATCCCATCATTACGATGAGACAAATATCCGATACCAAGCACTTCACGCATCCACGAAAGTGGCTGAGCGTGGCGAGTATCCTGATAGAGACATATCGTTGCCATAAACCTCACGCCGCGACTGGTGTCGCTGCGTAACTTTACTTGCAACATTATGCTTCCATCTCCATCAAGGAAACCCGCAATGTATGCTACATCTGATTTGGATCGACTTCCCACGGTATTATCATATCAACATTCCGGTCCTCAAGCGAGTTTAATACACACTGGACCATGGTGTATTACCCTCTAAAACCGGAAGTGACGTAGACTTCACCGTTATAAGCCATGTTGTCATTATGGATCTCTCCATAAAGTAGCAAAATTTACTAGGAACAACTCTCCTCAAGAATCGACGCCTGCAGTAGATAGGAGACCAACCTGTCTCACGCATCTTGGTTCCCACATTACTGTGGGGATTGGACTATATCTTCTTCCATTACTGGAAGGTTGACGTGTAGTCTCTACGGGGTCAATGTGCGCTTAATTCGTTTCTTTGAATAATTCAAAGAGCGATATTGCTCAATTTTCTCAAGTAGACAAGCAAAATCATTTGCTGTCTTCACATTTTTCTTAGTATACAAGATATCAAGCATAAGTTCTGCTTGCGCTTTTTTTAAGTGCAAGAAAGGCTTAATTTTGACTAAGAATTTTTGAAGTTCTTCTTGTTTGGCGATGGTGTATTCATACATACCATCGTTTCGTACACGCATTTTTCCAAATCCGATTTTTTTCATCAGGTCTGGAAATTTAGTCTCACTTGAAGACTGAAAAAATACTACATACGGAGCAACTTGATACCCATAACGATATGTGTCATTAGGTTTTGCTCGTACATAAATACTTCCATCTCCGTCAAGGAAACCAGCGATATATGCTAAGAATGTTTGAGAATTGAGCGACATAGACTTCCCTCGGTATTATCCTAACATACTTTGGTATAAGGACTCCACCGATATAGTCAACTTTTCAGCAAAGTATCACTACTCTGCGCCGCCGTGATGATGTCTTTTTGAGTAGTCTCCACTACTCTCCTCGGGTTTAGATTGGTTCAGATTCCAACATAGTTAGAATCTGAACGGTCTAAACCCAGCTCACGTGACTTTTTAATTGGCGAACAGCCAAACCCTTGGGACCTGCTCCAGCCCCAGGATAAGTCGAGCCGACATCGAGGTGCCGAACCGTGCCGTCGCTATGGACGCTTGGGCACGACTAGCCTGTTATCCCCAGGGTTACTTTTATCGGGTAATCTCCGGCGGCATCTAAAGCCAACCATCGGTTCACTATGCTCCGCTTTCGCGTCTGTTCGGCATCTACGCCTTACAGTCAAGCTGGTTTATGCCATTACACTATCGTCACGGTTTCCATTCGCGACTAACCAACCTTGAGACCCCTCCGTTACTTTTTGGGAGGGTAGCGCCCCACTAAAACTGCCTGCCACGCACTGTCTCAGTTAGATTTTTTCTAACTGGTTAGAGACTACCAAAATAAAGGGTGCTATTTCACTGGCGACTCCACGGTACCCGAAAGCCCGCTTCAAAGTCTCACACCTATACTACGCATTAATTCAATAGCCCCAATACGAAGCTACAGTAAAGCACCTGGGGTCTTTTCGTCTATCTGCAGGTACGCGGCATCTTTACCGCGATTGTATTTTCACCGAGCAGGTCCTCGAGACAGTTTCCCAGTCGTTACGCCATTCGTGCACGTCGGAACTTACCCGACAAGGAAATACGCTCTATATTTCCTTCTCCTTTGAAATTGCTTTCAAAGACATTTCACAATAGGACTCTATCTTCATCCGTTATTCCGCAAGGGAGCACGTGGATGTGCAACATTTGGTCTCTTGTTGGTTGCATTTGGACTCTTCTCTTATTACTAAGAGTAAGGTAACTATGGCTAGGCTGCTTAACCCATAATCGTTCTAGTCCTTTGGTACACGTATTGCTACCCGTACCAAACCTTAGAACGATTATAGTTATCGCTGACATTTACTGGGGCTTATATAGTCCAGCAATACAAGACGAATCTCATATCACCCCCCATATTTAACCTTCCAGCATAGGTCAGGCGTCACCCTCTATACATCCACTTACGTGTTCGCAGAGAGCTGTGTTTTTGTTAAACAGTCGCCAGGAAATCTTTCGCTGCGGCCTTTGTATTGCTACAAAGGCAGGCCTTATCCCTAAGTTACGGCCGCTTTTTTGCCGAGTTCCTTGAGGACCTCTCACTCGTTCGCCTTAGTCTTCTCGACTCTACCACCTGTGTCGGATTGCGGTACGGAACCGTTATGCTTAACCCAAACGAAGTTTTTCTCGGAAGCGTGCTCCTTACATCGGCTTGACCGAAGTCTCACCTTCAGACTCACCTCGGAGTATTGCCACGCGGATTTGCCTACGTGACCTCCTCAGCGCTCCAGCACCAATCCAATAAGATGCTGCAAGTACAACGCTCCGTCCCTCCATAGAAACATAACAGTGTGCAGGAATATTAACCTGCTATCCATCGAGTCCCCCTTTCGGGATTCCCTTAGGACCGACTAACCCTTCGCTGATCAACATCGCAAAGGAAACCTCGGTATTTCGGCGGACGGGGTTCCCACCCGTCTTGCGGTTACTTGTGCCGGCATTCTCACTCCTCCTCGCTCCACCTTGGCTCCCGCCTTGGATTCATCGCAGAGAAGGACGCTCTCCTACCACTTCACATGTCCGAAGACATGTGAAATCCGCAGTTTCGGTAATATGCTTGAGCCCCGATCATCTTCGGCGCAAGGACTCTCGATCAGTGAGCTGTTACGCTTTCTTTAAAGGATGGCTGCTTCTAAGCCAACCTCCTGATTGTTGGAGAATCCTCACCTCCTCATTTTGCACTGAGCATATATTTAGGGACCTTAACTGGCGATCTGGGCTGTTTCCCTTTCGACCAATGGAGCTTCTCCCCCATAGTCTAACTGCCGCGCTATAATCCACTGGTATTCGGAGTTTGATAGGAACAACGAGATTTCTCCCTGTTTGCTCCTTCCAGTGCTCTACCCCCAGGGGGACCACGCGACGCCAACCCAAAAGCTGTTTCGGAGAGAACCAGCTATTACGGAATTCGATAAGCTTTTCACTCCTTACCACAAGTCATCCGATGGTTTTGTACGGCCAACCGGTTCGGGCCTCCACGACCTTTTACAGTCGCTTCACCCTGCTCATGGCAAGCTCATCCCGCTTCGGGTCGTACCCCTGCCCTATATTCGCGCTATTCACGCTCGCTTTCACTGTGCCTCCGTGGGATTACCACTTAGACAAAGGACAAAGGTACACTCGCCGGCTCATTCTTCAATAGGCACGCCGTCACCCCAATAAATTGAGGCTCCGACTCCTTGTAGGTGTATGGTTTCAGATCTATTTCACTCCCCTCTCCGGGGTTCTTTTCACCTTTCCCTCACGGTACTTGTTCACTATCGGTCTTCAAGAATATTTAGCCTTACCAGTTAGTACTGGCAGATTCATTCGAGCTATTCATGTCTCGAACTACTCAGGAACAAAAACAAAAGAGTTGTATATATTTCGAATACAGGACTATTACCTTCTGGGGTCATGCTTTCCAGCATATTTTTCTATATATACAATTTGTAACTCTTTGCAACTAAATGCCGTTTTTGCCCTACAACCCCACACATATAAATACGTATGGTTTGGGCTGTTCCCGTTTCGCTCGCCGCTACTAAGGGAATCGCAAGAACCTTCTTCCTGACCATAATGGCTCACCTTGCGGTGAATCTGATCAGAAAGAAAGTTCCGTCTATTGCTTTCTATTCCTCCAGGTACTGAGATGTTTCACTTCCCTGGGTGCGCATCTGCATACACAGATTCCTGCCGATGACAGGAGGGTTTCCCCATTCGGAAATTTACGGGTCAAAGGTTATTTGGCACCTCACCGAAACTTATCGCAGCCATATCACGTCCTTCATCGCTTCTTGAAGCCTAGGCATCCACCATACACCCTTACATTCCTGTAAGGAACGCCATATACCAAATCTGGTGTACTTTGTTCTCTCACGTAAATGTCGTGCACCGCTGCACAATTTTTTGAGTGTTGTCTAGTCTCTGAAAAATACAGTAATCAGAACTAGACTTGTGTTTTGGTTTGCTGGGGACGAAAAGACCCGCCTTGCGGCAATTGTCTTTACCCAACAAACCGATTTTACCTACAGCGTGAAAATTGCGAAGCAATTTTCACGCCATTACCACGCGTGCGTCGAACACGCGTGGATTTTTCGGAACCGACCTTATCAAATCGGTTCCTTAAGAATATGCGATTGCATGACCGGTGTCATACAACTCCGACTTTGTTCGGCCGCGTGAAAATGAAAAGTTTTTCATTTTCACGCGGCCGTCGCCGGATCTGTCAATGATCGCGTATCCTCCCTGAGTCTTAAAGAAAAGGCCGCGTGACCGCGGCTGAAAATCGTAAACGAATTTCGCGCGGCTAGCTTTTCTTTTTTCCAAAACTCATAAATACGTGAGCGCCATTGTATACGAATGAAAAATAAAGTCAAGCGTAAGTTGTGGTCAAAAACCTTTAGTTATCTCCCTTTTATGCACACTTTTATACACAGGGATTTATAGGGTTATTTAACAAGGGTTTTGGATTTTGATAATCATTATTTTAATTAAAGATTAGCCTATTAAATGTGGCGTAAACAAAAAATAAAGCCACGGCCCTTCGGGCCGCGGCTTTATTTTTGTTTTTATTTCCGCGCAAATCACGCAATTTGCGACTCAATCATCAACATTCAACTACCGCTTGTTGGCAATAGAATCAATCAATCTAGCCGCCGCGTCCTTGCCACCAAGACCAAAAGCCAAGCCTAAAGCCAAAGAAACAGCGAAAACAACACCCATAAACAATGGCTGGATAAGCTCAGAAGCCACTTTGAGTTGATTAAGAGCAGCCAATACCGCTACCGTCAAAATCGCCATGTAAGCCACCTTACCGAAAAATGCCGGACGCGCCACCTTAGCCAATTCCGCTGAAGCAATCACTGCGCGTCTGACCGCACTGGCAATCACAACCGCCGCAATAAGAATGACCACCGCGACAATTACATTGGGTAAATAGCCGATAACAATTTCACGCAAGAAAGTATTTACCTCATACAAGCGCAAAATATCAAAGACTACCACCAGGAAGACTAGTAAGACAAACCACTTGACCAAAGTACCGATGAAGACACCGACATCCAGCTTCAAGCCGGCACGATTGGTCAATTCTTCGGCACCGGCGTTGCGTAAAGCCTCATTCAAGCCTACTCTCCCAGCCAGACCTTGAACAATCTTTTTCAATGAAGAGGCTATGATTACCCCCGCGATCAAGACAACCAGAGCCACGACCAGAGTCGGCAGAAAATTCCCTACTTGCACCCACATACTATTAAAAGCTACCTGTAGTGAATCTAATATTGAATATTCTCTCATAAATTTTTATTAAACGATTAAACGTATAATGAATACAATATTTATGATAACACACTCTAGCCTCGATAAGACCCGGTATGCAATTCATCACGAACGCCGATTTTGTCTACCAATATTTGATGCTTATAGTCAAAGACATCGCGAGTGAGCTTGTCGTACATGCCGACCCGATAAAGCAAATCTTCAGAAGTCATGGTGGCAAAACGAATTTCAATTCCAATCTCCGCTTCAAAAGAACGCACAGCGCTTTCCACCTTGGTTTGTGATAATTTTTTCATCGCCAGCAACAAATCCAAGCGTTGCTCAAACTCGCGCACAAACACCCCAGACACCACCACAAAATCAACCGGCCCGGCCTTGCGTAAATGCGCCAGCAGATTTTTGCCATCAATCGGCGCCGTTTCAAATAGGAAAGTTTGCAGGGCTTGCAGCTCAGGAAATTTTTTATTTAAACCATAACTCAAGACTTTGGTTTTTTTGGTTTTTCCCGGCAAAACCATCGGCGTGATGCGAGAACAAATCACCCCAGCTCTTTCCAAAGCTGAAATCTCCGTCCGGGCCGTGCGCCGCACCAAGCGCGCCCGCTTGCACATATCATCAAAAGTGAACTCCTTGGACGGATTAAACAGAAAAAAACGCAAAAGTTTAACGCGCGCCGTGCTACCAAACAGAATCGAAAGTGGGTCTGACATAATGTATGAGTTGCCAGATTATAGCACAAACCCGCCTCAGACAAATCTGGACAAAGCCCTAGAAACATGAAGCAAAATCTTTAAGTTTATTTGATTTCCAAAATATTCAAGATATCAATATGGTCTGAATTTAAAGGGTCATATTTCCCTACAAAAAGACGCTCTGTTTCACTATCTCCTCTTTCAACCAAATTTTTTATATTCAAATAGCCCCCAAAATAAATAATGCCTCTGGTATAAACATTACCGGATAGTTGTCCGGTCGAACCCCGAAAAGCCCGCAAAGTACGCTTCCAGGCCGTTTCGGAAACCTTATCCGCCGCCAAACCGGACAGAAGCAGATATTCTTCTATCAAAGCAAATAGTTGCTGAAAATTCCAAGCTCGACCTCTATGCAAACCACTCAGCAATCCAACCGACAAATAGTTTGTTAAACCCGGAATATTATTTTTATCGACAAGAACTTGTTTGTACGTCGCCAAACCCTCTTCACCAGACAAATAAGCGTTCAGTCCAGATGATAAAAGAAGCAGACGACTATTTAATCCGTTGATATGTCTTTGCAGGTGTACGTTTATTTCATGTTCGATCAGCGCTTTGGCTTCAGTGACCGTTACTTGTCGGCCTTGTGGTATGTAGACTGTCCAATCTTTATAACTCAGTGCTACAGCCAAATGACTGGAACTAACACTAACCTGCCACGGTATATTCTTTTCACTTAAAGCTTTTTCAAACAAAGCTACCAACTGCTGAGTATTTAAAAAATCTTGGTTATTAGCACCGTCAAAATAAGAGATGTCCGTGCCGTCACTTTTCGCGCCAAAATATTCAGCCAAGTCTTGCCAAATGGGACTAAGCGGAAATTGCTTGTATTCAGCCACATAGAGAATGGCCGAAACTGCCCGCCTCATAAGTTCTTTATTGGGTACGCCATAAATCTGACTGGAGTAAAAGCGCACTAAGCTGTCGTCTTTTTTAGACACAGCTTCCAATAAGTTTATTTTATTTAGCTGTTCAGTTAATTTTAAAAGATAGGCTTTTTTGACGACGGGCTGGCTAGATTGGCTGGACTCAATTTCAGCCTGAAGTCCCAACAAACCGGTTTTATATTTTTCTAAAATAGACAAATTGATATTGTATTCAAGGTCGAGGTTATCTAATTCATTTTTAAAGAATTTTTCCTTCTGTTTACTTAGATGCGCTTGATCAAAATTTAAGTAATCAATATCATCAAATCCATACTGCGAATAAGACTCAAACCAACTTTTGTCTACTGCTGTATCATCCATAATTTGTACATACTAACACAAAACTTTTATCAACAGGAAAACCCACTTCATAAGAAAAACAAAAGAGCGGCCCCGAAGGGGCCGCTCTTTTGTTTTTTCTAGATTCTGAAATAAGAATCGTTTTCTCTTATATTACTTAAGCGTTACTTTCGCGCCAGCCTCTTCAAGCTTAGCCTTTAGAGCTTCAGCGTCTTCTTTCTTCATACCTTCCTTCACTACCGCTGGAGCGCCGTCTACCATGTCCTTAGCCTCCTTTAGACCTAGACTTAGCACCTCCTTGACCACCTTAATCACGGCAATCTTCTGCGCGCCAGCCTCGGTAAGTTCAACGGTAAATTCTGACTGCTCTTCAGCTGCCGCGCCGCCAGCCGCTGGGCCAGCTACCGCTACCGCCTGCGCTGATACGCCAAAACGCTTCTCCAGCAATTTTACCAAAGAGTGTAGTTCCAACACACTCATCTTCTCCACTTGCTCTACCAAAGCCTTGAATTCAGCCGGTACTTCAACTGATTCATCAACGCCATTTGTGGTGGTGGCGGTCGCCACTTCGGCTGTTTCCGCTACTTCTGGAGTAGTAGCTACAGTTTCTTCAACTACATTTGTTTCTTCTGACATATTTATTGTTTAATTTTATACCAGTGTGTTCCAGGAATTTGCTCTAGGAATGAGCAAATTCGGAACTAAATTCAGAATAGTCGCTTGCGCTCCTTTCTTCATTTATCTTCTGATATATTTTAGTGTTTATTTTAATAATCTAAATTGACTTAAAAACTAAGCCTTCTTAGCGGCAATCGCGTCAAGAGCGATAACCAGACCTTGAATCGGTGAATTGATGATATTGACAAACATACCCCGCAAAGTTTGCAGCGGTGGAATGGAAGCAATTTCAGTCATTTCTGTCTGGTTTTTATATACACCCTGAAAAACTCCGCCCACAATCGCTAGATTCTTGCTGAATTTTTCTGAAAATTCTTTGACATTTTGCGCCGGCGCAATCGCGTCCTCGCTGTAGGCAACAGCAATCTCGCCGTCAAGCACGGGCATTTCGCCGGTAAAAGTATCACCGAAAGCGCGCTTCATCAAAGTCTTTTTGGCGACAAAATAACCAACTCCCTTCTCGCGCAAACCACGACGCATAGCGGTAGTATCCGCTACCGACAGACCCTTGTAGTGAACAAAGACAATAGACTCGGAGTTGTCCCTCACGGTTTCCAGCTTGGCTAGAATGTCTTGCTTCTTGGCTTTAGAAATGGCCATAAAACTCAAAAATAACTAATCTAATAAAACAGGCCAGGCATGATTTTAAATCACGCATAGGCTTCGACCCCAAACCAAAATAGTTGGACCTCGGCCGGCTGATACCAACTGTATCAATTACCGCACTTGTGGTGCGACCGACTGTCACGAGCCTGTTGCCGAGGATACTATCAGAAAAAAGAGAAGGCGTCAAAATTATGTATGAAAAATAAAAAATCCCACTTAATAATATTAAGTAGGTTTTCGGAAGAAATTATGGTTTCAGAAACCAAAAAATTTAAAAAATGAATGAACTAAATGAACTGTCTGTAGTATAGACCAATTAAAATTTTATGCAATCCCCAGCTGTAGTTCAAATACATATTTTCTAAATTGTCAAATATGACTTGGAAATATCAGCGGGGTGCCAAGTGTTTGTAGCCGACCTCTCCCCTTTTCTAAATTTTCTAGTACAATACACAATACTGTAAGAGGGCGACAATTCGGGGTATAGCATAGTGGTAGTGTGCGCCCATGGGGTGGGTGTGGCGCCGGTTCGATTCCGGCTATCCCGACATAGGTTTATTAGCAAAACTTTTAATATTATAAATAAATATGAAAAATAATGAAGAAACAAAAGTAAATTATCTGCAAAAAATACAACGGTATTGGCAAAATTTTTCTTTAGGCAAAAAAGTCTTAGTCGGCATTACTGGCTTATTGGTAATTTTATTTTTAGGTTTTGTTGTTCTGGCCAGTCTTAATGGTATTCGTTATTCCGGTGTTGGTCTAAGTAACTCTTCTTATGATAATTTCGCCCCCAGCGTGCAACAGAGAGCAGTTAGTGGCGGTGTTGGTCAAGAGGAGTTTTCGTACAACACCGCGGCTCCGGCCCCGACAGCAGAAAATTTTGAAACTCGTGATTATTTGATACATTTAGAAACCAGAAGCTTAGACCGAACTTGTAGTGAAATTGAAACTTTCAAATCTCAATCGGGAGTACTCTTTTTGTCTTCCAATAAAAGTACCAACTCCTGCTACTTCAATTTTAAGGCCGCCAACTCCGAGGCTGAAAATATTATTGCCATTCTTAAAGCCAAAGATCCTAAATCTTTTCAAGAAAAAATATTAAACATTAAAAAGCAGCTGGAAAACAATCTGAACCGACGAGATATTCTCAGTCAAAACCTCAAATCAACTGAACAAATCCTAGAAGAAGCCATACTCGACTACGACCGGCTGCAAGAATTTGCAGTGACGGCACAGGATGCTACCTCCCTAGCCACGGCTATACGCGAAAAAATCAGGCTGATAGACGACCTCAAGCAACGACGGGAACAAACCAGGCAGGAAATTGACGTCCTCAATCGTGCCTTGGCTGACCAAGAAGACCGTCTAAACAACACTTACTTCTCAGTACACATCCAGGAATTAAAATACTTCGATGGAAAAGCTCTGGCTAATTCCTGGAAACGTGAGGTTCGATCATTTATCAATTCCATTAACAACATTATACAGGAATTGACGATTGGCTTGCTGATTGTGGTCTTTCAGGTTTTCAAATTTACTCTGTACGCGCTCATAGCAATAATGATTTTGAGATTTGGCTGGCGAGCGGTACGCAAAATTTGGTAGTTTGGTACATATCAAGCATAAAGATTAAAATAGGGGCGGCCTACGGCCGCCCCTATTTTTCTTAATAAATATACTACACACGAGCGCCTATAACTAAAATAAAAAACAAAGTACCAGCAACTACCGCCGTAAAACTTATCAAAAACTTATAGAATGTTTTATTGAACATATCCGTAATATTGTAACATTTAGTAAATAAGTTTTCTTTCTAAACCAACAAAATAAACGCTAGTAAAAAGGCGACATAGCTAATTACTAAAATTGTTGCTTCACGCGTGGTTATAACATTTCTCGTTTGCGACACATATAAAAAGAAAAGAGCAACTAAAACAAGAAAGACTCTGGCTATCGTCGGAAATTGCAAGGAATCATTTACAATCGGGTGTATCATCGCCACTATCCCCAAAACAAAAGTAGCCGGAATAATTACTGCCCCCATCAAATTTCCTATAATCAGACCCACTTCATCGCGCTTGGCTGAAATGATGGTAAAGTACACTTCCGGTAAAGCGCCGCCAAAGCCAATTATAAATATACCCACCAACAGCAAAGACAATCCAAGACCAGAAGCAATCAACTCAGCTCCATAAACAATCCCCTGCGCCGCAACCGATAATAAAATCACACCGCCGACCAGCTGGACAAGCTCGCGCAAAGCCTGTGCCCGAGTGATATCGACTCTCTCCTCCTCAAACACTTTTGTAAATCTCTCTTTTTTTGAGAACATCCAATAAACATAACCAAAGAAAAATAAAAGCAAAACCAAGCCGTCACTTCGAGAAATACCACCGTCGGAAATAAGGATAAGTGGCAAGATGGCGGCGATGGCGGTGAGAAAAGTAGTGTCCTGAATGGTTTGATTTTCCAGCGGCAACTCACGCTTAGGGGCAAAGAAAACTCCGGCCGCCACCGCCAAAGTGAGAGCTATGATATTGTTGCCCATGATATCTCCAAAGGATAATTCGGGAATACCTTGCAAAGCCGAAGTAATGCCGACAAACAAATTTGGTAAAGTGGCGGCAAAAGCCATCACAAAAAACGCCACCACAAACTCCGTCATCTTGAAATAACGAGACAACCGCAACAAGCTAGCCACAATCAACTCGCCCGCTATGTAAAGCAAAATGCTTGAGAGTAACAAAATAGGAATACTGAAGAACCAAAACATAGATTAACTAAATTGAATACATTATAGCAAACAATTATCAAATTCCCCGCTCAATCAATACACAGAAAAACCCCGCCGAAGCGGGGTTTTTCTTTTCACCTTTCTCTTTTACGAAGAGAAGAAGAACTTATCCTAACTTATTAGTTAATGATAGTTACATCATCTGATCGGTACTCGGAAATTGGAGTGAAGGTCTGTGTCTTTGAAGTACCAGCAGCTGGAGCATCGTAGAATGTCAAGCTGTTAAACTGGGTTCGGAAGTTCATAGCATCACCTGAAGGTCGGTAAGTGACCTTTAGAGTGAAGGTACGAGTCTGACCTTCATCAATACGGAAGCGGTTTTGCTCCTTGTTCGCATTTGAAGTCATGGTCTTTGTGGTTGAAGCACCAGATACACCAGTGGTAGTTCCATTTCGAAGTACAGTCGCTGCGAAAGCGGCGGCATCATCCTCAATAAAGAACTGCTCACCAACGGCAGTAACATCAACTACAAGTGTGAATTCAGCACTGTCTACTGGATTATTACCAGAACCAGGAATACGAGTAGATGTAAGTGACTTCTTCACGAATCGTAGACCTTCAGTGATAAGGGTGTGTGTCTCACCAGTTGCGCCACCTGAGATGTCGTTAGACTGTAGAGTACGTGCACCTTCAGCTGTAATACCATTTGAGTTAAGACTCATAGATAGAGTTGTACCGGCGTCACCTGGCTTCAAAGCATTGAAGCGAACAAGGACTTCCACTACTACTCGACCACCACGGTCAATCACAAGCTCACCGTCATTGAAGTTGAAGTCAACAACGTTAGCAGTTGTACTAGAACGTGAGTAAGTTCGGCCATCAGCTCGCAAACGAATGTCTGAAGCCAAGTCCTTTAGAGTAGATGAACTTACTTGAGCGTTAAGAGTCAACTTGTTGATTTCAATATCTGAAGTACTGTCACGAGTGTCAAGCTCGAAAGCAAACACTGTTAGGTAATTTGAAGTCTTGTCATCTTCAAGTTCAAGTACTGTAGCAGCTGGATCTGATGAAGCCTTGCGAACGCGAACTTCATCGTCCTTACCATCGCGAGCGATAGTAAACTGTACGTTCTGTGCAGTATCACCGATAGTTTGGTCGATACCAGCACCATCACGAGCACGGATACCATCATTAGGAACGATAACTTGCCACTTGGCATTAACCGGGTCCTGAACTGATGTCTGTGAAGTAACAGCGATAATGATTTCAGCACGGTCATCTTCTCGGTAGACAATGTCTAGACCGGTGAAGCGGATACGATCACGATCAGTTTCAACATTACGTGACCAGTCATTTCGACTGTCAACACGCTTTGAAGCTACCTTCTCGCCATCTACCCAGATAGATACTTCACGGAAGACACGCCATGGGTCTTCGTCAGCGCTACCAGTAACTTGTGATCGGTCAAACCAAACATCAAGACGGTCAACGCGAGCATCACCATCTTCTACGTCAAATTCTACTTCAGCAACAGCAACGTCAGCGCGTCCCTCTTCTACTTCGGTGTAATCACCGGCGCGAAGATTGAAGCTCTTAAGTTCTGCTTCTGAACTACTCAATCCTGGAGTACTACCTCCATTATTGTCATCATCATTTCCATCATTTGGATCAACAGGAATCACAACCACTGGTGTGTTTTGTGCGTTAGCCTTAGCTCGTGAGCTAGGACCAAAGTATCCAGTTGGATTTACAAGACCAGACGGAGAAAGAATATCCGCTCGGTACTTAACTTGGAACTTTGATACGGCAGCTGCTGTAGCCGGTCCGTAATACTCAGTTTCCATTCCAGCAGAGCCAACACCGGTAGCAGCTACGCGAGTGTCAGGATCTGAGTTCAAGAACTTTTGTAGTTCCCTTACATCGGCACCAGTTGAACCTTGTGAAAGATCACGAGTCCAAGTGTAGCCTGAAGCTGTAGCAGAACCTTGTCCAACTTGTGATTGGAGAGAAGTAATCTGCGCTAGCAGTTGATTAATCATCGCTTGCAAATCTTCAGCTGACTGAGCCTGCGCCGCAGGGGTGTAAGTAGTGAAGATCATCGCAAGAGCCACAAAAGCTACGAGAGCTTTTGCAACAAAATCTTTTGCAATAGTCATAAATATAATTAAATAATTTTTTACGTGGGATTAACACGCATACTCAATATAATTGAGCGGTTAAATTTGATAACGGCTGATAATATGAATTAATTCATATTTCGTAGTTGGTTTATCACGCCAACTACGCAATATCACTAACTGTATTCTCAGACGAATTTTTCGTTTGAGAATACAGGTTAGCTGCGTATAAGGTCTGAAAGCGGACAAGCGGATAGAAACGGGACAAGGTCAAACAGGAAGCGAACTTGATGAAACAATTATATTGTATCTACCCTTTGCAGGGCAGCCATCAAGACGCGGTAAGTAAGATATGAAAATCGTGTAGCATTCTACACAACCCTGTCAACAAAACTCATGTCGCTTAGACACAGGAAGTTTGGTTGGCATGTTTATCAAAGAACGTTCATACCTCGTGTCACTTTTTTAGTAAAAAGATTCAACTGAAATTGTGGCTTACACAACACAGACAACAAACCTTAATAAAAAAGCGCACGAGCGCACAAGAACAGTATAGCAGGTTCTTATACTTTGCTACAGTCTTTGGATATTAAGTGTGTGGATTATTCACTCCATCTCTTGTTCCCTATTTAGGATAAATAAGCAACGAGTAGGCGTATATAAATAACAACAACTTACCAAAAGCACTGTAACCGACACGATACGTGAAAGTACAAAAAACGTCAATGCTACTGAACTCTTCTATCTGCCTGTGATGACGAGGCGATACCGGCATTCTTACTGCTAAAAAATATTAAAAAATAAAATTCTAAAAAAGCAATAGAGGACAACGGGGTGTATTTGTAACTAAAGTGATTATTAGACAGTTTTATATTCTTGTCCTATATAAAATAGTTATAATAACAACGCTTAAATTTCTGTCTTTTATTTTGCTATTGAGTATTTAGACCACCGCCTTTCGCCCTGTCTGATTACTTGTCCTTTTTCTATCAGACCATTGAGTTCACGTTGGATTGTCTTTTCGCTTACGTCGGTGATTATTTCTGCAATGTCTTTTATGGTGGCTTCCGGCTTGGCTTCAAGGACTGTCTTTATGCGCGTGGCTCTATCTACCAATTGGCTGTACACAAAGTGGGCATCCGAACTTATATCCCCCTTGGGGATATTTACTCGCGACGATCGCGGGGAGATAGAGGGCTTTTTGTGACCCAAAGACAAAACCGGTTCAGGTGATAAAGTAGCGTAATTTTCCTCTTTTATTACCATTGGACTTTCACTCATAAAATGGTTCTTCAAATAACGCTGCACTAAATCAACTTCACTCAAAAGCAATGTCAACACCTCGTCCGTCAGAACCCTGGCGGCGTTGGCGATTCTTAAGACACCCTCCAAAGCGACCAAAGACTGCTGGAAAGGAAAAATCTTTTCCCTAGCTTCGTATTCGTATAAAGACAGTGTCGCCAATGAAGCCTCATGGACCTGCATGGCTTTTTCACTCATGGTCTTTATGTGAAATTCGGAGTGTTCATTTTTATCAATATAAGACAATATATAGAAGACAACAGAAATTGTTCTTTCTGTCTTTTTAAAAACATTACTGTAGTATTCATTATTACTAGATAGTCTTTTTATTGCGTAGATATTGTCTTTTTCCATATTGTCTATTACAGTCTCTTTGGTCTTTTATAATGTCTGATAGTCTTGCCTTCCCTGTTTTTGTCTCTTTCAAAAATCTCTCCTTACTATAAAGACATTTTGTTTATTTGCAAGGGTTTATTCTGTCCTTAAGAAAGATTCGTGTCTGGTACTTTGGTGGAGAATGAAAGATATCTTTTCTTCTCGTTGGTCTTAATCCACTGGTTTTTTAACTCAATATCCATGGTATTATTGGCGTATTCTAAAGTTTCAGTTATTTTGTTATGTCCAAAAAAAAGAAAAGCGGGGTTACTATCGAAAAAGAAAAAGTGCCTATGTTTGATGATTTGTCACCACAGGCCAAGCAAGCTATTGGTGCGGTTGTCATTGGTATCTTAGGTATTTTTTTCCTGCTTTCACTACTTGGCTACGCTGGAAGAGTAGGTGGATATACCGAAATGGCACTAACCAGACTTTTTGGCACAGGAGCTTGGCTAGCCCCGATTGCCTCCGTTTTTTATGTTTTCGCATTGCTGCGGCCGCGTGAAGATGAGCGGGTTAGTACTTCCAAGGTCATTGGCATCTCCATGGTATTTCTCTCTCTCCTTGCGCTACTTGAGCTTTATCAAGCCGGCTTGGGTGGCTGGGCAGGACTGTCTCTCACCTTCCCTCTCGCCTACCTTTTTGGCAATATGGTCACAGGTATCCTCTTATCTGGTTTTGTTCTGATTGGCATTTTCCTTACTTTCAACACCGGCTTAGCTCTGCCTAAATTTAAAAAATCAATCGACGAGGATTTGGAAAATATTGACGACGATTTTGATATTGCGGACTTAGATATTCCAGACCTTGTAGATGAAAAATTTGAAAAAGAGGGCGAAACAGAAGAAACAACCGAACCAAAAAGACCGCTTCAGGCCATCACCAGCAAGGTCAAAGAAACTCTGACTGCCGTTAAAAATGACAGCGACATCACCATCAAGCACTTCAGTGGTCCATACATCCCCCCTTCTCTAAATCTCCTAAACCGTGACAAAGGCAAGGCCGTGGCCGGTGACGTCAAGGCAAATTCCCTGACCATCAAACGCACACTTAAGGAATTCGGCATCAATGTGGAAATGGACGCCGTTGAAAGCGGGCCGGCGATTACGCGTTACTCACTCAAGCCGGCGCAAGGCGTACGTATATCGAGAATTGTCGCCTTGCAACAAGAGCTCCAGCTCGCCCTCAAAGCCAGCACCATTCGTATTGAAGCGCCGATTCCGGGTAAGTCATTGGTGGGTATTGAGGTACCAAACGCCATCCGCTCCACCGTGGGCTTGGCCTCGATTTTGCGAAATCCTGAGTACACAGACTCTCCGCGACCACTGCTGGTAGCACTGGGAAGAGACGTGGCTGGTGGGGTGCATTTTGCCAATATCGCCCGCATGCCCCACGCCCTCATTGCCGGTACCACCGGCTCCGGCAAGTCTGTGACCATACATAATATTATTATTTCTCTTTTGTTTCGTAATTCTCCCGACCAGCTACGCTTCATTCTCGTTGACCCCAAGCGAGTAGAACTTACCCTGTACAACGGCATTCCCCACCTCCTCACTCCGGTAATCACCGAACCGAAAAAAGCCCTCAAATCACTTAGTTGGGCGGTTAAGGAAATGGCCAGACGATACGACATTCTGCAAGCCGAAGGCATACAAGGCATAGACCTTTATCACGGCAACGTCTACCATCCGGCTAAAAAGGAATGGGAGGCTAAAGGTTCACCAGAAGAGGAGAGAGAGAACCTGCCCGAACCACTGCCATATATTGTCATTATCCTTGACGAGCTTAATGACCTGATGCAAGCCTATCCACGAGAACTGGAAGCTTTGATTGTTCGCTTGGCGCAAATGAGCCGCGCAGTGGGTATTCATTTGCTCTTGGCCACGCAAAGGCCATCCGTAAATGTTATTACCGGTACCATCAAAGCCAACGTCCCTACCCGCATCGCCCTCAATGTGGCTTCACAGATTGATTCCCGCACCATCATTGACCAAATGGGGGCGGAAAAACTCCTAGGCCAAGGCGATATGCTTTATTTATCTTCCGACAGCCCTCGCCTGACTCGCATCCAATCGGCATACATTTCCGGTGAAGAAATCAAAAAAGTGGTGAGTTACCTCAAAGCTCAAGATGCCGATATGCTAGATACAATTGATTTTGAAGAATCAAAAGATGGCAATGCCAATTCCTTTATGGCTTCAATCGACGGCGAAAGCGGTGGGGACGAGGATGAATTATTTGAAGAAGCCAAACAAATTGTCATGGAAAGTGGCAAAGCCTCCACCTCCTATTTGCAACGCCGATTGCGCATCGGTTATTCCAGGGCGGCCAGATTGGTTGATATACTGGAAGAACAAGGAATCGTCGGACCAGCGGACGGCTCCAGACCGCGTGAGGTCTTAATTGGTAAAAATAAAACTACTGAGGATTCCGACTCCGAGGAAAATCGTGAATAACAAATAATATGTCACCAATTACTTTTGAATTAAGAAATATTTTGAAATTGATTGGTATCATCACCATAATCTTGCTTTTCAGCGTCTATGTAATTTTTCAAGCTAGATTTGTTATTATCGGCCCTCAGATTGTCTTAGCTGAAGAACCAGCTACAAAACATAACTCCAGAGTGGTAGAATTGAAAGGTGCCACCACCAACATTACCCATCTTTGGCTAAATGACCGTCCTATTTTTACCGACGAGAATGGCAATTTTACCGAAAATCTAGTGTTGGAAAATGGCTATACCCTGACTACCCTTAGAGCCAAAGACAGATATGGCCGAGAGACAAAATTGGTGAGATCGTTTGTTTATGTACCTGCGTCAATTATTAAATAATAAAAAAATATGTTAAAGAAAAAAGCCACTAAGACAAAGAAAACAATTGAATCCAGTGAAAATAAAGAGCAAGGCATTTCCAGCATCGCCGAAACCCTGCGCGCAATTAAGACTAAATTTGGCGACGAAGCCATCATGACTTTAGACGAAAGCAAGAAAGTGGACATTGATGCTATTCCCAGCGGCTCGATTGGGCTTGATGACGCTCTTGGCATTGGCGGTTTTCCGCGCGGCCGCATCATTGAAATCTTTGGACCGGAATCTTCCGGCAAGACCACCCTTTCCCTGCACGCCGTGGCGGAAGCGCAAAAAATGGGTGGTATTTGCGCCTTTATCGATGCCGAGCACGCTATGGACCCAGAGTACGCCAAAAATATCGGCGTGAAGCTGGAAGAATTGCTCATTTCGCAGCCGGATAATGGCGAGCAAGCTCTGGAGATCGTTGAATCTTTAGTCCGATCCGGCAAAATTGACATTATTGTTATTGACTCTGTAGCTGCCCTTACCCCGCGGGATGAAATTGAAGGCGAGATGGGAGCGCATCACGTAGGCAAGCAAGCTCGGCTAATGAGCCAGGCTTTGCGAAAATTGACCGGTATCGTCGCTAAATCAAAAACGGTTGTTATCTTTATCAATCAAATCCGCATGCAGGTGGGTGTGATGTTTGGCAATCCGGAAACCACCCCTGGCGGTAAGGCGCTTAAGTTTTACACTTCAGTGCGGCTTGATATCCGCCGCATAGCGCAAATCAAAAAAGGTGAGGAAGTTGTCGGTGGTCGTCACCGCGTAAAAGTGGTAAAAAACAAAGTCGCCTCCCCTTTCCGCACCACTGAGTTTGACCTGATCTACGGCGAGGGTATTTCTCGCGAGGGTGAAATGTTGGCTTTGGGTGAGAAATATAAATTTATTAAAAAATCCGGAGCCTCATATACTTATATTCCACCAGGAGGTGACGAAAGCACCGAAATCAAGCTTGGTCGCGGCTACGATGCTGCCCGTACCACTCTAAAGGCCGATCCTAAGCTGCTGAAAGAAATACTGGGGCATATTCGCAAAGCTCTAAAGGAGGAGTCCGGCAAGGCTTAAAAGTAAGCTTCTGCGACCCTTGTACTAATCAACACAATATCAAATCTCAGGAAGCCCTCTCTCCAATTATGTGTAATGGAACCTTGTCCGTACTTGACTATCAACTACCAGGTGTACTATTCTGTTTTCAGATTAATATTAGGAGGTTCTTATCATGATTTACTCATTTTGCTTACTCAAGCCAGATTGTGTTGAACGTCAATTGGTTGAACATTGTATACAGATGATAGTCGACCAAGGTCTTGAAATTATCATGCAGGACCGGAGATCGTTCAGTCCTGCTGAAGCTCGTCTGTTCTATCATCAATGTCGTTTTGAACACTATTTCGATGATTTGTGTCGCCACATGACCTCTGGTGACTGTCATGGAGTAATTGTTTCAGGACGTCGTGCTATAGACCAGCTCAATGCTCTGGTTGGTATCAACGAGCCGAAACTCAGTCTTCCAGGCACAATAAGGAACATGGGTTGCGACATTGCCCACAATCTTGCTCACTCAAGTGAAAACTTCGACCAATTTTTCAGAGAAGCAGTGATTTTCTTCTCAAAAGAGCGAGTTATGTCTTTGTTCTAAGTATGACCACAAGCACCCTCAACCAAAACTGGTAAGGGTGCTTTTAAATCACTATATATTTTTTGTTTCTTCCGTTACAAAAGTCTTGTAAAGCAAGGAAGATTCTTAAGTATAAAGAATCGTCAGTGAAATTTTTAAAGGATTGCTTGGTGAAGTTAAGAGTTATGTTTTTTCCTCCTACATCCCTAGCGGTAACTTGGACCATGTTTCTCTCGCTAATTAGTAAATCAACAGCTTCATCTATTTTTATTTCAAAAATAGATTTAACTTCCGTGCCGTCCATATTTATTTTTTCAAAAGCATTAGAAAAAGCTACCAAGTAAAAATACATAAACTCATGATTTATAAAGTCCTTTGTTGGCTCAAATGAAATTTGATACACACCTAAAAAATGAACGTCATCGGCCTTATCAATTTTTAAACCCAGCTCTTCATTAAGCTCACGAGACATTTCTTGAATCATATTATCGCCCTGAACATGCCCGCCATTCATTTTTACAAAGAATTTTTCAACATCGTACGTATCAAGGGTATTTGAGTCTTGAAAAATCACAGTTCTTTTTTTAGGATCGAGGACGATAAAATTAACAGACCTATGCCAAAGTCCTTTAGTATGAATTTCTGACCGACTTGCCGTTCCCGCTGACTTGTTAAACGCGTCGTAAATTGGAAGTATTTCTTCTTTCATGTATGAAATAATTATGCGAGTTTATTTTTTTCGACAAATGCTTCAGATTCGAGGATCATTTTGTCAAATGCTTTATGTAAATTGACGTTGTAGAAATTCAGTACAGAAAAACATGCACGAAGGGAATCTAGTAACGCTTGACTTAATTCCTTCTGTCCAATATCCTCTTTTCCAACTGAAATAACCATACTTGCAAGCAATGCAGATTGTTTTGATAATTCAAGCATGGCCAAACCGATTTGATCGCTCGTTGGATGACTTGATTCAAGGTCTTCAATAAGTTTTCTACTATCAACAATATCGCTCCAGTAGATACCTAATTTCTCTCTAACTAGAGTTGGAACAGAAATAGTAAAAGCATCCGCAATAGAAAAGATATTTAAAACAACGTCACTTATCTCATCAGCAATTGCATCAGCATTTTCTTCTTCTGTGCGACGATTTAGTTTATGTTCTTGTCTTAGTACTAAGTCTGATAGATGTCCTACTTGCACCATCAACTCAAGCGCGTACTGCTCCGCGCCCCATTCAACTCTTTCTACTGAACGAAATAAATTTCGAGTATATTGAGCTCGTTCCCAAATAACATCAATATCGAAGTTTTCGGTTGCGTATGGTAAGTGCATAGACTCTTTGTTTGTCGCGTGTCCCGACCATTCATTTGTACTCAAGAACTCCCCTCGTACTTTGATTGGATAATTCAACTTCTGCCTCAAGTAAATAAGTTGACCATGTGTAACATCACCTTGCACAGAAACAACTCTCTCCTTTTCATCAATTTCAAACTTACAATCTTCTAAACCCATTTGCGTCAAAGCTTCACGAATGCTGTCTGGAGATGGTTTGTAACCTAATAGATTTATCGCGCACCGTTCACGTTGGTCGGGCGGGCAATGATTGGCATCGCAGGCAGTTCCCTTAAACATTGCATTAAAATCTGGTTTTTGTAGCGCGTACGCTAGGGCGCATGAATTAACCCAAAAAAGTGGATACTCCGGAAATTTTATACTGGTGTATTCCTCAATATAATCTTTTACACCCTCTGGCCATACGTCAGCCGCAGCCTTTGCCTCTTCTGTATTATTACCTAGTTCCGGCCACGCTGCGAGTAGATGTTTAATTATTTCATCATTAGTTTTCAAACCTACAGCAACACTACAGGTAGCCAGCTTTGCAACATAATCAATTATTTCTCTAATTTTCTCTCGTTGTGCATTTTGAGGCAAGAATGGACGCCAATAGTGAATTGTTGGAATTTCTGCCTCACTCAATCGTTCAAAGTTACCCCTAATATGTTCGCCTTTTATTGTGGGCTCAATTGTTTGCGGTAATCCAGAGAAGCTTAAATAAAAAACAGTCTTTACTGCTTCGTTACTTCTTACTAACTCAATAAACTCATTAGGAATTTTACATTTTGTTGAAAACACAAGGGGGTTGGGCAGCTCACGTTCGGAGTAAATTCTAAAGAATTCAGTAAAGTAATTTATGTTAGAGCGGTTCATAAAAGCATCGGTCTCACTACCAACCATTATAGGACTATCAATTCTATAATTTTCGAATGACAATACGTTATCTATTGCTTTATCCGCCGACATAATTGGCATGCCCGGCTTAAGTGTTTTATCGTATCCCTGTAAGAAACAATAGCCACAACTTTTTGCACAACCAACCACGGAATCTACTGTTATCCATGTATCGTCTTGACGCACACCTCGTTCTATTGACATTGCAAAATATTTTATCATGAATTATATTTTTTCACGAAGTAGTTTTACCAGTGTTGTGAAAATATGACTAGGTTGATTAGTATAGATGTCGCATATATGGTAGTATCTTCTTGCTTCTTATAGTGTATTATTTTAAATTCTTAATATGGCTGTCTTATCATACAACGAAATCACGCCCAAAAAGGTTATCCTCTTCAACGACGAGCCTTGCTTGGTTCTTTCTTATCACGTTTTTAGAAAACAACAACGTAAACCGGTCAACATAACCAAATTAAAAGGCCTAAAATCCGGTCGCGCCATGGAAAATACTTTCCACGTAAACGAAACCGCCGAGGAGGCTGATTTGGAAAATCGTAAGATTACTTTCATATACCGCAAGGATAATGAATACTGGTTTCATATTGCCGGCAAGCCAGGCGAGCGATTTTCCCTATCTGCGGAATTGATAGGCGATCAGGGAAAATTTATCAAGGAACGCTCCGAACTGGATGCTCTAGTCTACGACGATGAAGTGATTGGGGTAAAAATACCGATTAAAATTGAACTCAAGGTCAAGGAAGCCATGGAGGCAGTCAAAGGCAACACCTCTTCCGGCGCACAAAAAGAGGTTACTCTGGAGACTGGCGCTACCATTATGGTGCCGATGTTTATAAATGAAGGCGATATCATTTCCATCAATACCGAAACCGGAGAATATTCAGAACGATCTGAGAAAGCTTAGTCTTCGTTTCTACATATAATTAAATAAGCCCGCAACATATAATGTTACGGGCTTCTTTGTAGGAATAAAAGTCATTCACAGACCCTTATTCCTGAGTTCTTCGTCCGCCTCATCATACCAGGGGTCACTAGAGACCCAGGTTTCGAGGCTAAAAAACCACTTAAATCCGGATTTAATCCGGCGAAAAAACTTTTTCATCTTTTTCTCCTTTTTAAAGAAAATTTTTAGAAAAAACTTCAGCTTTCATTATAGTACACTTTTATAAAAAACCAAGCCCGCCTACCTGTTGGTAGCGGGCTTGGTTTTTTCACACCAAATTAGTGCTGGATGTAAGGCATCAAAGCCATGAACCTGGCGCGCTTGATAGCTCTGGCAAAATCACGCTGTGACTTGGCAGAAAAGCCGGTTCGGCGACGATTCAACATTCTAGCGTGCGGATTTACGTAAGCACCAAGACGAGTGATGTCTTTGTAGTCGATATGCTCGATAGCTGTCTTCTTGTGTAGATTGTGTTGTTCCATATCTTTCAATGTAATTAAGCTAATAAATTAAAAAGGAATGTCCTCAGGATTGATTTCTTCTTCCGGATAATCAGGCAGAGCTGAACGATTATCTTCGCTGTTTCCCGGCTTGTCGGTATTGCTTGGAGCACCGCTACCGCCGCCTTTTGGACCAAACTGTACTCTGTCGGCCACTATTTCCGTGCGGTATTGCTTTTGTCCGTCTTTATCCCAGCTCCTGGTCTGCATTCTCCCCTCAACATAAGCGCTGTTGCCTTTTGTCAAATACTTAGCACTGTTTTCGGCCTGCTTGCCAAAGACCACGATATTGTGGTAGTCGGTTGATTCTTGCTTCTTGCCGTCACGATCATTGTAGACACGATTGGTCGCCAATGAAAATGAGCAAACCTGCATTCCGCTAGGCAAAGCCTTCAATTCCGGATCGCGGGTTAGGTTGCCAAAAACCATTGCTTTGTTGAGATACATATTTTGTGTAGATTAGACTAATTAGAAACTAATTATACTGCTTCTTTCTCCTCTTTGTCATCCTCAGCCTCCGCGACAACTTCTTCCTTGGATTCTACTTCGGCAACTACCTCCTCAACTACCGAATCTTCACCTTCAATCACCCGCACTTGCTTGTTTACAATCGAGTCATGAAAACGAAAAGGAGTTTGTTCTTCAACCTTAGAAAGCTTAATCAAAATGAAACGCAATAATTCTTTGGTAGCGTCAAAAGTTTCCTTTAGAGAATCCATTTGTGCAGACTCCGCGCGAAAACGTACCCAGCCAAAATAAGCGCTACCAAACTTTCGATTTTTACCCTCCAAGTGCTTGACGATTTCATACGCCAAGTCAAACCTTTTTGGAGACTCTTCTCCCGTCAACTCGCCTCCGACTTTAGTAATTTGATTTTTGATTTCATCAAAAATCTTGGTTACTTCCCCTTCAGCAACTGTTGGAAGTACGTGGAAAGCAAATTCGTAGCTGACAAGCTCGCGCTCATCAGCCTGACTTGCTTCAGTTGCCGGCATTTTTGTTTCTGACATTTATTACAGAACTTAACCTAATAACAGCTACACCTTACCACACAAATCCAAGCTATTCAACAGCGTGTTATCGTCAATCAAATAACTGCCTCAAGTAAATTATGCTAGGAGAGTTTTTTCAATCTCGCTGTCTAATATAAACAAATAAAAAACCACAAGGACAATGACCTCCGATATGACTCTCGGTGAGCATGTAGGGAACAAAAGTTATAAAATCTGTGTTAAAATTAAACTGCCATGTCGCCCGAAAAAAGTCCTCAGTCAAATTCTCTCAAGATTATTCTTATAATAATCGTTTTGCTGTTGGCATCATTGGTTTTGTATCTTTTTTTTGATGCCAGCCAAAAAGCCAGCGCGATATCATCTTTGGAAATTGAAAAAAAACAATTGCAGCTTGAACTAGCTCAAACCAAGGAACGGTTGGAAAACGACATCCGCCAAGCCGACATGACCATAAATGACCTGTCCGAAAAATTGCTTCTAAATAAGGAGCGATTGGAAAATATCGAAGATGATTTGCGACGAGAGAGAAATATAAACGACGATTTTGAGAATCAGATTCGTTCTTTGTCCGGAACAGTACGAGACTTGGACAAACTGTCCCGTACCGACCGCGAACTATTGCAAAAGTATTCCCGAACTTATTTTCTAAATGAAAATTTTGTTCCTCTAAAACTTTCCCAAATCAGCAATAAATACATCATGCCAGGCAAAAAAGATCAGTATTTTCATGGTGATGCCATCAGTTTTTTAGAAAGATTGCTTGATGATGCCAGCCGCGCCGGCCATAATATAAAAATTATTTCCGCCTATCGTTCTTTCGACGAGCAGCAAGAGCTCAAAGGTCAATTTACCCAAGTCTATGGCGGCGGCGCTAATGCTTTTTCGGCCGACCAAGGCTACTCCGAACACCAGCTGGGAACGGCGGTTGATATAGTCGATACCAATACCCAGACCACCTCACCCACCTTTGCCAGCACCGACGCCTACAAGTGGCTCAAAAACAACGCTCATAGGTATGGTTTTATACTTTCTTATCCAGAGGGCAATCAGTTTTATGTCTTTGAGCCTTGGCACTGGCGTTTTGTGGGAGTTGATTTGGCCAGAGACTTAGACCGTAGCGGCGACAGTTTTTATGATTGGGAACAAAGACGAATTGATGAGTATTTGATTAAGATTTTTGACTAAGAGGTTGTTTCAACAATTCAATCCCATACAGCTCCTCCGCGTTTTTTAGCAATTGCCACTCAACCGCTTCCAGCGGCAAATTTTTAATAGCAGCGATTTTTTTCACCACCTCTTTCACGTACCTTGGCTCGCATCTTTGTCCGCGGTACGGCACCGGACTGACGTAAGGACTATCTGTCTCGGCATGCATCAGCTCCAAAGGCACTGCTCGCACCACCTCCTCATAGACAGCGGCAAAAGTAATCACGCCGGTAAAAGACACCGTGAAGCCAAGCTCAAAGAATTTCTTGGCCTGCTCGTAGGTGCCGGCATAAAAGTGAATATTGCCCCGAACCTTGGCGTATTGTCGCAAAATCTGATAGACATCTTCGTAGGCACTTTGCCCTGTCGGACTGACATTGCCTGGCTTGGGATCACGTGTGTGAATCATTAGTGGTAGTTGCAGTTCGTTGGCCAATTCTATCTGCGCAATAAAAGCCGTTTCTTGCTTGATGTGCGTTTCCGCCGCAGTTGCTCCGCCGGAATGAAAATAATCAAAACCACATTCACCGATTCCCACTACTTTTTTACTCCTGGCCAGCTGCCGGTAGAAATCAGGATTAAATTCTTCGCCCCTGGAAGCAAACGGCTGACCACCCTCGCCCACTACTTCTTCATCATGAAAATCCGGCGTCGTCTGAATCGGGTGCAGACCAACAATCGCCCAGGCTCCATCACTGCCCCTCGCTATCTCCACCGCTTTTTGGCTAGTACTTTCCTTGGTGCCGACATTTATATGCGCCACCCCCGCCTCACGAGTCCGCACCAAAACCGCCTCGCGGTCTTCCTTAAAAGCCGAGAGATTGAGGTGGGTATGGGTGTCGATGTGGGTGTATTTCATAAGTAAATAAATCTCCATTAAAGAATAACACTATTGATAAGCCTGGTCTAATTGACAGACCCTCTCCTAACATGTAGCTTTGTTTTAATTCTTAAGACAAAACTACAGGGATAACCATGAGTAATAAATCTAAAAAAGGTGAATCCTTAGTGCTTGGACAAACATTTGCGGAAATTGCCGCTGAGATAGGTGCCAGCATACTAATGGAGCCGGAATGGAAAATTGCCGGACAAATTACTTTTAAAAATGGCAGTGGGTCATATTTCAGATATAACTCCCTGGACTTAAATCCAATGGGAGCCTCTGATATTGCTAAAGATAAGGGATTTGCCTCATTTTTTATGCAAAGCATGGGCTATAAAACTATTTCCAATAACACCTTCTTTTCTCCCGCTTGGGGTAAGGCGATTGGTGAGCCGGAACGCAACATTGATATGGCTTACGCTTATGCTCAGCAATTAACTTTCCCGGTGATTGTCAAACCCAATAGCGGTAGCCAGGGTTCGGGAGTGACATTGGTTCACAACAAAAAAGAGTTTTATTTCGCCATGCGGGCCATCTTTAGAGTTGACCGCATTGCGATTGTGCAACCACACATCACCGGCAATGATTATAGGGTTGTAGTTTTAGACAACAAAGTTATTTCCGCGTACAGACGGATTCCACTCAATGTTGTTGGCAACGGAAAATCAACCATCCGGCAACTCTTAGAGAAAAAACAGCAACAGTTTGTCGCCATTAGTCGGGACACCGTTATTAAAATCGACGATGTCCGAATTAAAAATAAGTTAAAACACCGAGGTCTGACTTTGGATTCCATACCGAATAAGGCAGAAGTTATTTATTTACTTGATAACGCCAACCTTTCCTCCGGTGGAGACTCTGTTGATGTCACAAAAAAGGTTCATCCTAAGTTTAAAAAACTGGCGATAAACCTGACCCGAGACATGAATTTGCGTCTATGTGGAGTTGACCTGATAATTGACGGCGATATCGCTGATAAACCTAAAAACTACTGGATATTGGAAATCAACGCTGCGCCGGGCTTGGACAACTACGTCAAACTTGGGAAGGAACAAGTCCAGATAGTTAAAGCCCTATACCGAAAAGTATTAAAGCACATGGAGAAATTATGTAATAATAAGTAGTACTCATTAAAAAAAAAGCTGGAGAAAACTCCAGCTTTTATTTTTTATCGGAAAAATACTTAGCAAAAATATAGGAGAAGATATCGTCTTTAGGCAAAATCTGCATTTCCCTATCTTTAGCAGTCAAAGCTCGGTCAACAAAAACCACTGGTGCTTGCCGAATTACAGCTAAAGGTGCCTGTTCGTTACCCTCGCCCATTACCAAAACAGCCGAGGCCGCCAGAGCATCGGCAGTATTGCCAACCGTGATCCGACTTTTGCGACCAAATAAATCTTCTTTCCCAATGTAACTTTTTATCGGCTCAAAACCGGCACAGCCGACAGCACGACCAACCGTCCCCACCCTAAGCGGTACACTTTTAGTATCGCTAATGATAACTCCAACCTTTTTTAGGCCAAAATACTCCTTAATCTGATTTCTTATAATTTCAGCTGATAAAAAAGGATTTTTGGGCATGAGAATTAGGCCCTCCTCCGCGTTTGATTCATCAACCCCCGCGCTTATCTCCCAGCCTCTATCAGAAAAGGTTAAGTCCGCCCAAGGAGTTTTAATAATCTCTCTAGCTTCACTAGCAATTATTTTTTCCTTATCTCCAACCTTACCGACTCGGCCTTCAGCCAAAGCCACAATTCATGAAATATTAACTCAAACGCTGAAAAATATTATCCGGTTTTTGGTTTTGTTTTACCGCCTCAATAATGATCTGACTGGTATTTGGCAAAAATGGACTGAGCAACTGACCAATGACAAGCAACTCATTCACTAAATGTTTTATAGAATCAATCCCCTTTTCTTTATCCGTCTTTATCAACTTAAACGGCTCGGTTTCAGCTATGTACTCGTCGAGGTCGCCAATTTTTTTCCAAACAATGTCCGTCGCTGTTTGGAAATTAAATTCGGCGAAGGCTTGAAGATATTCTGCTGGCGAGTCGGTTGACTCCGGCACACCAATTGGCTCCGGCAAATGCGTTTCCGACATCTTCATCACTCGCGCCACCAAATTACCCAGACCATTTACTAAATTAGCGGTGTAATACTCGTCCATTTTTTCCCAAGTCAAATCCGAATCATCAACCGGATGCACGTGACGAAGGAAAATATATCGAACGGCATCAGTCCCATATTTTTCTACCAAATCATACGGGGAGATTACGTTACCGAGACTCTTGCTCATTTTTTGGCCACCGCTATTGATAAAGCCGTGATAAAAAATGATATCCGTCGCCGGCAAACCGGCGCTTTTGAGCATGGCCTGCCAGATAACCGACTGGAATCGCAACTGGTCTTTGCCGGCCAATTGCAAAGTCTGACCTTGCTCCCAAAATTTTTTATATTGTCCCGCTTCATCACTCGGCCAACCCAAACAAGAAATGTAGTTGGTCAAAGCATCAAACCAAACGTACATGACATGCTCCTCATCATTTGGTACCGCTATACCCCAATCCATGCGCGATTTTTCTCGCGAAATACTCAAATCCGCCAAACCATTTTTAACAAAATTCAATAACTCCAAACGGCGCCAATCCGGTATCGTGGCTTCCTCCTTGGCCAAATACTCTTCTAAATAATTCTGATACTTAGACAAACGGAAGAAGTAATTTTCTTCTTCCACCAATTCTGGTGTCGTCAAGTGAATGGGACACTTGCCGTCTTCCAAGTCTGACTCGGTTTTGAAAGCTTCACAACCGACACAATACCAGCCCTTGTAGGCTTTTTTATAAATATCACCATTGGCTTCACACCTTTGCCACATCTCCTGAGCCGCTTTTTTGTGAGCCGGACTGGAAGTCCGAACAAAACTATCGTAACTTAAATCAAGTGCTTCTTTTAGCTTGTTAAATTCAGCCGCGTATTTGTCAACATAAGCTTGTCTGTCGATTCCTTTTTCATCAGCAACCCTGGCGATTTTTTGACCATGTTCGTCCACGCCGACATTAAAAAAAACTTCCTGTCCCAAAGCTCGATAGTGGCGAGACAAGGTATCAGCCTGAACAAATTCCAGGGCGTGTCCCAAATGCGGACTGTTGTTTACATACGGCAAAGTGGTAGTAATGTATCTGGCTTTTTGGTTTGACATAATGGTACTTTAGCACAAAATCCTGAGGTTGAGAAAGCCCGGTGCCTACGGCACCGGGCTTTCTCAACCCTACCCATCCCTACCGCAAATACTCTACCAACTCCGCAATCGGCACTCGTACCTGCTCGCCGGTGTCGCGGTCGCGCACCGTGACTGTATCTTTTAATTCCGGTTTTTCTTCACCTAGAGTTTCAAAATCTATCACCACGCAATAAGGCGTACCAATCTCATCCTGCCGACGATAGCGTTTGCCAATGTTGCCGTTGTCGTCAAATTCGGCTCGCAAGTGTTGGCAGACCAGCGCAAAAACAGCTTCGGCTTTTTCCACCAATACCGGCTTGTTTTTTAGAAGCGGAAAAACTGCCGCCTTGATTGGTGCCAACTTCTTGGGAAAGCGCATTACCGTCCGAGTTTCCCCGCCCAATTCATCCTCATCATAAAACTCAGTCATCACCGCCAAGAAAGTACGGTCCAAACCAACTGAAGTCTCGACCACGTGCGGGATGTATTTTTCGTTGGTGTACGGGTCGGTGTATTCCATATCCACGCCGGAGAATTTTTGGTGCTGTGATAAATCATAATTGCCACGCGCATGCACTCCTTCCAGTTCCTTAAAGCCAAACGGAAAATTATACTCAATGTCAAAAGCGGCTTTAGCATAAAACACTAAGTTTTCATGCTCGTGCCAACGGATATTTTCCGCTTTAAAACCTAAGTCCAAATAATACTGCCAGCGCTTTTGCTTCCAAGTTTCGTAAGCGGACATTTCCTCCTCCGGACTGACAAACATCTGCATCTCCATTTGCTCAAACTCCCGTTTGCGGAAAATGTATTGGCGCGGTGCAATTTCGTTACGAAAAGCCTTACCAATCTGCGCGATACCAAACGGAACCTTTACTCTGGTGCTGGCTAAGACATTTTTAAAATTAAGATAAATGCCTTGGCAAGTCTCGCCTCGCAAATAGGTTGGTTCTTTAGTCCAATCTTCGGAAAAATTGCCGAGATTGGTTTGTGCTAGGAGATTGAATTTGCGTACAGCACCGAAGTTTTGCGCGCCACACTGCGGACATTTTAGTTCATCACGCTTGTCATCAAAAATTTGGTTAATTTCTTCCACGGTCATTTTTTCATCAGCAAAAGCGCCTACTTCTTCCAGCAAGTGGTCAGCTCGTGAGCGCGTATTGCACTCTCGACATTCCACTAATGGATCAGAAAAACCGCCGACATGTCCTGAGGCCTCCCAAACCTTTGGGTGAGTGACAATAGCTGAATCCAGTCCCACGATATTTTTTTCCCGCTGTACCATCGCCTGCCACCAAGCATTTTTGATATTGTTGGCCAGCTCCACGCCATAAGGACCAAAATCAAAAGACCCGACAAATCCACCATAAATCTCACTCCCCGGGAACACAAACCCTCGACGCTTACAAAGCGAGACAATTTTGTCCATTTTATCGTTTTTCATATTATTTAGAAATTAACCTTACTCAGCTCGAACTATTCCGTTATCTTCAGAAAAACCTAATTCTCCGGATAATTTATTATCAAACCTAGTATTACCTGCTCTTAAAGATACCCCCGTAAATCGGTCTGTTGCCGTGAAATCCTGTGATTCAAGCAACACTAATGTTCTACCAATATGCGTGACACTTGGCAAGAGGCCAACTTGCATCTTTATTTGCTTGCTTTCACGAGCAGAAATACTGCCCACATCCCATCTTATTTGTTTTGAAACCGGATTATACTCAATAACGCCATCACCGTTGGTCATATTTAGCCAATTAACATGCTGTGGTAGTGAAGTCGTCACCACGCCGCCGGAAATATCATTCACGCCAGCATTGGCAACCAAGATAATTGTATAATTGGTAGTTTGTCCGGCAATCGGCGGAATCGGGCCGCTAGCTGAGTTGTCGCGACCAACCTCACCGGACAGATTTATTACCGAAGAATACTTAGCCTCAGCAATGGCTGTTCCAATCAAACTTTCACTGGCACTAGCTTCATTCACGCGGCGCGCGAAAACCTTAGCTGAAACATCAAAGGAGCCGGTACTCTGGCCAACATCCGGTGAAATAGAAAAAGCGAACTCCCTACTCTCACCTGGTCTAACCTGTTGCAGTGAAGGCATGCCGGCAATTTCCCAGTTGATTCTTTTTGTTGCGGAATCATAAAAACCACTTTTTATGGATAACCGATTATCATTGATGAGATTGCCATTTGGAACTAATTCCACCCGCATGTCATACACAGCTTCATCTAAGGTATTCTTCACCAAGACCACCACATTGGCTTCGACTCCGGAATTTAAAATCGCAGAACCGTCTCGATCACCATTTATACCAACCACCACGTCTATAAACGGCCTTTCTATTATGTAATTTATTTTGGTCTGAGTTAAAGTTGAACCCATTTCTGATTGGTTGTCCGCCCTTGGATTGCCGGCTTTAAACTGCATTTCATAGGTTTCGTTGGTCAAGCCTGTCACTAGGCCTTTTAGCTTTATGGTGTAGGCTTTGTTGGGTAAAATCTCATCAAATATCCAGGTATTTTGTCCGCCCGATGTCTGTGGATCAGAACTAATAAAAGAAAAACTGTTCGGATAATTTGCCTGCACCAAGACATTGCGCATCGGGTTTTGCGCGTTTGATATCAGGGTTAAAGTTATTTCTAAGTCTTGCCCGGAAGAGATTTTATCGACCGACTCAGTCCTTATCACCAGCGGTGATGAATTTATTTTTACCGTTACCGGAGCGGCTTCTTTGAAGAAAGTGCCGTTGGAATTACTGACCCGATATTCAATTGTAGCCTTTATCTCCTTGTCTTCATTTTCTTCACCAAATAAAATTACCTGTATCGGCAAATTTATCACCCCACCGGCTTCAATATCGTTAAGCGACAATCTTTCTTCATACAAATCACGCCCCCCTTCTTCAACTGATTTTGTTCCCGTCGGGTAATTTACAATCAAAGTAGCCGACTCAATCGGTACTGAATTTTGATTGGTAATACCAACCTGAATGGGAACAACGTCACCACCCGCCACCGCGAAAGGAGCGTTTATGGAGATGTCTATGTTGCTGGCGGAAATTTGGTTGCCACCGAAAAAGAGATGAAATATAGAAAACAGACAAGATAAAATAAATATACCCAGGCTAAACAGCAAAATTATTTTGCGGTAGGATCGGCTTTTTCCTTTGGGTTTTATCACTAGTGGAGCCGGATCAACTATAGGAAAATCATTTTTAGCTGGAATATCAGAAACCACCTCCAAAGATTGCGTGAACTCGGAAATTGGTTCCGGCTTGGGTTTGTTGGTATTATCGCCCCAGCCTCTAGCCACGTCAAAGGCCGCCTTGGTTAGTTCGTGTCTTTTCATCCCACTCTCTTCCCAGCCACGGTCATAAAGACGCTTCCTAAGCTCATCAATATTTTCTTGATCTTTTATTCCTGACATAACTCGCTGATAATTATAGCATTATACGCGAGATACTATAGATGGCTATTCTCAACTGCTTTTTTGAGCAATTTTTCTATTTTTTCCGCCGACAGTTCGTTTTTATATTGGATGACATCGACTGACGAGAGATTTATCTTGAAATTCTTAGGCACCAGACTTTCATCAACATATCCCAGCTCAATCATAAGCTTGAGCTGGATCAGCAACTCCATGAATTTTCTATCTTCAATTTCAGCGACTAATCTCTGCAAAGACCAAATACAAAAATCAAATAAATCGGCATGCGGGTCTTCCCCATGAATAAAACGTCTCAGGGTTTTGAAAACCAAGACCACACTACCGCGAGCCTCACGACTTTGAGTTAAAGCAAAATAATTAGGGCCGGCTTCCACGCTGCCCACTCTCCATCCCTGCTTGCCTTTGATTAGAGACACGCGCACCAAAGAAAATTCCTGCATGGACTGACGCTGTTTTGACCTTTCTTCGCGCACGCTTCTGGCGGTAGCGTAGAGCATTCCGGCCTCGCGGGTAAACAACACAAACACCTTATCAGCGGTATTGTGCAAAAAACTTCCACACACCAGAGCCTCAGTGATGTAGGTTTGGTAGGACATTTAGATTTTTCGGATAGAAATAATAAAGGAATTGTCTCCAATTTTTATTTCCTTGCCTTCGGTCTGAGTAAAAACAATTTCCTGCGCGCCGACGACTTTTCTTATCATCTCCGACAAAGTCATGACGGTCTCCTTTCCAGCTTTAGAAGTATCTAGCGTTAGAACAATTGCATCCTGAGGTTTTAGGTTAGCTTCCTTGCGTAAATCTTGAATTGTCCTGATTAGTTCACGGGCATCGCCCTCCATTTTTAACTCGGGGGTAATATCGGTATCCAAAATCACCGCCTCAGCCTGATTCTCATTTACTTTTACAGTTTTCACATTTACTTCTTCGGCGACAACAGCAAGAAATTCGGGATTGAGACACTCGTTAATCGAGATGGTTTTCAGTGGCTGGCGCACTTTTATACCAGCCTTAGCGCGAGCCTCGAGCGACATGGAGACAAATTCTCTGGTTTTTTTCATATCCTCAAGCAAAACTTCATCGACTACGCCGCCTTCCGGCCACCTCGTGAGATGAACGCTTTCGGGCTCATCTTCCGCGCGCAAAGCGCGATATAAATATTCGGCGTAAAAAGGCATGGCCGGCGCCATCACTTTGGCCAATCCACAAAGCGCGAAGCGCAAAGTACCAAGAGCCAGCTCTTTGTCTTCCTCATCATCACCCTTCAAACGCTCGCGCGAACGCCGTAAATACCACACCGACAAATCATCAATGAAGTCCGTTAGTGGACGCGTGGCTTTATCGAGTTCGTAGGATTTGTAGCCGTTGGTAGTTTCGGTAATGAGCTGGTTGAGACGCGCCACGATCCATTTATCCAAAACATTATTGGAATCGTGGCGCGTCTTTACCCCACCCCCCTCCTGTGCAAACATCTCATACATCGCCAACACATTGTGCAAACGGCCGATATTTTTACGCTGCAATTCCAAGACTTCCTTCTCAGAAAAATTCAAATCTTCCCCGCGCACCGCCGGTGAAGACAATAGATAAAAGCGCACCGCGTCGGCTCCCAAGCGATTTACCAACTCCATCGGGTCAGGATAATTCTGCAAAGACTTACTCATCTTTTTACCGTCTTCAGCCAAGACGAGCCCATTGACCATCACGTTCTCATAAGGGCTTTTGCCAAAAAGCGCTACCCCCAAAACCAACATCGAATAAAACCACCCCCGAGTTTGGTCGAGTCCTTCCGCTATAAATTTTGCCGGAAACCGTTCTTGCTCAAAATCATCTTCGTTGGCAAACGGATAATGATTCTGACCATAAGGCATCGAGCCGCTTTCAAACCAGCAGTCAAAAACATCCGGTACTCGCTCCAGCTTTTCCCCATTTTCATACAGCTCAATCTCGTCGATATAAGGCCGGTGATAATCCAATTCATAATTGTCATTGTGCGGAAAAGAGGTATAGGTGTGTTTTCTTATTTCAGCGTTTTTGGGATAATTTTCTTCAAGCTTAATCGCTTCCTCGATTGTTGCCCCCTGCAAGAAAGCTTCCAACATCCACAGCGGATCTCCATGAGAAACGACGGCAATTTTCTTACCTTTATATTTTGCATCAATGTCCTTTATAAATTCCGCCAAGCGAGACTTGACCTCAAGCAAGGTTTCCATTCCTCCGACAGTCTCAGTAAATTCATCTTGAGGGTGATTGAATTCCTTTTCTTTGTCCGCGCTGGGCCGGCCTTCAAAAGTACCCATGCCGGATTCCCTGATGCGATCATCTTCTATGATCTGTTCTTCTGATAAACCAAGAGTCTCGGCCATAATGAAGGCTGTTTCTTTGGTTCTTTGCAACGGTGAATAAAAAATATAATCAATATCACCAAGCATATCCTTGGCGGCTTTTATAACCTGATCTTTTCCCAGATTGGTCAAAGGATTTTCTACCCCGACACGGCCGTTCAAAATATGATCGACATTAGACTGAGATTCCCCATGCCGAATCAAAAAATAAGTATTGCCACTCTTAGGCACGTATTCTTGCATTTGCGCCAACGAACCAAAAACCTTATACTCGCCAGTTTTTTTATTTCGCCAAATCGGTAGCGGCGCGCCCCAATAACGCTGCCTAGATATCGCCCAATCACGCGCGCCTTCCAGCCAATTCCCAAAGCGATTGCTGCCGACATGACCTGGCACCCACTTCACTTTATTATTGGCGGCCACTAAATCGTCCTTGATTTTTGGCACATTAACAAACCAAGAAGTAGTCGCGTAATTGAGCAAAGGCGTATCATCACGCCAACAATGCGGATAGCTGTGGGTGATATTTTCTTTCTTAAAAACCCGACCGCTTTCTTGCAGGTATTTAAGAACCTTAATGTCAGCATCAAGGTGCGATACGCCAGTCACATCATCATCTTTTGGTTTTACCAACATCCCCGCAAAATCAGTCACCAGCGGCATAAACCGCCCCTCAAAATCCACATGATGAGCAATGGGAACATTATTTTCCTTGGCCAAGTTCATATCGTCTTCACCATAGGCTGGTGCGATATGCACCGCACCAGTACCCTCCTCGCCCACTTCCACAAAATCACCGTGATAAATTTTCCAAGCGTTTTCTTTACCTTTGATATCTTGGTCGACAAAGTAGTTAAATGGCGGCAGATAAGAACGTCCGATTAAATCCGCACCTTTTATTTCTTCCACTAATTCATAAACCAAATCGCCCAACTGCGCCAAACGACCCTTGGCCAAAATCATAAGCTCAGCCCCACCCCCAGTTTCCACTTTTACTTTTACATAATCCAAATTACGATGCACCGCCGCCGCCATATTGCCCGGCAGCGTCCAAGGAGTGGTCGTCCATACCAAAAGACTGGTGTCGGTCACGTTACCTTCATTATCCAAGAGTGGCAGACGTACCGTGACAGCGATATCCTTTACGTCTTTGTATCCTAAGTTGACCTCAAAATTGGACAAGGTAGTGCCACAACGCGGACACATGTGCATACTCTTGAAGCCTTCATAGACCAACCCTTTTTCATGCAGCTGCTTAAACACCCACCACACACTTTCGGTGTAGGGACTGTCCATGGTTTTGTAGTCATTGTCCATGTCCACAAAACGCCCCAGACGCGGAATAATTTTCTGCCAATCATCACGATACTCCAAAACGGCTTCTCGAGCCTCTTCGTTAAAATTCTTAATACCAAATTCTTCAATATCCTTTTTGTTGGCCAAACCAAGTTTTTTCTCAATCAGATTTTCAAGCGGCAAGCCATGACAGTCCCAGCCCCAGCGCCGACGCACCCGAAAACCATTCATTGTCCAAAACCTAGGAATGGCATCCTTCATAGTACCGGCCAAAATATGCCCATAGTGAGGCAATCCGGTAGCAAACGGCGGCCCGTCATAAAATATAAAATCACCTTTTGGCTCATCACCGGCCGGCTTAGACACGCTTTTATTAAAAATATCTTCCGCCTGCCAAAAGGCCTGCACCCTCTCCTCTCGCTTAGCAACCTCACTCTTTTCCACCAATGGCACCACAGCCAAGTCCTGCCCAAGAACAACCTCTTTCACCTCATAATCCCCCTTCTTATTCTCTTTTTCTCTAATTAATTTTTTAGACATAAAAATATAATATGTATATCAGACATAATAATAAACCTGCATATCAGACAGGCTTTTTCATATTACCACGAGTATTTTTTTTGAACAGGGATAAGACCAGCTTCCGACTTTTATTACCAATTTTAAACCCGCCCCTACCTTATTTCAAAGCAACTATTATCTCCTGACCTTGCTGGACTTGTCCGTAAATAATACCTTTCGTTGAATAAGACACGCCACAGTTACCAAATCGGTCAATTACAATCACCCCACCCAAACCATTCACTTTTTTTACAAACAAAGCCATAGCCTTGTCAGCTGCCTCTTGAGCCTCGACCTTTTCATAAATAATAATATCACTAATAGTTTTTGCCAGAGAAAACCTGAGCATTTGCTCTCCGTATCCGGTAGCCGATACGGCGCAAGATTCATTATCGGCAAAACCGCCGGCGCCAACCACCGGCGTATCACCCACCCGACCAAACTTCTTATTTACAATCCCGCCAGTGGAAGTCGCTGAAGCTAGATTGCCTTTCATATCCATAGCAACTGCTCCCACTGTTCCGTATTTTTTTTCTAAACCTTTATCAGACAGATCACTATGATCCAAGACTACCTTGCCCGCTTTCTTGGCTTCTTCCCACTGCAGTTTTCGGTTCTCAATAATAAAATAATCTTCCGACTCAAGCTCTACTCCTACCTGCTTGGCAAACACCATAGCACCTTCGCCAATCAAAAATACGTGTTCACTCTCTTCCATGACTTTTCTAGCCAAGGTTATGGGATTTTTAATATTTTTAACTCCGGCTACGGCTCCCGCTTCCAAATTGGTGCCATCTATAATAAGAGCGTCGAGTTCAACCTTTCCTTCACTATTAAGTACCGCACCGCGCCCAGCATTAAAATGCTCATCATTTTCCAACAAACTGACACACCCCTCCACCACGTCAAGAGCACTTTCACCTGCGAGCAGTCTCTCCTCACCCACAACCATAATTCTTTTTATACCTTCTAAAACACCGGTGTCATCTTTAATAAGTCCGGCGCCACCATGTATCATCAGTGAATATTTCATACGTACAAAACAGTATAATACAAAATTAAAAAAATACCTCCCAAAAAAATTAGGGAGGTATTAGATAAAAAACTTCGACTTAGGCTCTAAACCTCAACCCTCAAGCTTCCAATAACCGTATCGGAAGCTCCGTGGTTTAGGAGAGAGTTTCTTTCCGACCAGAAAGAGTCTATGATTTTAAATTCAGACCCATCCCAGACGGCAAATAAACGCCAGATCCGAAACATACCGTTAACAAAACGAGGTGGATTAAATGGTTGCACCAACCAATCCATCCCTAAATTTGATTCAAATATGCAACCAATTTTTTTGTTAAGACTGGTTTTGGTTCTGGACTTTTCCCGCCAAGGCCGCCGAGTTGCCCAAATATAAACATCACGGGTTCCCCAGCCACCAAAAGGTTTTAGAACAAAGCCATCCGGAAAGCGATCAAAAACTTCATCAACTGATGAAAATTCTGAAAGCAGGAAGGCTCCCGATAGAGACCGAAGATAATTCTTATGCCCACCACCATGATGATGCAAAAGTAAACACCTGTTCATAAGAGGAGATATCAACTCAATATCCTCTTGCCCCGAACGGAGCCAAAGAGGAAAATCATCAGACTCCCCATTGTAGATATTCACATTTTTAGTCTCTATCCCCTCTTCTCTCAAAGAGGACATCAGGATAGATAAGTCCATCCACTGTTCTTTTCGACAAGGCGTGGTTGTATATCCTACTTTTGATATACCCAAATTCAACAAAGCCTTACCCACTTCGCGGGAAAAATTACTTTCCGGGAAAAATTTCTTCATAATCCCCGGCCCCGCTATGTTGGCTTCGACTTCATAGATAGACACCTCTTCACCATCAGAACACGGAGCCATATCCAGCCTGATGACTGGAGCCGGCACACCCCATTTGGTCATAGCAAAATTATGACAAGGATAATCTTTTTTATAGTCACTCATTGCTACAGAAAGATATTCGTGGTTTATAAACCTCTCTATATCTTCCTTAATGTGTCCGGATACAATTTCTATCTCGTCTGAGATATTCAACTGCCAAGGTCCAAACTCTTTTTGCGTAATCATTTTGGAGTCTCCAAAAAATTTAAAAGAACCACCGTCCAGGATTTTATATTTTATCCTGGAGAATATTTTCAATAATTTAAAAACATTCTCCAAAACAAAAACCTCCCTGGGAGGAGGCTTTTACTTTCTTGTTCTGAAAATCTAAACAGCAAAAACCTTCTCCCGAGGAGTAAAAATAAAGAAAATAAACCAAATATTAGTAGCAATCTTTCTCAAAGACATGTGGCTTAGTTTAACACAAAAAACGGACCGTGCAAATTGAGACTGTCCGATTGGATAATTTTATGTTATAAGGGGAAGGGCAAGTTACATTTTTCAAATAGACGAGGAAAAATATCATGGGTTTATTTATAGACATATTGCAACAAATTAAAGTTAAGTTTTTATCTTTAATAAGTTTGTTTCCAGTCGACGCAAATTTAAAGCTTCGGTTGGATAGGAAGAAAAATAATATTGTTACTCCGTCTTGGAATAGAAAAAGGCGGTGAGACAAAAAAGAAGTAGCCCCGCGATGTATTGCGGGGTTTTATTTTGTTTAATTCGCTATGGTTACTATGAGAAAGTGGTTTTGATATCAGAGTGGTAATGCGCCGATAATTTTTCTGGGAGGAAAAATTACTGGCGAAACACTGCTATTTAGATTTCATAATAATTATAAACCGCGAGTTCCAGCGATTTGCCCGGAGAAGGGCAAATCGGGAACAAAATTCGCCATAGTCGCTTCGCTCGTTGGCTCATTTTACATCCGCTCCGGAGCTTTGATACCTAGCACCCATAGACCATTTTTGAGTGTTGTTTGTACGGCTTTGGCTATCATCATCTTGTAGGGAGCGTGGGGGTCAGTTGCGTCGGCGATTTTTTCTTGTCCGTAGAAAGAATTAAAAGCTCCGGCCAATTCCGTCAAATACCACACCACCTTGTGAGGCGCTCGTTCTGCCAGCGCAGCCTCGATCACCTCAGGAAACTGATAAATCAATCGCTCTATCTCGTAAGAAGTTTCGGGAGCAGATTTGATGTCCCCCACCAATCCCGCTTGCTTGGCTTTTTCCAGCACCGAACCAATTCGAGCGTGAGTGTATTGCAAATACGGACCGGAATTACCTTCAAAAGATAACGATTTTTCTTTGTCGAAAATTGAATCCTGTTTAATACTTCCTCTCAGAGTCGCATACTTGATGGCAGCAATAGCTACGTCCTTTGCCAAAGCATCATCCGGAACAACCTTCCCTCCTTCATCCATCTTAGCAGCCGCCATAGCGGACACTTCATCAATAAAATCTAAAGCCCGGATCACATCACCAGTTCTTGATGACATCTTTCCTGTCGTCAACCTGACCGTTCCATGGCCAACATGCTCGGTTTTTGCTTCAAGTTCCGGATAAATGAAACTCATCGCTTTTTTCAAAACTTTGAAATATTCATTTACTTCATTAGCTGTCGATACAACAGACCAATCGTATTGACCAAATCTATCTTCCTTCATCTTTGCCAGAGCCAACTCCTTTGCCTCATAAGTCGGCAAGCCCTCCTTATTTAAGAAAACACGAGTATGCAGACCATATTTCTCTCCCTCAAAAATATATGCGCCTTTGCTTTCCACAAAAACCTCTGGGTTATCAAGCACTAATTTTTTTCCCTTTGGTCCGGATTCACTTTCAAAAAAATATTCGTCAAACTGAGTATCAATGAGTTTGTAAACTGTTTCAAAGTAGTCCAATGAAATCTTCCGACCCTTATCATAAATAGTGTTTATCTCTTCATCAGTTCTTTCATAGATGATTTTATTGAGAGCACGTATTTCGCTCTGCGCCACTTCATCTTTTTTATAAGCAGTCGCACCAAAAGCATACGCTTTACCAAGATCAGAAGCTGTCAGGTTATCCTCGACTGAAAGCCCAAGTTGCTTCATTCCCCAAATAGCATGAGCTACATGCAGACCAACATCTCCTTGGTAGTTTATTCTCTTTGTATCGGCACCATTCATCATGAAAAGACGAGCGATACTTTCACCGACAGTATTGGTGAAGAGATGTCCAATGTGAATTTCCTTAAATGGATTCGGGTCTGTGTATTCAACCAACACTTTCTTTCCTGTCCAAGAATCATTTCTCCCCCAGAACTCTTTTTCTACATTTGCGCGGCTTATTTCACCGACAAAAAAATCACGAGCTAAATAGAAATTTATAAAACCGGGGCCGGCAATTTCAATGCGGTCTACGTATTCGATTTGGTCGGCGAGCGCCGCGGCAAGTTGCTCCGCAACTTGCCGCGGCGCTTTACCCACCCTCCGCGCCAGCACCATAGCCACGTTGCAAGCATAATCACCATGGGAAATATCAGCCGGATGTTCAATGGTAAAATTCACCTCAGCAAAACCTTGCTCCGCCAAAACCTCATCAATAGCTGTTCTAATCACCGTTTTCATGTTCGTACAATAACCAATTATTCAACGATTGTCACTAGTTCTTCCGGTGGCCTGGTATCGTCAACAATAAAAGTCTTCCGCCCCAAAACCTGCCCGCGAGCATTTTCGACACTGCACCGCCACTTTCCATTATGAATACTGGTGATTTTAGTATAACCACGATAGCCGTTTTTATTTTCGCCGGTAATTCGATAAGCCTGTTTGTAGTGTTCATTCCAGTTGCCGTCGCTGTCAAGATACTCCCAGCGCTGGGTAATATTGGCGGTTATTTTTGTGGGAGCGTAGACTCTGGCAAAACACGAGGCTCCCTGTCCAGCTTGGGGATGAAAAGTAATTGGCGCCAAAGACAACCGCTTAAACCACGAAGTTTCCTCTTTGATGATGTGATAATTGCTGCCAATTTTTTCCACCGATTGATAAATACTAAGCTCAGTTAGCGACAGCGGAATCGGCGGAATAATATTAAAAAAATAAAAACCGTTAAATAACACATACAACACGCCAACCACAAAAACCAGAGTTCGTTTTTGCAGGGCAATAAAATTTGGAATAATGACAGACAAAATTTTGACCACCAAAATCAGTATCAGCAGAGCCAATATTCCGCTGCCAATAAAAATTATGTCGCCCATATCCCCAATCACCACCGGCACCACCAACACGCAGTACGAAAACAAACCGACAAAATAAACCGCCAGATTATAAATCAGTCTGTTTGATTGTTTTTTTACCAATTCATTAACGGCAATCACCGAAATTATCAAAACAAAAAACGGCGCACTGGCAAAAAAATCACCACTGCGCCCATAAAATATCAGCATTCCCGAAAGAATACCGCCGAAAGAATATTGCATGAAAACCGGCATTAAATGACGCAATTTAGCCGACCACCATTCACCACCCCTTTCTGCCACCCCAACGTAGAAAAGCAGAATCGAGCTAGTAGCTAGAGTGACGTGAAAAAGCAAAACCAGATTATCCAATCTGTCATCAACCCGATTAAGCAATAAAAAATCAGTAACAAACCCCAACAAAAAAGATAGTGTCAGCCAATGCTTCTTTATAAAAGAAACAAAAAAATTTGATGGGGCGTAATTATCATTCACAAGCTTAATTGTATGATTTTATTTACCAGGATAAAAGCCTCTGTATTTAATAAATAAAAAAAAGCGCCTCTGGCTACAAGAGGCGCTTAAAGTCGATTAACGGTCCTAAGGTCAATCTGAGAGTAAAATAGCATATTCATTAAAAAATACAACCACCTGCTTGATGCCTTGACTCAGGTTTGGCCTGAATCGGTATGACACATTTTCCTATATTTTACAATATAACATTGTGAGCTGTAAAATTGTTAGACAAACCGCTCCGGTACCGGAAAAGCTTCGCACAACTCCTCTACCTCTTTTTGTAGTTGTTGTTTTTTGATGGAGTCATTTTTGGCGTGCATGGCTGCTATCATTATTTCAGCCAAGCACGTGGCTTCTTTCTCTTTCATCTTGCGAGTAGTCATGGCCGGTGTGCCAAAACGAATACCGGAAGGATCAAGAGCGGTACGAGTCTCGTCGGCGATCATGTTTTTATTAAGAGTAATTCCCACTTCATCTAAGACAGTCTCCGCTTCCTGTCCGGTAATACCAAGTGAACCATAAACATCTGCCAACAAAAGATGATTGTCGGTACCACCACCCAAAAGCCGGATTCCGGCTTGCTTGAAAACCACTTCCATGGCCTTGGCGTTTTTTAATATTTGACTGGCGTAGATTTTGAAAGCTGGCGAAAGAGCTTCACCAAAAGCTACAGCCTTGGCGGCAATAATGTGCATGTGCGGACCGCCCTGCATGCCGGGAAAAACTGCTTTGTTGATACGCTTGGCAATATCAGCGTCTTCTCGCACCAAAATCATTCCGCCGCGCGGGCCGCGCAAAGTCTTGTGCGTCGTGGTGGTCATGACGTCAAAATCAAAATTAAAAGGATTTTTAGCAACTCCGCCAGCAATCAAACCGGCAATGTGTGCCACGTCAGCCACAGTATAAGCTCCCACCTCCTTGGCAATGGCGGCAAATTTAGAATAATCAAGCTCACGGCTATAAGCGGAAAAACCGGCTAAAATGATTTTTGGTTTTTCTCGCAAAGCGACCGCTCGCAATTCGTCATAATCAATGGCTCCGGTATCAACGTTCTTCATTTTGTAGCGGACAAAGTTGAAAACTTGATTGATGGCCGTGGTCGGATGACCATGCGTCAGGTGTCCACCATGACTCAAGTCCATTCCCAGTACTGTATCGCCCGGCTGCATCAGCGCAAAGTACATCGCCACGTTGGCATTGGCTCCGCCCAAAGGCTGGACGTTGGCGTACTTGGCTTTAAATAACTGCTTAGCTCTCTCAACGGCGATAATTTCCACTTGGTCGGTAAATTCCTGCCCGCCATAATATCGCCGGCCGGGATAACCTTCGGAATACTTGTTGGTAAAAATGGAGCCGTTCGCTTCGCGAACGGCTCGCGACACATAATTTTCACTGGGAATCAGCTCAACTCCTTTTCGCTCCCGCTCCTCCTCGCCCACGAGCGCCGCATACAATTCTTCGTCTTGGTCTTTGATAAATTTATATTCGTTCATAAAAGAAATAGTTAAAAAGTAATTAAAGTCTGAATCTAAAATTGAACGAACGAATTTAAATCATGATGAAAGTTTTATTGCGCTTATTATAACACCAATATTTGTTCTTCTTTCTTGCCTAACACTCTTATTAGAGTAGCCCTACTTCCCTGTGCTCCCAAACGCACTAGTGCCGCGTACTGAGTCGTCGAGCTCATCGACCACCTCAATATCTGGCTGCTCAATTTTTTGTATCAGCAGCTGCGCGACTTTTTGACCGACCATGAAGGTAAAGGCTTCATGGCTTGTATTTACCATTCCCACCAATATCTCACCCCGATACCCCGCGTCAATCACCCCGCCCAACGTCTTGAGGCCGCCCTTGTGCGACACGCCGCTTTTATCCCAAACCAATCCGACGTAGCCATCAGGAATCTGCATCGCAATCCCCGTTGGTACCTGTACCCGCTCGCCAGCCGCAATTGTGATTTCAGCCGCCGCACACAGATCCATTCCGGCATCATTATGATGAGCATAGCTTGGTACAACCGCGCTTGGATGGAGTTTTTTAATTTTGAGTTGCATAAATTTATAATATTAATTTTACTGCCAAATAAATATCCTCATGAATTGATTCCCTGGAACGAATAGTTCCCTCTTCAACACAACTGATAGTCGCCCAACTATTTTTAGCAGCGACTATTTTCCTCGCTCTGTCCTCGGTTTTGGCTTGGTGCTCGATATTTCTTTCCGCCACATCAACCTTTACGTCTTTCCCATGCTTGGCCCCAGCTACTGCCTCCGATTTTAATTTAATCCTAATGGCAAAAGGCACTTCCAAATACAAAATAAGGTCTGGTCTTGGTACTCCAAAAATTGAATGTTCCATATAATCAAGCCAACTCAAGAATGACTCCAGAGCTTCTTCATTATCGATCTTGGCTCCTTGATGCATCATATTAGCGCTAACGTAACGATCTAAAACAACGATCTTCCCTTCTTCAAGCCACTGTTCCAAATGAAATTTACTTTCAAAACGGTCAGCCGCGTAAAGTGTCGATGCAATACGCGCGTCAATGGCCATAAAATCCCCTCGCTTCCCATCAAGACATTCGCGAATCAACGCCCCGAAAGTATTTTGCGTGTACTGTGGAAAATCAAGAGTCTCGACCTTGTGTCCGTCTGCTTGTAGTCGCTTTACCAGCAGTGCCACCTGCGTCGCTTTTCCCGCCCCATCACCACCATCAATCACAATTAATTTTCCTCTCACGATCGTTATAATACCTCACCATACCACCACCTCGCAACAAACTCACTGTTTGCGGGAAGCAGATATTGGGGCTGGAAATAGTGTACAATACCTATTATTTCTAATCAATCTACCCATGAGTGCCATTGATTCAATTAAACATACTCGCAAATCACTATCTGACGGCGGACAAGTGGTCGTCCTTGATACTGGTGCGATTATTAGCCCCGAAAGCGAAGCCATGCTTCAAGCGCTCCATTCGCGCTCAACCGAAGGCATTGATGGACACCTCAAAGTCCTGGCGGAAAGAGGCTCAGAAAAATTTATGTCGAGCTATTATGTGGGCTATGGACATAAATCAATTGGTGATTGTGGAAGTGCCACTCTATTTATTGAAGGAGTATCCATGCTCGCCGCCAAAGCAATCCAAGACTGGAAACTGTATTCCGGCCAAGAATCATCAACCCGCTACATTGATTTTACCAATCAAATTTTTCTTAATCCTAAGGGCGGTGTAGAAGGTAAAACCGTGCAAGAGACTTGGCGGACATTCTATCTAAAAGCGGTTGAAGAGATGAAGAAAGTATTAAAAGAACGCTACCCGAGAGCCGCGGAGGAAAAGGAAACGGTGTATGAAAAAGCTATCGCGGCCAGAGCGTTTGATACCACTCGTGGTTTTCTCCCCGCCGGCGCCACTACCAACCTTGCCTGGCATGGAAATTTGCGGCAGTTTTCGGATAAGCTAGCGCTCCTTCGTCACCATCCATTATCTGAAGTCCGTGAAATTGCTGAAACAATTGAACAAGCCCTACTTGAAGCTTTCCCCAGCTCTTTCACTGACAAGCGATACGAGGCAACCGAAACCTACAACGCACAGATCATGAGGTCATACTATTATCACGATACCAACGTGCCAAAATGTAAACTTGTCCATAATGGTATCAACCGCGCCGAATTAGCGACCATGAAAAATCTGTTGGCAACGCGCCCCGCTAAAACAGAGCTACCAAAATGGATCGGTACTGCCGGTGATGTGGCTTTCGCCTACCAACTTGATTTTGGATCTTTTCGAGATATCCAACGTCACCGTGCCATTACCCAGCGCATGCCACTACTCACCACCGAGCTTGGCTTTAATAATTGGTATCTCGACGAATTGTCCGACACTCTTCGAGCCGAAGCGGAAGCGCTCATCACGACTCAAGCGGAAGCCATCGGTAGACTGACACTGTCGCCAGAGGACACTCAGTATTATGTAGCCATGGGATACAACACCAGCAACTACTTCACCGGCGACCTCCCCGCCATTGTCTACCTGGTAGAGCTAAGAGCAACTCGCTTTGTACACCCCACCCTCCGTCACCAAGCGGCAGAAATGGCACGACTACTTGAAGCTGAATTTAAAAACGAAGGTTTAGTGATTCACCTTGATCCGGAAATGGATCGCTTTGATGTAAAGCGGGGTGAACATGATATCCAAAAGAAAGACTAGAACTAAATTTAACTAAAGAAAATTTACTGTTTTGGTTCGGCAAAGTGATTGGAATTTTCACTGTCGTACCTTCCCACCTCTTCATAAGACTTGCTGGTTGGTGAAGTCAGACGAGCAAATAGCAATTGGGCAATAGTCATACCCGGACGAAGAATAATCGGAATGTTGCTGGCATTTACCAGTTCAAAGGTTGGATAAAACCGATGGCCGGGATTGAAAAGCATAGCGGTATTGTGTACTACCAGACCAATTCGCGCCAAACTACTCTTTCCCGACAACAAAATTAAATGTTCATTATCAACTCCGACAAACTCCCGCTGTTTTCCCAGCACATTCTCTCCTGGATGCAGGACAAATTCCTCGTCATCGGCCACGGTCAGTTTTCTGGTAGTGGGATATATTTTTCGGGCCGGATCTGAAGCTTCAATCATGTGTCTATCCACCACCTCAAATTCATTTCCCAGCACCACATCGTAGCTGGCCAATTGGAGCTGCTCATTATTAAATGGCTCAATTATTAGCGCACCGCTCTCGATTCCCTTTTTAATATCTACATCAGAAAGAAACATAGAATTGGTTTACTCAATAATAAAAGTTTTCTCAGTACCGTAATAATCCGGCCAGTTGGCATTATAGTGAGCAAACATTCGCGCCAAGCGATCCTGTGGTAATTCCTCTACCTCCAATTCCTCCATCAAAGCCACCAACTTTTCTCTCGCCACCTGCAAAGTGGATTCGTCTTCCGTGACAATTTCAAACTCGGCCAAATAACCATAACCAGCGTTTTTATCCAAACAGACATTTATGTCTTTGCAAGCATATTCGATTCGATCGCGAGACCACTTGGCTTCGTAGGTATAGCCAGCTTCCAAAATCAACTTGTCCAATTCATCCAAAGTAAGCGCAGTAACCGGTTCTTCAAACTCCAATCGCGACACACCATTGACGCTGTCACTGCCGTTCAAAGACGCTTTTATGACAAGAAATACCTCGTCATCCTTTTGCCTAGACCGAATGGAAAATTCTTTTCCTTTCTCAGCAATCATTTTGAATTTATCATGCTGAGCACTGGAAAATAAAGACTCCACTTTTTTGTACAGATGGTGAATATCACCACCAATAAAATAATGAGTAAGCTGGCAACTCTCACCCACCACCCTTATATCGGGATCAACATCCAACATCCTCACCACCAAATCCTCGGCCTTTTCTTTTGTACCCAATAAACTTTTTATTTCAATTTCGTAGTGTGACATAGTGGTTTTATTATACAAAAGAACAGTCAATTATAAAAAGACAGGCGGGAGGTTTTATGCCATAATCATATAAAAAAGGAGTGAAGCGGTACAATTTTACGCACACGCTTCACTCTTTAAACTAAAAATCTATCTTGAGCCCCATTTCTGACGAAGGGCTTCGAGGACATCTGTCGTCGGACGCTCGTTGCTGGCCGGAGAGGAAGCCTTCGACTCCTTCGACACGCGCACCTTAACTAGAGATTCCCATAGAAAACAAAACACCGGAACTTAATCCGGTGTTTTGTTACTTTTCTCTATCTAAAAACTACTCCTCCACCTGTACCCCCATCGAGCGTGCCGTGCCGGCAACTGTCTTCATGGCGGCTTCGATTGAAGCGGCGTTTAGATCGGGCATTTTCATTTCTGCGATTTCTCGTACTTGGATTTTGGTCAAGGTACCGACCTTCGATACCTTATTCTTACTCGCACCCTTATCTTTGCCGAGCTTCTTCAAAATCAAACGTGACATTGGGGAAACTTTGGTGATGAAAGTAAAAGTACGGTCATCAAATACTGAAAGCTCTACCGGTACCACCTCACCCATGCGGTCGCGAGTCTGTTCATTAAACTGATTTACAAACTCACCGATATTGATACCCGCCTGACCCAAGACCGGCCCCAAAGGTGGAGCTGGCGTAGCTTTGCCTCCCACAGCTTGCACCTTAATCTTCTTTACTAGTTTTTTTGCCATATTTTTATGTATATTTTAAGAATTATTTTTTGTCTGAGTTGTCTGCTCCATAGCCAGACCCCCCAATAGAAGCCTGCGCATAGTACAAGAAAATCAAGGTTTTTGCAAGCTTATGTACGACACACTAGTCTTGGGGTCACATGCTTCCTGTGGAGAGAGGTTGCACAGCACAAAAACTACAGAGTATAGTTTTCGGTAGAAAATAGATATTGCTCAATAAATATATTCTTCATTGGCAAAATTGAGTTACGTTCGTAAAAGACTAATATAGCTTCTCGATAATCTCTTTCGTCAACATTCCGGTACGATAGTGGCGCCAAATTTTCAGATATCAAAAAAGCATTGGCAAACAATCGTGCCGTACGCTTATTGCCATCAACAAAAGGTTGGATATAAGAAACTCCCACCAAGGCTAAAAGAGCTTTTTGGTAGGCACTGGAGGCTCGCTCTATACTTTCACACAAATCATTAAGAGCTTCTTGTATTTGAAAGCCAATTTCTAAAGGTACGTAGTTGGTACCGGTAATACCAACTAGCGATTTACGGATCCCTTGGTCGATAGACAGATTATCAGTCAGTAGCCGGTGAAGTTCTTCCAGAAAATGGATAAGATTGCCTTGCCGTAAAAACTGTCGTTGCTCCATGATAAAAGTAAAAGCGGTTTTATGATTTAGAATCATGGTGGTTTCTTCAGGTGTTTTTCCCAGCGCGGGTGTCCCTTCTTTTAAAAGTAATTCTGTGTCCAAAAGCGTGTATGTATTTCCCTCAATTCTTGACGACTTCCATGACAGCTCAATAACAAAACGCTCAAGCTCTTTAGCGTGAATATTTTGTGTCTGATTTTCTATCTTCTTTTTATAACGCGTGGTAGCTCCATTTAGTTTTTCCATCTCTTCAGACGAAAAGATATTTTTGGGAAATTGTGGGAAAAGAGCTTGGTTGAAAGTGATTTTTTGACCACGCTTGTCAACATCAATATTCTGGTACTCCGTAGCGTCAATCGGAGTAAGTAGTGTACCAAGAATAGTTTTAAAATATCGCAACGCTGGACCCGCACCATCTTCTTTCAAGTAAGAAAAGTCAACCAAAGCTCGTATATCACGACGCACTGTCACCAAAGAAGCGGTGAGCCCGAGAGCTTCTTTGGCCTGCTGAGGAGTAAAGGCATCTATCTGGGTGTAGTGAGCCAAAATAGCTTTTTGTCTAATATTTAGTGAAATCATAATCCTATCATTTATAATCAATAATCCTATCAAAATGATAGGATTATTTCAATCTTTTGATAGGATATGAGCGGGTAATTTGAAATACATTACACTCGCTTCACCTGCAAAAAGTCCAATTCTACCGGAGTCTCACGACCAAACATTGGCACCAAGACTTTTACCTTGCCGCTCTTTTCATCAATCTCACCGACACGACCTTCAAGGTCTTTAAAGGGACCGTCCACAATACTCACGATATCTCCCGCTGTTAAATCAACTTTATGTTTGATGGTGTCGGTAGACATTTGCTTCATCAACGCGTTGTATTCCTCTTCCGTCAAAGGTACCGGCTGGGTGCCACTACCGACAAAACCGGTCACTCGAGGAGTGTTGCGCACCACATACCAGGACTCATCATCGACAATCATCTCCACCAGCACATATCCAGGATAGATGCGCTCTTCTTCCATCACGCGCTTGCCACCCTTGACCCTAATCTTCTTTTCTGTAGGTACGACCACATTGAAGATTTTATCACTCATGCCCAGCGAATCAATGCGTTGTTTTAGATTGCGAGTGACGGCATTTTCATATCCAGAGTAAGTATGGATAGCGTACCAATGCCTTTCGCCTGTGTTTGTTTGTTTAGCCATATAATAAGATTTTATTAGTAAAGACCATTTACAATCGCATCAATGCCCATCTGAAAAAGATAGTCAAACAGCCCTAAAAATAATGATACGATAACAGAAATAACAATCACTAAAACCGTATACAAAAAAGCTTGTTTTTGTGTCGGCCAAGTCACCTGCTTCATCTCAGCGGCGGTGTCACGCAAATAATTTCCAAAATTGCTCATAATAAATATAGTTTTACCAAAATAAAAACGCCCTGGAGGCGAGTCCCTACCATTGTACGCTTATTTAAAATAATGTCAAAGCTAAAAAGGGCGCCGGCTTCGCCGGCGCCCTTTTTAGCTTTACGTCAATCTATACTCCACTACCGAGTCTGGTAGGTAATGGTCACCTGGCTTGTTACCGTATTTTCACCAGTTGGCAAAGACGGCCCTTTAGCCATGTCTGACATCTCCATCATGTTTCCCGCTCTAGCGTAATCGTAATATGGCACTTGCTGACCGTCGTTTTCATAGTAGCCCACCATCTTCACAAATCTAACACCTAATTGTCGACTTAGTACCACAGCCTTGGCTCTGGCGTCGTTGATGGCTTTTGTTCGAGCTTCTGCTTTCAAGACATTAGTATCGTCGATAGTGAATTGCAGACTAGTGATATTGGTAGCGCCCAAATTCCCCACACCGGCAATAAGTCGGCCGGAATTATTTAAATCTCGCACCTTAACCCTTACACTTTGATAAACCTCAAACCCATCTTGCACCTGCACACCAGGACAAAAAACATTGACCGGACAATCCCCTGTTTCATAACGATATCGAGGATTCATGTTGTATGATTCAGTCTTTATGTCTTTTTCTTCCACTCCGGCCTCTTTCAGGAAAGCGAGAATGGCGTTTATTCTATTTCCTGATTCTTCCTGAGCCAAAGTAGCGTCGGTACCGGTGGCGACAACCGAGAAACTAAACTGTCCAATATCCGGCACCGCCATCACTTCACCCACTCCAGTCACCGAAATCGTGGTTGGCCCGGTGTATAGATACTTCGTTTGCTTTATTGTGTAGCAAGCATAAGCTGCCAAAGCTACGATCAAAAACAACAAAACAATAGTTACCAAACTTCTGTTGCTCTTAGAACTAAAAAATGTATTTTCCATGATTAAAATATTAAAACTTTGATAATAAAACGCGGATTGCTTTTCTTAATTTATGAGAAAGTTCGGTCCCATCGCCACAAATGTCCACCAGGGCTTCTAAATCCTGTATGGACAATACCGTAGACCCCAACTGTTCTTTAGTTAAATAATACATCACCGACTCCTCCTCTTCAACATGAGATATACCGAGAGCGTGTCCAAGCTCATGCGCCATCACCCTGACCAGCTCGGCTTTGTCTGTAAATTTATATATATTGATTCTTTCGCGCCTGAAATCTCCCTGCGTAAAAGTGTATTGGCTGCCAAAAATTTCGTTGTACCTCTCTACGCCAGCATTGTAGTCTTCAATAATTTTGTTGCTTTGTTCGCCTTGGGTATTTATATCATCGGCGGTCTGGCTTAGAATTTGCTCCGCTGAAACTAGTTTTGACAACAAACCAGACAGATAATCCTGTTCTTGTTTCATCTCTGCAAAAACTTCTCTTGGCACGCCGCCTTGCTCGTTGTAGGATTCAACTTTTTTGTTGTAGATATCCAACTGACTTTCATAAAGTGCCCGTTGCTTCAGGTAATCAGCCTCTAATCTTTTATATTCTTCACTCAAATTTTTTACCTTGGCCGCCATTTCCAAACCAATCCTTTCCTGTTCATCCAAATTTGTTCGCCACTCTTCTTCAGTTCTGACCAACTGCTGCCTTTCGTCAAAAACAAAATTAACCATAAAAGCAGCTTCTTTATCATAGACAAATAAATCGCGGTTGGTTGGACCTTCCCAAACCGCCTCGGCTTCCAATAAAATATCTCTTACTTCCTCTTTAGTAATAAGAAACCGGTCATCAATCTCACCAACCCCATATTTAATGGGAATCGGACAAAGATAGGCCGAGCTCGTATACCAATAGCTGGTGCCAAAAATTAAAGTAAATAGCAATGAAAAAACAAGCAGTTGTCGCATATTGATTTTTAAATAATACCAATTTTTGCGGAGAAAAGAAAAGGCGATCTTGCGATCGCCTTTGGAACTCTAAAAAATTTATTTTCTCCTATGTGCCGGCAACAATTTCCAGCGTATTTTTCTGAACTTTTTTCTTATGGAGTGACTAAAGAACCTTCTAACGAACTTTAACTTCCTCCCTTTTTGACTCTCATCAGGAACTAATGGTTCTTCAATCTTATTCATACCAGCCTCCTTTTTTAAATTTATGGAATTTGCCTCAACTACCATCGGTAAATTACCGCCATAAAGCTTTTATGTCAAATCTGTGTACGGCCTTGACGGCAAGTACTAGTACCCAGCCGGCGGTCGCATTTTCCTACCAAGCAGATTATAGCTCTTGGCCGTTAATTGGCCGTATATTTTATTCACTTCTGCTTCGATGGCTTCTTTGATTTCCAGCGGCTTGCTGCTCAAGATAAATTCAACAGCCTTATCAAAGTCATTTTTGAATTTTTGGTTTATATCTTTCCAAGCGATGCCCTTAAGCTCCGCGGCTATCTTGGGGGAGTACGACAACTCCCCCACTATCATCAAGTAGGCCACAGCCGGATAACCCAAATATCCTCCCCAGAACGATCCGTTGTCATTGACCATAATCGCTTGCGATACCGGATCGTAAGTGACTGTGTAAAATTTTCCACCACTGGAAGAAAAGACCTTGGAGGTATCACCAGATACTTCAACCCTCCCATCGGCCACACAACCAAGAGCTTCGTAGATTTTGGCTATAGGTGTTTGCTTCCATTTCATAAGGGTATTATTAGTTTAAAATTCAAAGATTATTTTATGATTAAACTATACCACTCACAACAAATTCACCAAGAGATTCATCTACCCCTTCCCTTCCGTTAACTTTTTTCTTACCATTTGCTGGGCCGCGTTCATGGAGTGCTGATAGTAAAGAGACTTTACCCCTTGCTTCCAAGCCTGAATATAGAGCTGATTGATTTCTTTGACTGGAGTGGCTGGCTCAACCATAATATTTAGCGACTGGCCTTGGTCGATATACTTTTGTCGATCGGCTGCTTGCTTGATAACTACGGATTGGTCGATCTCGGAGAAAGTACGGAACACTTCTCTTTCTGCTGTCGTCAAAAAATCCAAATGCTGAACCGAACCATCGTGGTCGCGAATGCTGTCCCACACTTCTTTGGTGTCCTGGCCTTTTTCTTCCAACAATTCTTTGAGATTTGGATTTTTGATAGTGACTTTTAGCTTGGCCACGTCTTTGGTATAACAATTTGACCAGATTGGCTCAATACCCTGCGACACCTGCCCCATAATAAAGGCAGAAGAAGTAGTGGGAGCAATAGCCAAGAGCGTGGTGTTGCGTCGGCCGTAGCCCTTGAGGATTTCCGGTTCACCCAGCTCCTTAGCTAAAGTTTTGGTGGCCAATTGTGCTTTGGTGTCGATGTATTTGAACACTTCAATATTTAGCACTGCGGCCTCCTTGCTCTCGAAAGAAAGTTTTCTGGCTTGCAAAAGCGAATGCCAACCAAGAACACCCAGACCCAACGCGCGGTTGGCTTTGGCAAAATTAAACGCTCTCTCCATGAAGCCAAAAGCCAGGCGTTTCTCTTTATCTTTACTATCACGCATGGCTTCAAGTTTTTGAATAAAATCCTCCATCACAGCATCGAGAAAAGCAATCATGGTTTCGATCAGGTCTGTATCTTTCCAAGCTTCGTAGTGCAGCAGATTGACGGAAGACAAGCAGCAGACAAATGACCATTCATCATTTGAAGGTAACATAATCTCACTGCACATGTTGCTGGCATGAATGGTGAGATTTTTATCCTTATAAACATCCACGGTATTTTTGTTAGCCGCATCCTTAAACATAATGTACGGATAACCCATTTCCCCGCGCCGCTGGATGACTCTGGCCCAAATAGCTCTTTTTTCCTCATCACCGTCAATCATTTTTTTCATCCATTCATCGGTCACGGTCACGCCGTGGGTGAGCTTTTGGATGGGATTGCCCTCAGTGCCAATATCCAAAAATTCCATTATATCTTCGTGCTCAATCGGCAGATAAGGAGAAAAATGCCCCCGTCTGACAGAACCCTGACTAACAACATCAACCAAAGTCTCAAACAACTGCATGAAATGCACTGATCCAGAGGAGTGACCATTACCGGAAATCGTCGCTCCCCGACTGCGCAAATCGCCAAAATAGCCTGAGCAGCCGCCGCCAAACTTGCTTTGCATTCCCACCTCGGCATTGGTGTAGAGAATGCTTCCCATGTTGTCGTCCACGTAAGAGCCAAAACAACTAATCGGCAATCCTTTATCTATACCAAAATTTGACCAGACGGGAGAAGCCAAAGATATCCAACCCTTGCTCATATAGTCAACAAATTTGTCTGCGAAGTCTGGGCGATTCAAAAATTTGCCTGCTGTCTTCGCAATCACTTGAATCCGCTCTTCCGCCGTCTGACCTTTGGCCAAATAACCTCTGGCCAAAAAATTCCGACTGTTTTCGTTCAACCAATACCAAGATTCCATATACGTTGTATGTCTTATTACAAATTAAAATAAATCATCACTGGTAACACTGGCGCTGCGTTTGTTGTAGTTGATGGAACGCTTCTGGAAAAAATCCACGTGCTTAGTCGCAATCACTTCATTATCAAACCAGTCTGTTTCTTCAAGTAGAGCCTCACTGACATCAAAAATCCTAGGCAAACCAACCGCCACCAAGGAATTGTTGAAACGATGCTTAACAAATTCCTTAACGTTGGTAGAAGGTAAAAAATCCAATTCCCCAGCCTCATAAATCCAATCAATCACCTTGCTTTCCGCTTCATAAGCTTCCTCGCAGGCCTTGATAATCATGTTTTTGCAATTGTCATCAAACCACTCCGGATGTTCCTTCTTGATTATATTGATGATATCAATACCAAACATACCGTGAATTTGCTCTTCTTTTGATGTCGCCTCCACCGCGTTGCTGATACCCTTGAACAGATTACGGTGCTTATTGAAGGACATGATAATAAGAAACTGTGAAAATAGAGACACATGCTCAATAAATAGCGAAAAGAGCATTACTGAGTGCATGTACTGGCGATTCTCTTCAGTCCTGGCTAGAGCGACGGTTTTTTCAAGGTAGGCAATCCTCTGCTGAATAACTGGAACTTTCGTGATATTTTCAAATTCTGAATTAAGGCCGAGAATTTCTACCAAGTGCGAGTAAGCGTCCATGTGCCTAACTTCACTTTCGGCAAAGGTAAAGCCCACAGCACCAATTTCCGGCTTTGGCATTTTCTTGTAGATATCGCCCCAGAAAGTTTTTACAGCTACCTCAATCTGGGCAATGGCTAGCATGGCGTTTTTTATGGCGTTTCTTTCAGCTGGTGTGACATTGATATGAAAATCATTGAGGTCACTGGTGAAATTGAACTCAGTATGAATCCAATAGGAATGCCTTATGGAACTCACATACTCATACAATTCCGGGTATTCGTAAGGCTTGAGGTTGGTTCGTTTTTTGAAGATGTCGCGCTCGCGTAATTTTTTGCGAGCATTGCGGTAAATAATGTACGCTTTAGCGGTTTCAAAGTAATCCAGCTCCATCAGGGCCTGCTCTACCAAGTCTTGAATCTCTTCCACCGCCGGATAGCCATCAACACATTTTTTCGCTAAGGCGCTGCTTGGATCAGCGGTCGCTGCTTGGACGCACATAGCGATTGTCTTTTGGTGTACTAGGTCAGCTACTTTTTTGGCATCAGCCACCTCTCCTTCTCCAGTCTCAAAAAGAGCTTTCAAGATGGCGTTTTCAATCTTGACCATGTGAAAAGGCTGAACTGAACCATCTCTCTTACGAATGTGCTTAATCTCCATAAATAACAACTTCTGATAAATAAAACTAATAAAATTTAACCTTATCTCTCACAAACTTAAGTGTTGATGTAGGACGCAATTAAGTTTAAGAAAGATACAAACTGCGTGTGAAAATATAACTCTATATAAGAAACACACGGTGTAGAATTCGTGCGTGCCTATATAATACCATCTTCAGAAAAATTATATCTTTTTGGGGAATGGCTATAAAAAAGGATTTTCTTTAGATATCAACAGTTACGGAATGTGGATAACTACTGGTTACTTTGTAGTTATGATAGTAATTTTTAGGCTTGGGTAGTTGTGGTCTGATAAAAATGTTCTGTGGTTTACCTACTTCTTCAAACTATCCCTAATTTCCCGCAACAACAAAATATCCTCCGGTATCTCCTTTGGTTTTTCTTCTTTTTTCTCCTCCTCCTTTCTCTGTAGGGTTTTTAGGGCTTTTACCGCGATAAATATAGAGAACGCAATAATCACAAAATCAAAAACATTTTGCAAAAACATCCCGTACTTTATTTCCGCAGCCTTAAAGACAAAACTATAACTGGTAAAATCAATTCCTCCGACCAGTATTCCAATAAGAGGAGTAATGATATTTTCAACCAAAGAAGAAACAATCTTCCCAAAAGCCGCTCCAATCACCACCGCCACCGCCAAATCAATAACATTGCCTTTCATGGCAAAAGCCTTAAACTCGTTCAAGAAATTTTTCATAAATAATCCAATTAAACTAATGCTTTATAATAATACCATTTTAGCTTAGTGGCCATGATTGTGAATTCCACCTTCCTGATGATCGGCACAGGTATGAATATCCTCTTCCCGTGGCTCCTTATTCCTAAAATACCAAGCCGCCATAACAGTGGTCAAAGGCACGGCCAAAATCAACCCAATACTACCGACAACAATTCTCAGGATTTCAGCCGCGACTACCTCTTGATTTATAATGGTCATGATTGAGGATTCAGAATAAGAATAAAGCAGTATCATCGGCAAGGCGGCACCCACGTAAGCAAAAGCCAGCGTATTAACCAAAGAACCAACATGATCGCGCCCCACCTTAATAGCCCTAAGATATAATTCTTTAAAACCAAAATCTCTATTGGCTCCCTTTAACTGCTGTACAACCGAGGCTTGCGTAATGGAAACATCATCAAGCAATCCAAGAAAACCAATGATAATACTACCGAGGAGCAGTCCAGTCAGATCAAGAGTGCCGCCAGTCGCAAAATTTAAATAGACAGAAGCATCGTCGCTGAAGCCGGTAAATCTCATCCACTCCACCCAAATCCAGGCGATAAAACACGTGACGAATACAGCAGAAAAAGTCCCCAGAAAAGTAATCACTACTCTGGGTTTGATGCCGTGAGTAAAAAATAAAGTGAAACTTAAAATCAAACCGGAAATACCCAAGCTCGTCCAAGCTGGCGAATAGCCAGCCAACAGCGCCGGTATCAGCAAGAAAATAATCGCCGCGATACTTATACCCAAACTAATAATGGCCCTCACCCCCTGCCGACCGGAAAGCCAAATAGTCAAAGCCACAAACACCAAGACGATAATCAAAAGTGGCATTCTTCTCTCCACATCTTTGAAGACATAATACTCAACGCCATCAAAAGAAACCAAACGATTAACAAAAATCTTATCGCCGGCTGCCAGTACCATCAGGTCGTTTTCTAATTTCACCACTTCACCGCTTTTTTCTCCCCCTTTCAGCTGAATCCGCAGCTCTTGCACCGTGGTTAAGGTCTCAGTACCCATAATAATACGATCATATTCTGTTACTACTTCAATCACTTCCGCTTTTATTGTCTCCTGAAATTCCTGATGTACTTCCTGCGCCTGAACAAAAAAAGGGAGTAAAAATAACAGCAATATATTGGTAGTAAAAAATTTTGTCATCAGCATTTGATAATTATATTTTAAGCCATTACAAATCCACGTCTTTCTCAAAACAAAAAGCGAGCGACATAAAAACCAACCCCCGCCCCCAAAATAAAGGTAAAAAACAACGTAACCATCAACGCTTCTTGATCCATAATGATTTAACTTTAACACCAACCAATACCAACAACAAGGAATATTTATACCCTCTCTCGACTTTTTTGCAAAAAATGGGTATAAATGTAGGATGGAAGTGAAGGAGGGGCGCGCTTCGCGCGCCCCTCCTTCACTTCTCAAAAAAAATGGCGGCTATCGTATAACGGCTATTACTCCGGTTTGTGGTACCGGTTATCTGGGTTCGATTCCCAGTAGTCGCCCCTTTTAGAGCTAGCCCGAGAAGGGTACAAAAACAGCCTCTTGCGAGGTTGTTTTTGTTTAGCTAGGTAAGCTAGCCTTCAAAATCATTTAGTATCTTTAAAAACTCTGTTTGAGTCTCTATTGGTATCTGGGGGTGGTCAAGACATTGAATGTCACCTCCGTTTTCTATCAAAGTCTTTACTTCTCCAAAATAGAATCCGTCTTCACTGGCTAAAAATAGATACGAAGGATTCCAGTTCCTACTCATTCTCTCGGCAATATTTAAAACATTCTGCTTGGTGAACCTAGCTCGATACTTAACCTCAATCAAATGTACTTCTTTGGTGGTGTTATTGATTACCGCAAAGTCTGGTGCGGTGCGTAATGTTTCCACCATTTCGCTATCACCACCCCTTCCTCTCCCTACTAGTTCGGGAATAATTTTCTCATAGCCAAACTCGAGAACGGTGAAAGCCCCCGTCGAGCGGAGCATTTGTGCAAATACCGTTTCAGCAATCTTTCCTTTTACTAAATTACGTGCAAATCTAATGTCTTGATTTTTCATAATATTATTATATCTAGAGCTGCTCTAGGTACGCAAGCAGTGAGTTAATTTCTTGTGTATGATTATGCCACCACCGAGTGTACTAAATACGATAAACCTTATGACCAAGTGATTCGAGTTCCTTTTGTCTAAGGATTTGGTATTTGCCGAAATGGCAGAAGGTTGTAAAAGACTGGTTGAAAATAGCCTGAAACACCACCAGATTCACGAGGTTACAAAAACAGTCAGGCAACGGATAGCTAGTGAATGGCTCGACCTGCAACAGGAAAAAGACTTAACTTTAGCCACCCTACGAGGTGGCTTTTTTTATTTAATCAGTTTACTTTTATATAAATCTTTAATTACGATTGGGTACTAAAAACATGATACAATCAAAGTACCATGTCCACAAAAACATCACTAGCAATATCCGACTGCTTCTATCGCGTCAGCATAAATAGTTTATGAATGTCAGGTTGCTGATTTTGATTTCACCCCTTCGCGTGAATGTATGGAAATACGCTTCGTAGACTCAAACGATATTCTTGATTTAGAAGTGTCAGACGGCGTTATGAAGTTGGCACAGATATTTGATCCTCAAAACCACGTGACACAAATCTGAAAAAATTTATTGCATAAGTAAAATTATCAACAGAATGTTAGAAACTGCTTTGACAGCTTTCCTGACAGAAATCTATTCATTTACCTACCCCGCCACACAAACCAAATATGGTAAAACCTTATCTGCTACCAGGCCATAGCCGGCGTTATTGGGGTGTACCAAGTCACTCATCAAAGTCACGCGGCCGATGATGCCGCTCATGGCGTTTGGCACGTATATTGAGTTGGTTTCATCCGCCACTTTTTTATAAAGAGCTTCCAGTTTGGCGTCAAAAACTCCACCGCTAAAACCAACCACGATGGTTACAGCTCCCCGATCTTGAATATCTTCCACAATTTCTTTCAGATTGGCGAAAGTCTCAGCTTCGGTAATACCTTGCGGCGCTGGAATTTTACCGGTGACACGCAGCAAAATCAGGCGCAAAGATTCGTAGAGATTTGGATTATTGGCGCCATTAAACAATCCTTCGTAGTGGCGTTGCAAAATATCATTTCCACCCAGCCACACAATGACCACTGATGGATTTCTGGATAAGACATCAGACTGCAAACGGGCCGCGGCATCGCGGGTGGTGTTGCCGGAAATACCAGCGTTGATTATTGGCACTCCCGATTTGCGAGACAACTGACTGACATAATCCTGCCCCGCTGTCGCTCCCACCCCAGCCGTCAAGCTATCACCAAAAGCGATAATCGGCCCCGAACTTGGCGGATAGTTGGTGACACTCTGCAAAGTAGAGTTGGATAAATTACACTGCAAACTACTGGTATCGGCACTGACATTTACCACCGGTGAAGTAGAAACCCGAGTGTATGAGCCATTGCGAAAATAACGAAACTCATAACTACCGGGCGCAGTGATACTAAAAGTAGCGCTGCCGTTGGTGGTGGCGTTGGTATAAAAATAACTCAAGTAAGAAAAATTTGAAGCTCCGGTACGATAAATACCGACCCAGTCATTGCGCAGATCTATTCCCGTTGGAGCTTCCCAACTCACAGTCACCGAACCACCAACGCCAATCGCCTGACTACTGACAGTTAAAGAAAAATTTTCGTCAGCACTTGGCGGTTGAGTTGGTGGTGGTGTGGTTGGTGGTGGTGTGACCACGCTACTTTTTGGTTTGATTAAAAAAGTATCTGAGTCAGTCACCTTGGTATAACTACCAGAAAATAATCTGGCTTCATAAGTACCAGCCACACTTACAGCAAAATCCATTTCGCCAGACGTGACTCCTTTGGGTAGGTATTTCCAAGTGCGGTAATTATTATTATTGGCACCTTCCGTGAAAATACCGATCCAAGCCCCGCTGTCGGCATTAGTCCTGGGACTAGGAGTGGTGAAGCTTACCAGCAATGTTTCTCCAAATTCATAAGTGCTTTTACTGGCGGACAAAGTATATTGTCCGGTAGAATTGTTGCCGGTACCGGAATTAGAATTGTTATTATTGCCGTTGTTGGTATTTCCATTATTGCTACCACTGCCACTACTGCCGGTATTACCGGTATCACTGCCGACAGTGCCAGCTTTAGTTATGACCAGCTTATGAGAACCCTCCGCCGCTTTGTTATAACCACTATCAGAAAACAACCGCACTTCATAAGTACCAGCCACATTGACGGCAAAATCCATTTCGCCGGAAGTAACTCCTTTGGGCAGATATTTCCAAGTGCGATAGTTATTGTTGCCGGTACCTTCCGTGAAAATACCGATCCAAGCGCCATTCAAACGATCGGCCGGCGCTTGCCATTCCACCTTCACGCTTTGACCTAAATCAATAGCCGTACTCTTAAACTCCACTTGATAACCTTCACTTTGCGCCCAAGCCATACCAGTAGCCACAAAGAAGAAAGCCGGCACGGCCACAAGGCCGGCCACTAAACAGATAAAGCTTCTCGACAAGAGAAACATATTTTGAAATACCCCCAACATCTCCTCATTATACAACACAATTACCTATTTTCCAAATTTTCGCCCAGCTACTGCTTTTCATAATTTATCTACAATGGTATGCTTCTCCTTATATGAAAATTACACATACACATATTGTTGCCCTTATACTGGGGGTTGTTATTGGTGGCTTGGGAGTACTCGCAACCTCAAGCTTTTCTGATCAAACTAAAGAGGAACACATCGCGGAATATTACAAAATAGAAAACTTGGTTTCCGTAAGTCCCTACGATATTAAATCAGCCTTGCAAAGAAATACACAGGATTCTTTTGTCTTGGTAGACCTTCGCACTCCAGCTGAATATGAAGCCGAACACATCACCAGCGCAATCAACATTCCTAATTATATAGACCCGGCGGTTTCAGGACAGGATAATAATGAAAGAATAGTAAACGCTTTTGCTGAACTAAAAGCCGACAACCCAAATAAAGACATTATTACCTACTGCTACAGTGCCGCCTGCATGGCTAGCCGAAAAGTGGGCCTCGCTCTTTCTGAAAATGGAATTGCCACCAAGCATCTCAATATCGGTTGGTATGAATGGAAATATTATTGGACAATGTGGAATGGTGAAGACGGTTTGAAAGCTGAAGATTTTACCACCACTGGAAATGAGCCAGGCGTACCGAGCTTGGAAAACACCATCATCAGTCCTTGCAGTGAGAATAGTGAGTTTGGTTGTTAGTGATTAGATAACTGGAACACAAAACAAAAGTGCCGCCAGCTTCGCTGGCGGCACTTTTGTTTTGTGTTCCTAACTTCCCTTCACCGCGACTTTCACCTCACTGCCAAATTTCCCCAAGTGATAAACAAACACTCCCAAGAAAATCAAACCTTGCGTAAACACAATGGCGCCACCGGTTGAAATATCAAGATAGAAGCTGGCATAGACACCCACTATCGAGCTTAGTACGCTGACAAATGCCGCAATCCAAAGCATCGAAGAAAATTTCTTAGTCAAAAGAAAAGCTGTCGAGCCGGGAGTAATAAGCATGGCAATCACAAGGATTATACCCACGGTCTGCAAAGAGCTGGTGATGGTTATAGCCAAAAGCACCAAAAGCGCATATTGAATGAGCTTGACCGGCATGCCAATAGACTCCGCATGCGTGGCATCAAAACTAAAAACCAAAAACACTCTCCTAAAAACCAAAATCACAGCCGCTACGACAGCCAGCACGCCAATCGTGTAAATGGCAGACTCATCAGAAATCCCAAGCACATAACCAAACAATACGTGAGTGAGGTCTACCGTGCTTTTTACCTGAGAAATCAAAATCAAACCAAAAGCAAAGAGCGTTGTGAAAACAATTCCCATGATGGCATCTTCTTTTATCTTGGTGTTGGTTTTTACCAAACCAATCAACGCCACCGCCAAGAGCGCAAAAACAAAAGCTCCCAGGCTAAAAGGAATACCGATAATATAAGCTATTACCACCCCCGGCAAAACCGCATGCGAGATAGCGTCACCAAGCAACGACCAGCCTTTCAAAATCATAAAACAAGAAAGAATAGCGCAAGTAGCGCCCACCACCATTGAAACCCAGAGTGCTTTCACTATAAACGCATACTGCAATGGCTCTAAAATAAATTGTAAAATATCCATACTTATTCATTAAATTTAATGTTGTGCACGACGCCATCAAAGGTCTGCGACACCAAATCCTTGGTAAAGACTTCTTTAGTAGGGCCGTAGGCCAAGACAGTATGCTTTATCAAGGCGACTCGATCACAATTGTCGGACAAAGACATTAGGTCATGAGTGGCGAGAATAATTGTCTTCCCCTCATCTTTGAGCGCCACCAGTAAAGCCGTCAATGATTTTTCACTGACAGAATCGAGACCGGCAAAAGGTTCATCGAGTAAAAATATATCAGCTCCCTGAGCCAAAGCTCTGGCCACAAAGACTCGCTTTTTTTGCCCGCCCGACAATTCACCGATCTGCCGGTCAGCAAAGCCAAGCATGCTCACTTTTTGCAAGGCTTCCTCGACAAATTGATGGTCTTCTTGGCTGGCGGTCTTAAATATATTTTGCGAACCCAGCCGACCCATCATCACCACGTCATAAACAGAAACCGGAAAATCCCAATCCACTAATTCCGTTTGCGGCACGTAAGCCACGTGGCCGTGTTTTTGAGCGACTTTTGGCTCATCGCCACAGATTAAAACTTCACCGCTTTTCGCTTCCACCAAACCCATAATCAGCTTGAACAAAGTAGACTTGCCCGCCCCGTTCATACCAATCACACCCGAGAAAGTTCCATAAGGAATTTGGATAGAAGCATTATCAAGCGCCAAGGTGCTGCCATAACTCACCCTGACATCATTTATTTTAATGGCGTAATCACTAGTTGATTCCATACGATTTTAATTCTTAACCAAACCGCCAATGATGGTGTTCACAGTATGTTCAAGTAAAGCCAAGTAGGTTGGAGCCGGGCCATCAGCTTCAGACAAAGAGTCCACATAAAGCACACCGCCGAGACTGGCGCCGGAAGCATTGGCCACTTCTCTTTGAATGCCCGACTCAACGGTACTTTCACAGAAGACAGTTGGGATTTGGTTTTGTTTTACCAGATTGATAACCTTGGCCACCTGTTGCGGCGAACCACCCGACTCGTCATTGATTGCCCACAAATATATCTCGCTTAGGTTGTAGTCATTGGTTAGATAAGTAAAGGCTCCCTCACAGGTGACCAGGTAACGCTGATCCAAAGACAAAACCGCCAAGGCCTCAGCCAACTCAACATCAAGCTGTCTTAATTTTTCAGAATAATCATCGGCATTGGCCTGGAAATAAGCGGCCTGCTCGGGAGCTAATTCCGTTAAAGTTTTCCTGATGTTCTCAACGTACACCAGCCCTTGTTTTGGCGACATCCAAGCGTGAGGATTGGGCTTTCCTTCGTAAGTACCTTCAACGATTGAAACCACTTCTATGCCTTCACTAATGGTAACGACCGGCACATTGGGAAGACTGGCTTTTAATTTTGTCGTCCACAATTCCAAATTCATGCCGTTTTCAAAAATCACTTCCGCTTTGGAAGCACCGACCAAATCTCCGGGAGTTGGTTCATAACCATGAATTTCCGCTCCGGGTTTCGTTAGTGAAATCGACTCCACCCTATCTCCTCCCACTTCACTCACCATATCAGCGATGATAGTGAAAGTGCTGAGAGCAATAATTTTATCAGTTTTATTTTCAGTATTCCTGTCTGAAGAATTTCCATTCAAAAGGAAAAGGCCGCCGATAATCACCAATAATAAAATACCTATAATAATTACTTTGTTCATATTTAAATCTTAGTTTTTAATTTTTAACAATTCCAATTTTTGACCTTGGGAATAATAGATCCGTGCGGGTCGCTAGTTGGATAATTTAATAATTTAGCAATACGCTTAATAACATCATCGCTGCAAGCATGTTCCAACTTTTCCGCTTCCTCGTGAACACGATTGGCCGGGACATCGAGAACCTGACTCAAAAAAACCTCAATGATGCGGTGTTTGTATGTTAATTTTCTTCCCACGTCCAAACCTTTTTTAGTTAGCTTTGCTGGCGCATACAAATCAGCCGTTACCAAACCGTCTTTTACCAAACCTTTTAGTCGCTCAGATACGGTTGACTTGCTTAAACTCAAACGTTCGGCAATCTGCTTAACGCCAGTATCCTGAGCCGATTCCTGCAATATGTAAATCGCTCGGACATAGTCTTCTCTGGTGGCGTTAATTGGTTTTATGGTATTAGACATTGTTCGTACCTACGAACAATACACGACAAAGCTTTTTTTGGCAAGGACTGAGGCGGTAGACCTGCTCCCAAAGATTACTGGAAAAAAGCCGCCCGAGATTATCAAAGAACCTTCAATATTCTTCCAGAACTTCTCTTTCAGCAATGCAGGTGTAGTTTTTGTGAAGACATTTCACAATCTTCAAATCGATAAATAACACTATCCCAGATTTTTTTACCTTGCTCGTTTGCTGTATGAAGGGTGTTATCCCAAGAGGAAATTAGTGTTTTTTCCAGGTCATTATCTATTGCCCGAGCAGAAGACACCTCATCAACATCAACCTCCCCGGCGGACCAACTCCCTTGAAAAAGTATCTTTACGTCTTCATTTTGTACTTCTGTATCTCTAGCCATAATTACCCTGAATCTAACTCAATACCCCACGCCCAAAATCCTTAAATTATTTCTTATTTGGGTTCTGATTTCTACCAATTCCGGCTCTTGATAGAAAGCTAAAATTTTCCGGTCGCGAACGGTGGTGGTTTGCGGCTTGTCTTCGCGCACAAAATAAATGAAAGTTTCCGCCATATCTTCATTCACGCTGTTGGTGGCATATTCGCTGACAAAGCGATTTCTATTCTCCTCAAAATAATTTCTAGCCACCTGGAACTGACGGTCTGCCTTCACCTGCTTTAGATTTTCCTTATGCTCTTCGTCACTACTCGTCCAAAAATCAGTCCGATAATTTTTCTCAAATTCGGGCTTTTCGTAAAACAAGATATGACCATATTCGTGGATAAATAGATTCGCAAACGAACGCACCACCACCGGATCAGAATTAAAACCTTCTCTATTTATGCCCATAATCCAATCTATAGGATCATTTGTTCTTCTGGATACCAATTCCACGTAAGCAGCCAGATCACGCTTTCGGTCATAAAAAATCCTCCACTCCCGCACATGCCCAGCAACAGCTCTCTCGCCCACCACTCCAACAAACAAATCAAATAGTTGCTGGTCGATTTTTCTCACGGTTTTGCTGCCGTCGGCATTAACCAATTTATTATTTTCGATAAAATAAATTTCTTCGTAAGGAAAGAAATAGAATCTTGATTCATAGGGTATGCGGTTTTGAGAAACGGTCACCACTTCACCAAAACTTGAACCAGTTTTCTGCCTTGCCGCCAGCTCATTTTGCAAGCTTTGTACAACATCCAAAAGGCGTTTTATTTGTAGTAGTAGCTCTAGTTGTTGCTGCTTCTCAGACAAAGGCGAGTTGGCTTCCGTTACGGTCGGCACAGCCCCCAGCAAAAAACCAGTCAAAACCAAACTAAAGATTATCTTTTTAATAAACATGTAGCTATTATATCAATAAAAACAGGAGCGGCACCCGTAGGGCACCGCTCCTGTTTTTACCTTAAATACCAGTGTCCAGGACTGGAGTTGAACCAGCACGGGATAACTCCCACTACCCCCTCAAGGTAGCGCGTCTACCAATTTCGCCACCTGGACATTTATTTTTCAACCTGTGCATTATGCCTGAAAATAGTTGGTACTTCAAGTTAAGTGAGGCAGAAAATTAACAACAAAAAAAACCAGACTACGCAGTCCGGTTTTTGCCCCCTTTGTTTTGCTTTTTACCTAAGCCTTTTTCTCTTCTGTTTCCACTTCTGCTTTAGCTGGAACTTCTTCCGTTGCTGGAGTCTCTACTTCTGCTTCAGTTTTAGTCTCGGCCTCATCGCTAGCGGCAACTACTACCTCAGCCGGAGCATCAGCTACCTCTGCCTTCTCTTTCAATTCAGCATCTTCCAGAGCTTTGGCTTCAGCTGCCATTCTAAGAGTCGCTTCGACTTCCGATTCAGTGGCCACACCCATCATAGTGGTACGTCTCATTTGTCGTCTGATTTCACGAGCTACCTTCTCCCTAATGTAGTAAAGCTTTGACCGGCGAACCTTGGCTCGCTTCACAATTTCTAATTTATCAATTAGAGGCGAATAGAGAGGATAGATTTTTTCTACCCCCACTCCGCTGGCTACCTTGCGAACGGTAAAAGTAGCCCCGGCTTCATTGCCGTGCTTGCGAGCTAGCACCAGACCTTCAAAAATCTGAATACGAGTCTTGCCTTTATCCTGAATTTTTTGATGAACACGCACAGTGTCGCCAGCACGAATACCAAGCCCACTGCGTTCATCTGTATTTACCGGTGAAATATCCACCCCCTTTACTAATGTTTTCATATAATAAAATTTATCTGACCTTATTGGCCTTTAAGCGTGCCATAATCTACCACATACAGACTTACTCTGCAATACGCTCAGCCGCCTGCTCAAAATCGACCGGAACTGGGGCTATAAATCTTTGTCTTTCTTCGTTTGGTAAAACTATATCTAAAATATGGGCATGCAGAGCTAGGCGCTTTAATTCTAGGTTGTTTGAATGTTCAATTTTCTTGTCGGCATAAAGCTGATCACCTACTATCGGCCTATCAATCGCGCGCAAGTGTACCCGCAGCTGATGCGTGCGTCCGGTCTGGGGCAGCAGCTTCAGATAAGAAAAGGGTTCATTTTGATATTCACCTACTCCAATCCGCTCAAAATGAGTTACTGCCTCCCGCAAAGTACCTTTGGCTCCGCGCTCAGCCGAACGTTTTTTAAAATCGCGCGCGTTGCGTCCAATCGGACGATTGATAGTTCCCCACTTATCATGAATCCGTCCGTACACAAAAGCCCGATATTCTTTTTTTACCAACCGATCGTGGAATTGGATTTTTAAAAAAGTATGAGCTGCCGCCGTCTTGGCAATAATCATCACCCCAGAGGTGTCACGATCCAAGCGATGCACAATACCGGAACGTTCCAGTTTTGTACCATCCGGCTTGAGGGTTTCTTCCCCCACTCCCTGAGCCGAAGGCACTCGCTTCAAAAACCACTCCACTAGCGTCCCCTCCCGTCCCGAATGCCAATCTTCATGTACCAACATTCCGTAAGGTTTATTTACCACCAACACCGCCTCATCTTCAAAAATAATTTCCGGCACCATACCAGCACTACCGACCAATTCGTCTTTCCCTGTTTGCATATTCCTCCAGAATACTGGTAAATTCGGCTTTTGTAAAAGCGGGCCAATGAGTGTTTGTAAAAAACAGTTCGCTGTAGACGGATTGCCAAGGTAAAAAATTTGAGAGTCGTCGTTCGCCGCTGGTTCTGATTATCAAATCGGGATCCGGCATTCCGTCTGTCCACAACAATTTTGCAAAGCCCGCTTCGTCTAATTTATTTCCAAGCGTTATCGCTTTATTAACCGCTTCCACAATTTCCGCTCGCCCGCCGTAGGAAAGAGCTATCCAGATGGTGGCCGCGCCGACAATCTTTTCTTCTTCCAAGGCCACAAGCTCGGCTTGGATATCGGACGGCAAATCTTCCCGCCTACCAACGACTCTTAAGTTGGCTTTTCTTTTTTTGGTTTCGGTTTTTAATTGTTTAAGTAATTCTCTAAATATATTCATCAGATGCTCAACCTCTTCTTTTTCTCGTTTCCAATTCTCAGTTGAGAAAGCATAAAATACGGCGTGCGGTATTTTCATCTCCACAATCCAATCAATGACTTCCATAAACTTGTCCCGGCCCGCCAAGTGACCAGCTAGGTCGCCCTGACCTTGGGAGCGGGCAAAGCGCCTGTTGCCGTCCATAATGAACCCGACGCAACTAACGGAATTATAGGCTGTTTGATTATTTTCTTTCATGATTATCTTAACATTGAAAAATCCTCATAAATTACCCCAGCCGTTCCCCACTCCACCGCCACGCCGTCCACCGTCGCCAAAAGCGAACCCTCGTGCAAATACTCCACCAATTCTTTTAAGGCATCTGGCTCGCCTTGAGCCACCACTAATACTGAGCCATCAGCTTGATTTTTTACATATCCAGACAAACCAAGCTCTCCAGCGGAAGCCTGCACGTAGTCGCGAAACCTTACACCTTGCACCTTGCCTGTGACCGTACATTTAATTTCATTCATATATCTTAGAAGCCTTGAGTATACAATTTTATCACTGATATTGAAATTATTTTAAAAACAGGTAGTATATGCAGTATTGACCATTTACGCAGGGGTCACAAATCAGCGCGATTAGCTCAGTTGGTAGAGCAGCTCGTTTACACCGAGAAGGTCGGGAGTTCAAGTCTCTCATCGCGCACCATCCGAGACATTTAATGTCTCAAGCCGTTCTAAAGAAGCAAAAGGTTCGTTTAAGGTATACCCTTCAACGGATTTTTTGTTTACAGTAAAGTTCAAGAACACCTTTTGCAGAAGCATGTTTAAGTCCTCCATCTTGTCTGTTCTAGATAGACGTAGAGCCATATTATCAAAAAGTTCGAGAAAATTTTCATAGGTCAAAGTTGCCCCTTTTACTGCCTTTATTTGCTTATCCAGCTTCTCAACCTCACTATTTATTTCAATAATTCGGTCGTTAGTCTTTTGAAAGTCCTCTTTCTGATACTCTTTCACCTGTTCATCTTTCTCAAGCACTATAGCCGACTTAAGATCAACAATGCGATCTTCCAACTTTCCAAGCTCTGACTTCTTAAGTCTCAGACTGTCTTGGCTTTCTTTTAGCCTCTGATTACCTACCCTCCCCATTTCTGTCTTGTAATGCTCATACGCTTGAAAATTAGAGAACGGTTTCTTTGTGAAGTAGTCTATAGCAAAATCTAGAATGATCTTAGCCCGAGTAGACTTATGTTCAAATACACACCCCTCTGTCTCACATCTATAGTAAAAATAGTTCTTTGTTTCGCCCTTAAGCTTCTTTGGTGTAATCCCTGTCAGCCTAGCCTCTCCACATCCAGCACAGATAACTTTGTTGCGAAGCAAGTCCGACTTCACAGTTCCACCTCGTCTAAAACTCTTCGCTAATTTTATAACATCCGAGTTTTTTTCTAACTCATTGATCTTCATAAAGCCCTCAACACTAATGGCTGGTACGAAGTCGTACACTTCCGTAAGGTCAACTACATTTGATCCGTACAAAACCACTCCTGTATAAATAGGGTCTTTCATAAACCTTCGTACAGCTTCTTTCTGCATGTGTGCTGTGTATGTCTTACCAGAAGAGGTATTAGTTCTTGAGTAATTATTCTTGTTTAGATACTCTGCAATCTCACTTAAAATTACTCCTCTCATTCGCATCTGAAACGCTTCAACAATAAGAGTGAAGTTATTGCCATCTGGTCTTAACTGACCATTACGGTCTTTCTTATAACCATGCTTGGACTTATTGATGTAATTACCATCTTCAATACTTCGCCTATTACCTCGCAACACTACATCACTAAGTTGATCTGAATACTGCTTAGAAAGCACAAAAGTAATGCCGAGCAACATTTTACCGCTCGCATCGTTTGTATGAGTGTAAGAAACAAACTTTAAGTCTTTAATAATACGTTTATCTAGCAGGTCAATCACCTCACCTGCTTCTTTCATATTGCGAGCCAATCGATTAGGGTGCCAAGCTATTACTCCATCGTACTTTCCAGCCTGTAAGTCATTCATCATCTCTCTAAACTTTGGTCTAATGTCTGGCTCTTTAGCTGACATGCTTTCTTCAAAGATTTTAACCACATTTAGACGTTCCTTAAGCGCCTTATCTTTACAATCAGCCATTTGGTCACCAAGTGAACGCTCCTGCTTATCCTCCGCATCTGTAGACTTCCTCGCATAAATTGCATATCGATAAAATTCTTCCTGATTTTTCTCTTTAATAGCAAACTTGCTATCTAAGATAGCCTTAAGTTGAGTAGTAGTATTTACGTCTAACATTACTATGCATTGTAATATGAATACGTGAAATTGTAATAACTTTCTGCTACTATACGCACACAACTGAATATAAATGACCTAACCCTTTGTTGCAAAACAGAGATATGGTCGAAAAGTCGAGTTAAGCATAAAGACCCCATCATAGGGTTGCTTAACTCGCCATATCGGGAAACTGGTATGAGAGGGTTCGCCCTCTACCTGTGATGGGCTTTTTGTGTCCCCTATCTCTAGCGTAGAAAGCGAGCCAAACAATATTATGTTTGGCATTTTATTTTCTCAAAACATCAAGACCAATAAATCAGCACGAGAAAATGCTGATGCTTTTGATTATCATCTTACCCTCAGTTTCAAAATTGAACAGGAGTACAAAAAGCGAGACATTAATGCAGGTGCGTTAGATAAGACAATCCAACTATGCGAAGAGCAGATAGAAATGTCAGAAAGAGCAAAGCAAGCATGGATTAAAGAAGAGCGTGAATTAGGTATTAAAAATATCTCACTACCAAACCATAAGGGGTACACACAGTTATCAACAATTTTTGAAAAACAAGGATTGTTTCAAGATGCTATCAAACTTGCTAAGCAAGCAAAGCTTCAAGGTTGGAGCGGGGATTGGGATAAGCGGATTAAGAGGTGTGAAGGGAAACTATTAAAAGCTAATCAATAAAATATGTTCACTGCACTAAAAGATTTTTTCATAGGAATACTCATAACTATCGGTATGATGTCATCTCCAGTAACAGCACCATCTCAACAAATACCAGTTAGTGAGCCGTCAGCTGTTGTGCAAGAGCAAGTTATTGAAGACATTCAGATTAAAGATGAGCAAGCTTCCATTCAAGAAACGGCAACCATCAATCAGGCACAGTCAGCTCCCGTAATTGAGTCGTCAACACAGCAAGTAGCACCTGTTCCTGCTGTAGAAGAGACTCTAGATACTGAAGACGAACCAGAGGTTGTTTTAGAGAAGCAAAACGCACGCTGTGGCGCTGTAAATGGTCGCAAGGTTACAGGAGAACCAACTAATAATCTTTGTTCTATTGGAGAAGCAGGAGCAGTAATAAAGGACGGTAATGCATATGTATGGGAGTGTATAGGCATTGCAGATGGCAAGGATCAGAGTTGTAGAGCACCTATCGTAACTGATGCGATGTGTGGAAGTTTAACAAATACTATCGTTCCTAAAAACTACGACAAAGAAAATTTCTGTTCAGTGGGATCGTACTCAAACTTCAAAGAAATCGGCAATCAAATGAGCTGGGAGTGCAATGGTGAATACGGTGGTGAAGATTTGACTTGCTATGCGACAAAGGCATTGACTGAGCAGGATTTACAGCAACAAGTATCAGAACCTACGAAAGTGAGTGGTGTTTGTGGCTATGCTCAAAACCAGACTTATGACTACACTCCATCTCATGGTCTATGTAGCGTTGGAGATGCTACCACAGTAACCAAAAACACTTCTACCTATAACTGGTCATGTAATGGGAGCAACGGTGGCTCTGTAGCGCAATGCACTGCGAAAGTATATGTAGCACCAGAGTTCAAGATCCCATCACAGTGTGCAGGTAAAGATGGTATCGCTTTCACTGTATGTCTCAGTCAATACAGCACTACTAGTAACTAGTCTTTCCTCTTCTTTTTATTTATTTCCCCCAGCAATTGGTTAAACTTGTCTGCTGGTTCTTTTAGGTGATCTTCCAAACCTAAATTAAATGTACTATTCCAAGCATTTGCAATCATGCCAAAGCAATCGAGAGATGCCACCAATGTCTCAAAAACCCAATTCTCATTAGGAGACACATCTATTTCCAAACCATTTTCTCCTGTACGAATATAATTATTTGCACTTTTTACATCAGAATGAGCGATACTGCACTGAAGTATATAAACCTTTTCATACAGGTATGATTTTCCAACTAGTTCAGCGACTTTCTTCAAACGCAATCCTGACCAATGTGGCATCCCCTTCCCTTTTCTTCCTCGCTCTTGATCTGAGTATCCATTTAAGACCTCTTCTGCTTTCTTGCTGATATTCTCAATGGTCGCTTCGGGATCTTCTGAAGCAATGATTTGTTTCTTCAGATCTTCTTCTTGCCCATTTTTAATAAGTTGTTTGTAGTACTCATTCTGAAGAACATAGTCAAAATCAAAATACCGCTTTGCATACAAGCCATCTTTGTCCTGTTCTACCAACAGAGTGTAGAGCGATAACTCCAAAAGAGTGCGAGCAAGTGTGACCGCATCCTCCCCGTAACCTTGCTCACACAACACCAATATTGCTCCATGAGTTTTGTACGCTTTAGCAAAGGAGAGTAAGACAAAAGTTTTGGTCTGAGTATCAGGATATGGTTGTTCGCCTTTATCAAGATAAGTATTTATTACTTTAAGTAAGTCTTTGTTTAAATCTACTAATTTCTGAATGTCTTCGTTCATAAAAACTTAACGTAAGTATTCCATTACAAAACCCCTCAGTCGCACTGCACCTTCTTCAAGTGTTTCGTCTTCTCGTTCAACTTTAGTTTCTACAACAGTAAGTTGCGCTTCTTCTATGCCACCATACTGCGGTGATATTTGTGGTTCTAAGTGATCAAAGCGCTCCAGCCACCACTTTGATGTGTTTACATCTCCTTTCTCAATTGAACTGATTACATTGGCTCTAGCGGTTACATTTACGCTGTTTTGCAAAGCGGTAGTACGAGCACGAAGGGGCTCCCAGATGTTTAGAATGTCTCGCATGCTTGAATACGGGAGATCGGCTAAATTACAAGCTTTTTTGAGAGAAAAGCCCATAGCCAAATAGCCTTCAAGAGCTTCAAAAAGTTCGTGCCGTTCTTCTTTTGTTCGCTTTTTTCCTCTCACTGTTCTATTCTAGCAAATTATGGGTAAAGGTAGCATCAGAAACAGAGACTGCCCCTGTGGTAGTACTAGAAAGCATAAAAAATGTTGCTGGGGTTTAACTGATTTACAGATGGCAAATATTCTAAGAGGCAGGCTCCTAAAGCAATTGCAAAAAGATGCAAACGTCAAAGGGTGTTTTCACCCCGATACCAAAGAGTGTGATCAAAAGATTATTCGAGCTCACAGTCTACAAAACAATAAGATTATCAACCAATTGTCTATCGATGGTCAGGTATACATGATTAGAACTGAATATACCAAAGACGGTCATGGTCTAAGCTTATCAAAAGTTGGAAGAGCCTCAGCAACCACATTCACTGGCTTTTGTAAGAAACATGACAAAGAAGTCTTTGCACCCATAGAAGACAGCGACTACACTGATGGCGATAGACGACAAGAGGCACTTTTTGCGTTTCGGGCACTTACAAAGGAATGGCATGCCAAACTTGTTGCTTATAATTCAGTGACTGACAGGCGTATAGCTGAAATAAAAAACCCTGATATTGAAGCTTTTAGATATGGTCTAAGCTTAGGTTTAAATGATCTGGCTACTGAAGCTCAGACTTTTAAAACAATGCTACTGAATGAGGACTACAATAAGATCTGCACCAAAATATTAAAATTTGCGGGAGAGCCAACTGTGGCAGTATCTTCGGGAATAACAATATCCCACGATTTTAATGGCGACCCATTGCCCCATTTCGAAGAGCATAACTGGGTTGACCCTAACCAACTATTTTTGACTGTATTCCCTCAAAATGGTGAAACCATTTGCCTTATGAGTTACGCATGTGCAGGAGAGGAAACGTTCACATTTATAGACGAACAGATTATTAACCAACCAGATAACATACAAAGGGAACGCATGAGCAAATTAATTATTACTCATTGTGAAAATACAATATTCTCACCAACTTTTATTGAGACAATGGATGAAGAAAAAAGAAAAGTACTTGAGGATGAATACTCTAGATCAGTCACACTCTACGCTCCTGAAAACCTCTTAACAGAGGGGGTTTCGATACCGCTTTTTGATTAATTTATTGCCGATCTTGTTTTTTAATGAGGTATTCCAAAACCTCCTCCTCTTCTTTCTTTTTTCGCCTAAAGTTATCCCTTATTTTTTCTATCAACAAACTAAAACCCAGTGTAATTTTATCTCCTGAGGAGTCAGTGACCTCACCGTTATTTGAGGACTGGTTTAATACATCTGATGACACAGCTATTTCAGTTAAATCAGTGAGCGCGTCTTTTTCTTTTTCAGATTTCATTTCCATATTTTACCACTTACACAATACCTAAGTATTTAAAGAATATCTTATTCCTTACTTCTGAGTCTCTGACCATGCGATCGAAGCTTACCACCTCGTAGTAAATCTTATGGTTTGGATGATAGCCAACATAACCCAAACCATCAGACGTTCTTGTAAGACCAAAATCCTCACAAAATGCCTCGATCTTTGATGTGAGGTCGCAGACAATATATCCAAATGCTGGAGTATGCTCATTCGTATTGAGTGGTCTACCCTCGTGATTTGTAAACTCTCTATTTCTTATTTTCTTTACATACCTTGCAACCTGTTTTAAAGGATCTTCGTCAGTGGAGTAATTTTTACGCTGTGGTTTTTTAAATTCAAAGACCACAATTGGATTACTGGCATCTTCTCCTGACTGAAATGCAAACAACTTATCAAAACACAATAAGTCAGGTCTATCGTCATTTTTGTTTAAAGGGTTGTCGGATGATACATATTCAGCATAACTAAGTTTTTCATCCAAGAGCCATAGATTATGATCATCGTATGGAGTCTTGTCTGAAGTACCCTTTTGAGGAAAAATTATATTGTGAATAACATCTTCACGCTCATACTTTTGATCGTCTGACCAAGTAAGTGCATCTTTAAACAATTCAATTACGACCTTTCTTAACGCCACGTAGTGAGCGAGCTCGGCTTTTCCAAGGTCACTAATTCTGTCCACTATTTCCGCTGATCTCTTGGCAACATCTTTTTTATCTTTATTCTCAATGATCCCTTTCATCGAGGCTCTCGCTTCTAGTTCCTTTTTATGTTTTATTTTTGTCAGTTCTGTATGTAGATCAAAGTCTGACAGACCATACGGAATACTTGAGATGTCATCATCTGTTATATAAGCCCTGTGCCAAGGTACTTCATTCTCAATAAAACTCTTAATGTCAGAATTTTTCTTTTCATTACGTGTTTGAACTTGATCGCCAAATATGGTTCTCACTTTGTCAGCAACCTCTCTTTCAATATCAACCCTACCAAGAGGATGCATCAAATCCCCAGTTGCTCCAAAATCGAAACCATCTCTCTCAGTTGAAACGTTCTCGTCTAAATACCCTCCTGTTATATAAATCTTTACTGTATAACCCCTAGTGATTGTTTTACCTTTCTCTTTTTCGATATCCTCATAAAACTCTCCTCTAAATTCAGGTAAATAAGCATGCAGAGCCTCGTCAGTAACCTGCCTATTGTCAGCAACAAGGCTTAGAGAACTTCTAGAAGACCCGTAATAGACTTTAAACACCTTGAAGTCAAAAGTCTTTTTTTCACTTTTGTCTGGTGTTTCAATTTTTACTCTTTCTTTTTTAAGCTCGACAATGCCCTGATCACTGTTTACTAAACTATTAAGTTCAAGCTGATCTCCGTATTCTTCATCTTTGATAATAATTTTTGGACAAACATAATCATCCAAAACAAAATATACGAGAAGGTTTTCTAGAAGTTTCCTAGCAATAGTGTCTATTTTTTTATCTAATCTATAGATTTGCTCCTTCTTAAGTCCGCTTAGTTTAATGGTGGTTAATCTATCCCCTGACCATTGTTTCAGTTCAGCAATAACATCGTTTTGGATAATATTGTCATCCTTAACAAAGTTGAAGGTAATATTCTTGTGTATCTTTCCCTCAATATAGATACTGTCTACAGAAACATCATCAAAGTACTTCAGAAAAACAAACCTGCCAAAACCCTTACCACCCTTTCTAATTTTTCTTTCAGTGTATACAGTAGTAAAAGCCTCAAGGTTACTTGGTGTAAAACCGACCCCATTATCTTTGATAGTAATACCTGTTATTGGTTTTAGGTTGTCTTTGACATCATCTTCATTAAAATCCAAACTTTCTTGTTGTGATCTATGGAGAGTAATCACAATTTCACCGTCTTCTCTACCCGACTCATTAACTGAGTCAATACTATTAACCACAGCCTCGATAAGGGGCGTATACACATTGGTTTTACCGATATTATCGACAAGTCGGCTAATTTTTACTTTGGCTTGTGCCATAATCAGACTATTTTAACATCTTAAAACTTATTTACCTCTTTTTATGACTGATTAGTTTTTACTACATATCAATATAGTTCAAGTGAATTACCCCTATAAAACTGACCAATGAAAAGCTCCGCCCATTCTTAATAAGTCACATTCAGAGTCTCAGGTGATAATTCTTTTTCTAGCAATTTCTGCACCTCATCGTTCCAAAGTACCAATAAATCGTGCTCTTTGACGATACAGTCAAAAAGTTCAAGTGGAGACATACATCCAGCACCATTAAAATACTAGTCGGCTTCTCCGAAGCCATAAGGTGGGACGCGCGGAGGAGGGATCTGGGGAGGAATCCGCGCAGGCTTCAGCTTTTCTGTTTTTGGCGGGGCAAATAGGAAAGATACTAGAAAAATGATAAAATCATTTTATGAGCAATCTATTAGAAATGTTGGAGGTTATAGATGAAAACGACAATGTTGTTAGTCTTGAAAATCGTGCAAAAATTCACCAAGATGGATTGCTTCATCGTGAAATTCATATTTGGTTTTTTACTCCAAAATCAGAGATCATTTTTCAACACAGAGCAAAAGACAAAGATACTTACCCTGACAAACTTGACGCGACAGTTGGCGGGCATGTTGAACCCAAAATGTCGTATGAAGAAACTGCGGTTAAGGAGTGCAAGGAAGAAACAGGAATAGATATTGATTTGAATAAACTTGTTTTTATAAAAAAGATGAGAAAGAAAAGTTTTGACGAAGCAACAGGTTTAACAAACAACACAATTCGCAGTCAATACGCTTATCTTTATGACGGTTCAATAGCTGATTTACAAATTGAGGACGGGAAATCACAAGGTTTTGTTGCTTGGAAAATTGACGACCTTTCTCATCTTTCAGAAACTGATAAAAACAAGTTTATTCAGCTTATTCTTGAACAGGATATGTTGGATATTTTTAATAAGGCGAGAGGAATTTTTAAGATATGAAAACAAAATTTATTTTACATGGTGGATTCACTAAGGGAAAAACCGAAGAAAATAATGGTGAGTTTTACACCGAGATTTTGAAAGATGCTCCCGAAGGAGCAAAAATCTTGTTGGTTTGTTTTGCAAAAGATGATGAGCGAGTGCCAATAGCCACAGAGAGAGTCAAGATTGAATTTAACAAAAGTAAATGGCAAAAAGAAATTACTTTTGAAGTAGCAAACGAGCAATCTTTTAATATGAGTATAAAATCTTTGAAATAAATTTATGAAAATATGCATCTGTTCATCAATGGCTTTTTATGAAAAATTTACCGCGCTTAAAAAAGAACTAGAGAATGCGGGTCATTCTGTTATTGCTCCCGAATTAGAATTTGAAACGAAAGGAGATGACACTTCAGTCGGAGCTTTCTTTGATAGAAATGGTGGAGTTGACGCTTTTCCACCAGATCATGAAGTTTGGAGAAAGAAAGGAAAAGCTATCAATGCCCACTTTAGAAAAATCGACGACAGCGAATGTATTTTAATTACAAATTATGAAAAGAAAGGTATACCAAATTATATTGGTGGTAATACTTTTCTTGAAATGGGATATGCGTATGGAACAGGGAAGAAAGTTTTTATTCTAAATGAAATGCCAACAACCTCAGCTTACAAAGAAGAAATGCTCGGCATGCAACCAATCATTTTGAATGGAGATATTTTGAAAATTGCATAATAAAATCAGATAAATTTTTGTATTGGTATAGCAGACTAACTGGTACAAAAGGAAACGCCAAAGCTGGTGCGTTTTTCCGTTTTCTAACAAAACACACCCAATTTTAAATGGGTGTGTTTAGTTGAAAGATATCCTAATATAATCTTCTACCGCTCCACTATCTCCTTCAGTTTATCAAGCGCCTGCGGCCAGGTTTCTTCAAAATATGATTTGTATTCGTCTGGAATATTGATTAAATCAACCACTACTTCCGTACCACCATCTTTGTCCGTAAAGGTGTAGTTTTCATACACTTCGGCTTCCCATGGATTTTCGACACCATTTTCAATCATTCCCAAATGCTTAATGGAGACAACCTCATGCCGCCTGTTTTCCACAATTTCGGCAAACATACCGCCGCCCTCGGGACCTAAGAATTTCATGGCCTTGCCCTGCTCCCAATCACCTTCATAATATGAACCCGGATTAAAAATAGCTGTCCATTCGCGATAAGTCGCATCCTCAAGCATAGTCGCCCAAACTTTTTCTTTTGGCGCGGTTATGATTTTTGAAAAATTTAAATTTTGCATGGGATAATTTTAACACACTATTCCCTCTTTCTCTTTTTTTTGCTATTCTAACCAAGTCCAAATTATGTCCCCATAGTTTAATGGATAGAACCGGAGACTTCTAAGCTCTTGGTGGGGGTTCGATTCCTCCTGGGGACACCATACTAATTTCTTGCCATTTTTCCCTTAATTGATGGATTGGAGTTTGTCTTCATTGACCTTAGGTGAATCCAAGAGACACCTTAACCCGCACAAAATAACTGACTCCCAGATAGGCTTTGATAAATCAAAGCCTGGCTGATTTTTTTATTTTATCTCCTACCCAGCCAGCTCCGGCATTGCTTCGCTTTCATCGAGTTCGATCTGTTCCGCTGGCTCGGGGGCGGACAGGGTGGTTGTTTCTGTTTCCGGATTTTCGTTTGGTGAATCAATCAATGGCGAGACAGTAGCGGCAGCTGGAACAAAATTTTGAGAAGTCAACTTACCATGCAGATTTTTATATATCTCCTCCTTTTTTTCAAAATCGCTTAAAGCCTTTTCCACTAGGCTTGCCCGATACACCACCCGGTCAACATCAGCATTTTCATTACCCCCCACTTCCACCGAACTGTATTGCATAAAAGAAACCACGCTCCACCAAATACCCGTCAAAAAAAGTGACAGTCCGAAAATCACTCCCGCCGACCACTCCCTTTCTATGTGCATAATTTGATTATCAAAAACACTATTGCCGTGCGGACGCTTGATGATATTTACCATTTTTTTAATTGTACTTTCTTCTATCATAATTATTGAACACTTATTAAAATAGTAATTTTACCTTCCCAGTTATTGTCGGATATTTTTTTAAATGACACCGACTCAACATAGGAATAATAAGGAATATTTTCCATCAATTCGGTAAAATCTAAAACCTTCTCCTTCAAACCACTATAGGCGAAACTTACCTTCACAAATTCCAATTTCTTCTCCGAATTAAAAACCTCATCCAGAGATTTTGTCTCGATAGAAAATCCGCCAGCCAGAGCCAATTTGTCAATTTCATTTAGAAAAGTGATGGTGTGATTTTCGGTGACAAAAAACTTACCGGCAATTTCTTGGCGCTCAGCCTCTGTCTCCTGTACGGTGCGCTTTATGTTTAGAAAAGCCGCTTCTTTGTTGTTGTTTTCATTTAGTATCGCCACCTGCTCCTCAAGCAACAAGCCCTGCTTTTTTATTTCATACAAGAGAAAAGAACAAATTCCCACTGAAAAAAATATCAGAATGATAGCGATAACGAAAACGTTTTTGGTTTTTGTACTCATATAATAATTTCACCGTCACTTAAAATCACGATTAGGGAAAATAAGATATCTTTATCTTTGGCCAAATTTGATAAAGGCAAATCCACCTCCGATACTTCAGGCAACAGCAATAACACATCCCGAAAATCAGAAAGCGATTGTCTGGTTGCGGCGTTTCCTTTTATATTAACCGTATCTAATTTTAACCCTGACCTTTTGAAATCAAGTTCGGTAATAATAATATCCTCGCCTTGCAGGGAATTTAAAGTTTTGACCAATTCGGAAAATTGCTTGATCTGCCCTGCCCCCACCAACATTTGCGCCTGAGTATTGGCCAGAGTCAAAACCGAAGCCGATAAATCATATTCCGCTACTTTGGCGATGGCTTCATTAGCTTCAGACGCATAGGCCTCGACGTGAGAATTTACCAAAACATAAACCGGCAATAACAACAACGAAATTACCAAAAGAATAATGCTGATAATAAACAGCCACACCGAAACCACCCTGACCCAATACTCAGCAACTATCTTCTTTTTGGCGGCGGCGGGAATTAGATTTATCATAACTAAATGGTATTTTTTAGGGCCAAGCCAATGGCAGTAGCGTATCCGAATGAATAGCGTTTTTCAATTGGTGGAATTAGCATTTTGGTGTTAAAAGCATTCTCCCAGACATTGCCTCTGACACAACCGACCCCCAACGCTTCCGTTAAGTACTCCGGCAGACCGCGCAAATTTGCGCTACCGCCACAAACGATAATTTTCTTTATTCTTCTGGCTGAGCGGTTTTTGTCTCTTTGATGCCAGTACTGCATCCTGACAGCAATTTCATCTTTTATTACCGAAACCGTGGAAATAAGTGCTTCGTAAATTCTCGCGTCGTCCAAATCGCCAATTAGTCCGTAAGTATTTTTTAAATCCATTAGTTCATTTTCCGACAAATCACCCAACGCCTTTCGCAAGACTTGCGACAGTTGCTTACCGCCAATATCAATCGTTGACGTGTACAAAAGTTGCCCTTGATTGACAATCCCTACTCCGGTTCTGGTTTTTCCAAAATCAAGCAACATCACCACACCGTCAAAAGAATTGGGTACCAGCGCCCGCGCCATAGCCTGCCCTTCCACTTCAAAAGAGAGCGGAGTTAGGCCAGCCTCCCGACAAACGTCGTGGTATTTTAGAACGGTCTCTCTTTGATACGCCGACACCACTACCTGGGCTTGATTGTCACTTTTGCTACTGGGCAAAATTTCATAATCAAAAATAGCATCCCGCGCCGAGATAGGAACATTTTCTTCCAGCCGAAATTCAAGCAAACTACGTATTTCTTTGGCGGGAATGTTTCGCTTGATTTCAGTTTCAAATATATAAGCCCTTTCCTCCGGCAAGGAGACACGGATATATTCTGCGCCGGTTTTGTCTTTAAATTTCTTCAAAGCTTCAACCATGGCCTTGGGTTCAATAATTTCTCCCCTTTCTAAAACATCTTTTGGAATGTCGATATTTCCCCATTTATCCAAGACTTTAAAGCGATTTTGCCGCAGCGAAGGATGAAAAGAAACGTACTTCATTGACGTATCAGATATGTCCACCCCCACGCTTGGCATCGACAAAAAACTTGGCGGCGGAAAGATTTTAGTTAACACGGAAAAAACATTCATACACCTATTATACGCTGCCTTGAACACAAAAAACCCAACAACTCACATAATGAGCCACAGATAAACCGCCGCCAACACAAAAGCGGTAATCGTGATTGGTTTTATATTTTTATGAATAATTTTTATGGCTTCATCGCCGTAATGGTAGGTTAGGTAAGCGGCAATTCCGTAGCGAATGCCCCGCCCGATTATCACGCCCAGTGAAAACAACAAAATATTACTCTTCATGGCACCAGCCACCATAGCCGCCAGCGTGAACGGTATCGGAGTAATTGCTCCCAGAAAACCCAATATGAAAGAACTGCCCTGAAACTGATCTCTGATGTTGTTAAATTCTCCGACGGCATCCGCTGAAAGAAAATTCAAAATCGCGTCAATGAAAAAAGCCGCGATTATGTAGGCAGCCAAACCTCCCAACAAAGAAGTGATGATTGTTACCGCCACTGCCAACACCACTCGTTTTCTATGCAACATAATGTAAGCCATCATAAAGGGATCGGTCACAATCGGCACTGGCAGCATGGACTCCACGAAAGACACCAGTCCCAAAAACCACAATCCATAACGAGAACGAAGCAGGCCGGTCGACTCTTTGGTTACTTCCTTCATTTCGGCATTTATTTTCTCACTCGGTACTAGGTTTGACATGGAGTTATTTGATTCTCGCTCCGACAGCTATCGGTACTTGAGGAACCAGCAGACTAAAGGCTTCGTCCGTGCTAACCGCCAAAATCATGCCGTGACTAATCAAACCTTTAATTTCTCGCGGTTCAAGATTGGTAACAAACACACACTGCAAACCAACCAAATCTTCAATATTTTCAAAATGAGTTCTTATGCCGGACACAATTTGCCGAGTGTCTTCCTCACCAAAATCAACCATGAGCCTAAGCAAGCGGTCGGTCTCAGGCACGATATCTACCGTTTCAATCGTACCAATTTTAATTTCTAATTTTGCAAAATCGTTATAGGTAATGTATTCCATATTTTAATTTTTACTACGCGCGATAAAGTTTTCTAAAATAATCGTGGCAGCGGAAGCATCAGTCATGTCATTTCGACCCTGAATTCTAAGCGCCGCTTGAGTGGTGTATTGTTCTGGCTCCATGTGTATTGGTAATCCGGTTTCCAGGGTTAGGTCGGTTATCAATTCTTCGGCGGCACTGTGTATCTCATTTGGCTTGCCTTCTCTATCTAAAGAATAACCAATAATTATCTTGGTAACTTTTTTTTCATTTATTATTGAGACAATTTCCTGCAAAAGTTGGCTGTCGTTTTTTATAACACCATGCGGAAAAGCCATCATACCCTGTTCGTCGGTAACAGATATGCCTACTCTTTTCTTTCCGTAATCAATTCCCAATAATCGCATTTCCCCTGTATGATATCATGCTTCAATTATTCTTGTAGCAAGCGCTTAGTTTCAACTTTATATGATTCAACATTGGGTTGGTCAAAAGGATTCAGTTCCAACAATTTACCCAAGTACATGACCTCAATCATTTTAAACTGCATAAAAGCTCCCAGCTCATAAGGAGTGACTCCTTCCAGTTCCACTTCCATGAAAGGTAGGTGGTTATTTTTGTAGGCGATTTTTGTACCACCCAAAATGGCCTCCATGATATTGTTTGTAGTTTTACCATCTATCATATCTGCAATTTTGTCAAACACACGATTGTTAGGTATGTCAATATCTTTGTCGGGACGACTATAAATAAAAGTGGTGACTTTATCTTTTGGCCCGCCCAAGTACAGCTGCGCGACCGAATGCAGATCAGTAGAACCAATTGATACTGTGGGTGTAATGCCTGCCGCCACTTTCTCACCAACCAGATTATACTCTTTGCCGATACTCTCCCCCAACAACTGCCGATACCACTTACCCAACGATTCCAGTTCACTGTTGAAAATAAAATTATCGTTGATGGTTTTGCCTTCCAGATAAGCCAGATACAAAAACGAAGCACTGAGTAAAGCCTGATTTTCAGAATAATCCGCGCTTATACAATGCCTGAGCATATCTTCCGCTCCTTGACGAAAAGCTTTGATGTCAAATCCAAGAACTAGGAGCGGAAAAAGCCCGACTGCGGAAAAAACCGAATACCGACCACCAACCATTTTTGGTATAGACAAACGCGCGATTTGGGCTTTTTCCGCTCCTAGCCAAAATGCCGAACCCTCATCCGTAATCACCACCGTTCTTTCCTCAATCGCACCAAAACGCTCTCTGAGAGCATCAAGCAAAATCTCGGTGTTGACTATGGTTTCAGTAGTTCCGCCCGATTTGCTGATTGTTATTAGCAAATATTCTTCCTCGCTAGCTAGCGACGGAATCAGATTTTCGCTATAGAAATTTAGCAAAGTGGTGTTGTTGGTATCAACAAAAATCATTTGTGGACGATTTTCCTGGAGCAAATCTCGGTATCCATACAACGCGTCGTAAACGGCTTTGGTGCCAAGGTTTGACCCGCCAATCCCCACCACAAAAATATAGCGCAGCTTGGAAGTCACTTTTTTTGCCGCCAAATTTTCCACCTCTTTAAGCAACATCTCATCAAATGGCAGATTGATGGAAGACTCCGCGGCTTCATAATTATTCAACTCATGCACCTCATTCAGCCTTTCAAGATAAGCCTGAAGTGAACTTGCCGCTTTCCGCATCTTAGTACCTGAATCTTGAAAATTTATTTTCATAAAAACTCGCTATTATAAATTTATTTACCATCTAAAAATACTACCTCGCTGCCAACTCATCAATCTTCGCTGCCAAAATAAAATCATTTTCTGACAAACCGCCAAGGGCGTGGGTTTGTAGCTCGATTTTCAATTTGGAATAAGAGACTTGCAGATCGGGATGATGATTTTCAGTTTCCGCCAAATCAGAAATTTGATTCACCGCCGCCATCACCGCCTTCCAATTTTCAAATGCTAAAGTCCTAGAAATTTTTTGGTACTTTTCATCCACCTGCCACTTTGGCACTATGGGTAAAAAACCTTCTACTTCCACCCTATCTAAAGCCACCGCCCCGCCCTCGCAAGGCACACAGGATTTTTTTGTTAAATGAGTCATGGGTGTATGATAGCATTTAATTAGGAGTTAAGTTACTTTAAAATTTACAGTGGAAACAAATAACCACACAAAACACCTAGATGACAAATGGTTCTCTTAGTATTCAGAAATTGCTATTTTTAGTGAAATAAATTTTCTCCGGCCGGACAAATCAAACTACCAGACAGAAAAGAGCGAGTTTCTGGAGGGAAAAATTGACCAACCTAAATTTTCTTATAATCTGGATCAAGACAAAATTTCGCACCAAAAAAATCTATTGAAATATCTCCAGGAATCGAACCGATTTTGGAAACTCGCAATCCTAAGATATGGCTCAGAATATGGGGGTTCCCGGCATCGGCCTTGGTTGTGCTCTCGCCAGGAATCGAACCTGGAGCGCTGGTACCGCAAACCAGCATTTTATCCATTAAACTACGAGAGCAAACGAGAGACTAAATAAAAGTTTATTTTTATTTAAGCTTCGAGTGCAGCTCTCGCCTCCAAGGCCTTAGCCGAGGAGACAGTAGAGCGAATATACTTATTTGAAAGAAAATCAGAAGTGACTTTCTTCGCAGAGCAGTATACCCTAAAATCCAAATCTTTCCAGTACCTTAACAAAGAAAGATTCTTCCAGAAATTCCTCTTTCAATCGGCCTTTCAAAATGCTTTCGATGTCGTCCACATATTCAGGCGGAATGGGCAAAACCAGCAGAGGCATGAAGTGGTGCTTGGTCAACACCAACAACTGAGGGCCATTTACGTCGTCCTCATCAATATGGTACGATTTTAAGGTTGGGTAGGGATAAAGGTGGTCGTCAACCCTTATGCCGCGTACGGTCACACCAAAAGGTATGACCAAAGGCTTTTTATTGGCCACAATAAGCAAAGCCAATCCCGACACGCCCAACAACAAAGCAAATAGGGTGTTATTAAACAGCAAAGCCGCGATAACGGCCGCTATCACTACAATAATAAACGAAAAATACCAATCACTTCCCTTTTCCGTATGATGATGATCCGGGGCTTCCCAGGTGATGGCTCGTGCTGATGGTTCCATGTTGCAAGAATTATAGCATAGGACATTGTACATTTTTCAACTAATTTGGTAGTATCTGTTGCTAACGGGATGCCGTTAATATAGAGATCGTTGGAGAATTAAAAAACTAAATAATAATGGAGAGATGGCTGAGTGTTCAATGAAGAAAGGAGCGATAGCGACTATTCTGAATTAATGGATAATACGCCAAAGCTCTACTAATATTAAGAGAATTGCAGAAAATTAAATAATCACGGAGAGATGGCTGAGTGGTTGAAGGCGGCGGTCTTGAAAACCGTTAGGGGTGAAAGCTCCTCGAGGGTTCGAATCCCTCTCTCTCCGCATTGACAATTTGGTAGTTTTGTGTTAGAATACCTCAAGCGAATCCTATTATTCCCCATCTTTCTTACGAGGTGATACATACAAAAATGATGACAAAACAATTATCCCCATTGTTATAAAAAACCACGTGTCCTCGCGACCGTTGTTCCACCATACTGCAAAAAGTATAGCTAGCGCGGCCGTATTTATGGCGAGTACGATTTTAAATACTAGAAGTTTCATAAATTCAACTTTATCAAATGAACTACCCCAGTGCAAGCATGCGCGGAATTTTTTGGATTAAAAAATAGTGAGGAATGGTCAGATATATTTGATGAAAGAGAATATTCAGTAAAAATATTTTGTATTGGATAACTTAATAATAAATAAGTATACCTTAGTGCTCCCTAATCGCCGCCATAAACAACTCGCCAAATTGCGCCAATTTCTTTTCGCCGACGCCGCTGATGTTTAGAAAAGCTTCTTTGGTCTGTGGTTTGTGTATCGCCATTTCTCTGAGAGTTTTGTCGCCAAAAATCATGTAGGGTGCTACCCGCTGACGACCGGCTTCAGCTGTCCGCACCTGCCGCAATTTTTCAAAGAGCGCTCCGTCGTAGTTGCTATTTTCGGCAGAGAAGACTGCCGGTGTTTTGGTTGGGCTTTTTTCGCTGCTCATTTTTTGCAATACGAGCGGTGTCGGCACGACGCACTGATCACAATTCCCGCAATTTGCTTCCGTGTAGTTTTCGTTAAAATAACTGAGTAGAAATTTTCGGCGGCAGCTGCCGAGATAACCATACCGCACCGACTGATTTAGATTGTCTTGGACTTGCGCCTTTTCTTCTCCATCAGCCAGCTGGTCGATGAAGTAGTCGTGTTTAAATTTATCCGCCATGGAAAACAAAAGCACGCAGCGGGCTGACAATCCGTCTCGCCCAGCCCTGCCTGTCTCTTGATAATAACCCTCAATTGATTTCGGCAGACTATGATGAATAACCAAACGCACGTCCGGCTTATCAATTCCCATTCCAAAAGCAATTGTGGCCACCATTATCTGGATTTCGTCGCGAATAAATTTTTCTTGATTATCTCGGCGAGCATCGGCACTTAGTCCGGCGTGATAGGTGCCGGCTTTGTATCCTTGCTTATTGAGCTTCTCCGCAATTGTTTCGGTGTCTTTGCGCGAAAAACAATAAACAATAATGCTTTCATCTTTATATAAAGACACTAACGACAAAATAGTTCTAAACGAATCTTTTTTGGGCAAGACTTCATAGCTAAGATTTTGCCGATTGAAACTGGAGGTAAAAATATTAGGACTAGGCAAAGCCAGCTGCCGCACGATATCCGCCCGCACTTTTTCGGTTGCTGTCGCTGTCAGCGCGATAATCGGTACGTTTGGAAATTTTTGCCGTAGTGATTTGAGGTTGCGGTAATCTGGCCTGAAGTCGTGGCCCCACTCAGAGATGCAATGCGCCTCATCAATCGCAAATAGCCCCACCGGCAACGTACGCAAAATTGCTTCAAACGAAGCGAGCGCCAGTCGTTCCGGGGTAATATACAAAATTTTAATTTCACCACTGCGGGCTTTTTGAATTACATTGTCAATTTCGTCTGAAGTGAGGGAGCTGTTGATGAGTGCGGCGTTGATGCCGTTTCCCAAGAGCGCGTCAACCTGATCTTTCATCAGCGAAATCAGCGGCGAAACCACAACGGTAATTCCTGCTTGCAACAATGCCGGCAACTGAAAACAAAGTGACTTCCCACCGCCAGTCGGCATCAAAACCAAGCAATCCTTTTTCTCCAGCACACGCTCAATAATTTCTTTCTGCAAAGGCCTAAATTCATCGTAGCCAAAATATTGTTTTAAAGTCCGGTACATAATATATAGTGTAGCATTATGACATGCCCACAGATTACTTTGAACTACCTTTTATACTCCAAAATATCCCCCGGTTGGCAGTCTAGCGCTTTGCAAATTGCTTCCAAGGTCGATAGTCGAACGGCTTTAGCCTTGCCGTTTTTCAGTACGGAAATATTGGCCATGGTGATACCTACCTTTTCCGCCAGCTCAGTGACACTCATTTTTCTTTTTGCCAACATCACGTCTATGTTGATTATAATTGCCATACGGTTATACAGTTAAATCGTTTTCTGATTTTATATCGGCGGCGTTCTGCAAAGTTTTTTCAAACACAGCCGCAGCAGTGGCCACCACGGAAGAAATAAAAATCAGCACCAGACCCATCATTACCCCACCCGCAATATCCTCCTCCACCTTGCGCTGTACGACAAAAAGATAACCTTCCGCTCCAACGATAAACCCGATTAGAGACAGCGCGCAATATTTGATAGTCCGCAAAGTATTTACGGCCGCTCCCGAGAATACCTTATTTTGCCAGATATATCCGAGCAATTTAAACGCCTGATACAACGCCACAAAAAACGCAATGGACGCTACATACACATACGCCAGAAATGGGTCTTTGAAATAAATCTCAAAGAGCGTGGCATCGGCATTTCTACCCTCAAAGTGTGGCCCTACGAGCATAAGAGCAAGTACGCCGATACCAACGAAAAAAATGACAACCTGAAGAAATATAATTAAGCTTCTTTTCATAAATGATTCTTTATGTATTGTTAATAAATACAGCTTAATTTACTATTTATCGTTTGTCAATATGTATTTATTGTTATTTGTTAAGAAAAGGCTTTCCAAACGCAGAACACGCGTTTCAATGGAAAAAATTCTCTGCGAGTCATAGAAGCGTAGCAAACATTGTCTTGTTGGCAAAAAGTCCCTATTTGGTTAAGGAAATATCGGACGCGAATAAAGACAAACTACCACCGACATGGCGTGAAGAAAGAGTCGCCGTGATGGAAGAAATACTGTGCGCGAAAGCAACACAACATCAAGACGTATGTGATATCCTGAAAAAGACTGGTGGTAGTAAAATTATCGAAAACTCTCCAGTGGACAGTTTTTGGGGTATCGGACCGGAAGGAAATGTGGAGTAAATAAGAAAACACTCTTTTAATATTGATATAATTCAACTTATGATTGTAATAACAGGCGCTAGCGACGGACTCGGACTTCAGGTGGCAAAACTATATAAAGAAGCCGGTAAGACCGTTGTAAATATCTCTCGAAATAAATCTGAATATGCCGATGCAAATATCTCTTTATCTTTGCGCGAGGGAACGGAGATTGAAAAGGCTGCTCAGGAAATTCTAAAAATGAACGAGCCGCTAGAACACATCATAAATTGCATTGGTATTTATAGTCGCGAAAGTTTCGACAGTATCACTGAAGACGAGATAAAAAGACTAATGTCCACAAATCTCAAGGCTCCCCTACTCCTAGTATCAAACCTATTTGAGCGCATCAAAAATGATCAAACGGATATTTTAAATGTGATTTGCGATACCGAGACCGTAAAAAATAACGAGCCTGTGTATTCGGCTTCAAAATGGGCAGCGAGAGGTTATACAAAAAGTCTACAGGAAGAATTAAAAGATACTCCGTGTCGAGTCATTAGTTTTTGTCCTGATGGCATAAAAACCAACTTTTTTAAAAAAGTGTTCATCTTTGATGTCAAAGATGAACACTATATGGACCCGGCAGCCGTGGCAAAACTGATAAAACAAATTTTGGATCTACCCAAAAATATGGAAGTAAGTGAGATTATTTTGAAGGGAAAATGAAACTCTAATATAGAATAGATTTATCTGTTTCTATTATAATTTTCGGTATAACAACAAAAATATCTTCTTTTGAAAATTAGCGAAGCGTTTACTTTCGATAATAATGGCTGTTTCTGTTTCGTAATCAATAAAAGCGACTTTGTTGGCGTAGACGATATGGACGATATTATCCTCAAACTGATCAAATTTTTCCGGTATAATTTTGACACTAACATCAATCTCTTTTTGCAAAATACCAGCTTGTGCCTCACCGCAGATTACCAATCTGCCGATATTTTTTTCGGTAATTTTTTGTTTGTAGCCTTTGGGTAAGTAATTCTTTTTAAAATAAGTATTCCACACAGACTTTGAAACACTGCTGTAACGATAATAAACATCTTCTTTTTTCAGCACTGTCATGATATCGGCAAATACCGTTTCAATACCTTCAATTCCCGTTAAGTATTTTACTATCGGTCTTTTACCTACAGTGACATACATGCTTTGGAGTTCAGGAATGATTTTTTGTATTTTATGCTTTGCTTCTTCCAAAGCCACTTCCAATTTTTCGGGTGATTCCGCCATGTACAAAGTACGTTTACCAAACGGGCCTTTGGTTACAAGCTTCTTTTTGATTAGATGAGGCAAAGCTTTATACACGTAAGGTCGATGCAAGTTTGTCCTCCTTGCCAATTCAGCAACGGTAGAATGGCCGTGTTCTAACAGGTCTAGATATAATTTTATCTCTTGTTTTTGCAAACCAATGCTTTCTAAAGTTTCATTTATTTCCATAAATATAAAAATGTACTATTTTAATACACTTTATCAGGGTTTTAAGCGAAAGTTTGAAACTCTGTAGAGATTAGTTATTTCACAACTCCAACCTGGATTTAGGATTAAGATTATAATTATCTAAAAGATAGATTGTATTTTTAATCCTAAATTTAGGCACCCGTTGACGGTCTTCATGGTGAAGACGAGCGTTGGTGTAGGGAGAGTAGTATGAACACACAACAGTGCAGTGGTTGTGGGCAATGGATCCACGCCGGTGAACAAGAGTGCCCCTTCTGCGGAGAAGGGGATGGATTTTGGGTAGAAGAGGAGGAGGATGAAGAGGAGGAGTCCTAACTCCTCCCTCCAACTTGATTAAGATTCGGAGAAGTTTACTTCTCCACTTTATTTAGTAGATAAATCTTAAAACGATTTGTCCATTGATTGAGTTCCGACACTAACCTTTCTTCCTTGAAAGGTAGCTATCAAGATAATAATGAAAGATACCCAGGCCGCGCTTGCGGTGACGCATGAAGATGTAGCCATAAGATGAAGCGACGAAAGCCCCAAACGTATTTACGATCAAGTCCCACATCGTATCAAGATGACCGCTCTTTTGCATATTAAAACCAAAAAGAGAATCCATGGAAAATTCAAATATTTCCCACACCACACCTGTCGCCAAAGACACCGAGAAAGCCAAAAAAGCAATGAGTGCCGGAGATACCTGAAACTTGCCATTTAAGTGTAGTGAATACAAAACGAGAAAGCCAAGAAAACCGAAAGTCAAACCAGAGCCGGTATGCAAGACGATGTCCCACCACCAAAAATGCGTGTAGAAGCCATGCACCTCTCCCAGAAAAAGCGTCATGCAAACAAAAAGAACAATGATAAACTCAAAACCTATGGGAATATAAAAACGGTGGTTGCGCTCCAGATACAAAGGAAATAGCGTTACCAAAAGAGCAATGACACACACGAAGACCGTCGTCCACTCTTTTTCCACAACTGCAAAAATAAGCGCCAACACGAGCGAGAGTTTTATAAAGGCACTCAAGACCAACTGCGTTTTATCTACAGCCGGCAGCTTTTTGAAGTTAGAAAGATAGGATTGTTTATCGTCCATGCGTAACCCACATTTTAGCACATAAAGAAGATGTTTATAATTATGGAATAGGCCGCCGTTAAAATTGGTACAATGAAAGTCTATGAAAATAAAAATTATAATTTTAGCCCTAGTGGTTTTAGTAGCGGTTGTTTGGATAACCAGAGACCGCGCGGAAGATAAACAAATAGCACCCGAAACAACCCCAGCGGCGTTTACCTTTACCAACGCAGATAATGGTGAAGCCATCACCGTCACTTTTAATAACGAAGACGAGACCGCGACCCTAAACGGACTTGATTACGTTGACCTAGTCTTTACACAGGCAATTTCTGCTTCTGGAGCACGCTATGTCAACGAAGAAACTGGCTTGGAACTGTGGAATAAAGGCGATGAGATAAGTCTCTCTATGGGCGAGGAGCGATTGTTTGTTGGTAGTACAGAAGTAGAAGCGTCTGTCACTTTGGATGAAACCGGCTTGTCCGACCATGAGTGGGTTTGGCAAGAGACTCAAATGAATGACGATGAAGTGATCACCCCCAATGAGGCTGGTGCGTTTACTTTGACCTTTGATCCCGCAGCAGGGCGAGTTTATGGAAAAACAGATTGTAATGGTTTTAGCGGCGGCTACACCGTAGAAGCTGAAAAAACCATCACTTTCGGGCCACTAGCCTCGACCATGATGTACTGCGAAGGTTCACAGGAAGCAGAGTTTTCAGGCATGATTGCCAACACTTCACACTTTGTATTTACCGAAGACGGTGATTTGGTACTACTTTTGCGTGATGATTCCGGCCTGGTTGTCTTTACTAAGAAATAATTATTAACCAATTAAAGAAAAGAGGCACGGCACCAAAGGCGCCGTGCCTCTTTTCTTTCCACCAAAAACTAAGGGAAATAATACCCCTACTTCAACTCCTCGCTTTTGACTTTTTTGGTAATGAAAAAGAGATAGATTATTTCCAAAAGGCCAAAAGTATTGACGAACAATAGAGCCACAAACCACCATTTTTGTCTGAGCTCAGCAGCACGCCACAGCGCCAAACCTTTCCAAACCGTTGACCAAATCGCCAAAACCACCAAAACAATAACAGCCGTAGCCGGCTCCACACCTAGCTCTTGAGCAATAATTTCCAATAATTGTGATTCCATAAGTTATACCCTAATTGTACCACAATTACTTTAATAAAGCCAGCTCTATCCTTTCTTTCAAAAAACCACCCTTGCGGGTGGTTTTACTTTAATACTACTTAACTGACTTTACTCTAGCGGTCAAACGCGACTTCTTGCGGGCAGCGGTATTGTCTTTAATAACTCCTCGCTTTGCGGCCTTATCAATCGCTTTGTAGGCTTTTGGTAACAACTCTTTAGCTTTGGTAGCATCTCCCGCTAGCACCGCTTTATTTACATCTTTGACCACATCACTCAACACACTCTTGCGACGAATATTATACACGCGCTTTTTTTCTGATTGAATATGGGCTTTTTTGGCTCCTTTTGTTATCGGCATATGTTTTATTTAAGTGACAGCACTATACGGTATTAGCGACAAAAAAGCAACTTTTTTTGCTGGAAAGACACCATTCTCACTCCCCAAGAAAAATGTTAATCTTAAGGCAATGGCAAAACTTTACATCAAAGCTTACTTCAAAGACAAAATAATCCCGACAGAAACCGCCAATTTAAACATCGCCTCGGCGGCGGTGCTTTACGGACTAAGCGTCTACACCGTCTTCCCCGTCGTCATGACCAGTGACGGCGCGGCTGCTTTTCGCCTACCCGACCACTATCGCCGCCTAATCAATTCCGCCCGCATCATCGGCATCGACACCTTTGAGCCCAAATGGACTTACGAAAAATTTTTAAAAGTGGTGACGGAATTGATAGCGGCCAATAATTTGACCGAGAATGTTTTTGTGCGCGCCACTATCCATGTTGATGAGCTGGTGCCAGGCACTCGCTCGCGCGGCCTCAATACCACTTTAAGTATTTTTGTGTACGAAGCCTTGCCCATCGTTCCCCAAAACGGCATGCGGCTCAAGACCAGCGTGTGGAGGCGAATACCAGATTATGTTATCCCTTCCAGAGCCAAGGTCAACGGTGCTTACGTGAATTCCGTTTTGGCCAAACAAGACGCTTTGGATAGTGGTTATGATGATTGTATTTTTCTTGATACTCAGGGACACGTGTGTGAATTAAGCGCGGCCAATATTTTTATCGTTAGTCGCGGCGTGCTCGTCACTCCCGACACCGCCTCAGACCTACTGGAAGGAATCAATCGGCAAACAATTCTGGAACTAGCTAAAGACCTAAACATCCCCCACCAAGCCCGAAGCATAGATTTGACCGAGCTATATACCGCGGAAGAAATTTTTGCCTGCGGAACATCTTCTTTCATTGCTCATGTAAAAGAAGTGGACGCACGCCAAATCAGCGACGGCAAAATCGGTGCCATCACCAAAATTTTACAAGAAAAACACGAACGAATTTTGGATGGAACAGACAAGAATTACCTGACCTCACTTAATTAAACACTACTTACAAAATCCCCACTTTTAGATACAATACAAACACATTTATGATTCGCCAACTTGAAGGAACAGTCTCCGCCATCACCGACAACAGTATCGTGGTCATGGTAAACAAAATCGGCTACCAAGTCTACACCAACACCAGCCGCCGCCAATTCATTCTCAATGAAACTGTTTTTTTGTATACGTATTTGGCTGTCCGCGAAACCGCTCTTGATTTGTATGGCTTCACCGAACAAACCGAATTGATTTATTTTGAGCTGCTGCTAAACATTCCCAAGATCGGGCCGAAGTCCGCGCTTGGTATTTTAAATCAAGCCGATACTCGACTGCTGTACAACTCAGCCCTAGCGCAAGACGCAGACCAGCTCCACAAACTCTCCGGCATCGGCAAAAAAACAGCGGTGAGTATTGTAAATTACTTGTCGGGAAAAATTGATTCGCTGCCGGCTTTTGAGACCGACACTTCCCTCGCCAGTGGGCAATTGTCCGCCACGCAGATTGATGCCATCGACGCTCTCATCACTCTGGGCTACGATCCCAAAGAAGCTCGTTCCTATGTCATAAAAATGAATAATACCGACGACACCAAAACCCTAGTCCAGGCGGTATTGAAGCAGATTCCAATTCCTTAAAAACCCCTTATCTTTTGGCAAAAAGGGTGATTACTCGTATACTATATACATGTCACAGCTTATACTGTTTTTAAAGAAATTGATTCCGAAACCTTTGTTAAATCTAGTTCTTCCCCATTATCATTACGCACTGGCTTATCTGGCCGACCGCTGGTACAAACACCCATCCAAGGAAATCTTCATCATTGGCGTGACCGGTACCAAAGGAAAATCAACAGTCACCGAGCTCATGACCCGCGTTCTGGAAGCCGAAGGCCACAAAGTCGCCTCGCTTTCAACCATCCAATTCAAGATTGGCGAAGACGTGGAGCGAAACTTATTTAAAATGACTATGCCGGGGCGATTTTTTGTGCAACGTTTTTTGCGGCGGGCGGTTGAGGCTGGCTGCACGCACGCCGTTGTCGAAATCACTTCCGAAGGCTCCAGACAATTCCGCCATCAGTTTTTAGAACTGGACGCTCTCATCTTTACCAATCTTACCCCCGAACACATCGAGTCCCATGGTTCTTTTGAAAAATACAAAAAAGCCAAGCTCGATATCGCTAAGACCGTGGAAAATTCAATCAAACGCCCGCGTTTTATAGTGGCCAACATCGACGACGAACACGGGCAGGATTTTTTGAATTTTGATGTTGAATACAATATTCCCTACTCGCTTAATGATTTGTCACTATATTCATTGCACCGGGAAAGCGTTAGTTTGGTTTTTAATGACACCACCATCCGTGTACCTTTGATTGGCCTATTTAATGTCTACAACATCCTCTCCGTCATCACTCTCGCCCGAGCTTTCGGAATTTCTTATTTCACCATCGACAAAGCTTTTAGAAACATCACAAAAATCGCCGGTCGGGTGGAAAAATTTTCCAGTCCCAAAAACGCTGAAAAAAATATTACCGCGATTGTCGACTATGCTCACACTACCGATTCGCTAGAGAAGCTTTATCAAGCCTTTCCTGACATCACAAAAGTTTGTGTCCTTGGCAACACCGGCGGCGGGCGCGATAGCTGGAAAAGGCCGGAAATGGGCGCAATTGCCGACAAATATTGCGATCAAATAATTCTCACCAACGAAGATCCCTACGACGAAGACCCGCGCTCGATAGTCGAGCAGATGGCCAAGGGAATAACAGACAAAGACAAGCTGGAAATAATAATGGATAGACGGGAAGCGATTAGAGTAGCTTTGGAAAAAGCTCCAGACGGAGGCTATGTCATTGTTTCCGGCAAAGGCACTGATCCGTACATTATGGGTGCAAACGGCACCAAGACTGTTTGGAGTGATGCTGAAGTCGTACAAGAAGAATTAAATCAACTCCCTACAAAGACACCAAACTAACTCGCCACCTTTCTCCAACTCCAGCTTCAACCGGCACGACTGTCTTCCCTTTTTTTGTATACATCAGGCCACTGGCCATATTGCCGGCGCTGATGATGGTGGTTTGATTCCAGATAGCTTGAATTTTCAACATAGTGTCAAGCTGACGATGCAATGCTTCTGACTGGTGAAACCAAGCGTGAGAGATGGGATGAGCGACAAAAGGAATACCCGGCCTGGCTTTCAGCAAGCGCCGCACACCATAAGGGTCAACACTCTCAAAACAAAACAGTACCGCCGGAATAACCGCTGGCAATTCTACCTGGCTAGCTAAAGGACCCGGACGAAAATAAAGTTTGGCTTCTATATTTTTTAAAGTACTTTCCCGCCCCAAGATGTTTAAAGCTCCGAGGTAGACATGGGGCATAAACTCACCTTGCGGCACCAGGTATTGCTTGTCCACCGCCCAGCCGGTTTTATTTATCCCATCATAGATAGTTGCTCTGACGACCGCGGTTTTGTCGCTACTCAAAAAAGCGGCTCCGCTGTCAATGAGAACAACGCTTGGATTTCCATACTGAAAACGAAATAAATCGTAAGCGCCTTTGGCGACTAAATTGAGATTGTTGAACTCTGAGTTCTCAGGCAAAAGCACATAATCCGGTTCCAGCTTCAGAGCAAACGCCACCGCTTCAAGAATTTGCTCGCGTTTGTATTCTTTGTGGTTTTCCATTTTATGAAAATCTCCGACAAATTCAGTATCAACAATCGCGATTGTTGTTTTGTGGTTATTTCCCGCTTCTGTTTCTAAGATTGGCACGTTGGCAGTTGAGTACAATACCACCAACACAGCAACACTGATATAGAAAAATATTTTCCTGGAGGTCTGCTCGTATAAAAGCCAAAATAAAAATCCAAGCAACACCGCCAGCGCTGTTAAAATATAAACCCCGCCAAAAACCGCCGTTTGCACCAGCCAATTATGCTCTCCCAGTAAATAGCCGATATACCCAAGACTATAGGCAGTATTTATTGAGCCGCCTTCACCATAAGTCAAAATAGAAAACATCAGCGAACCAAAGATTTCGCTAGCAATAAAAATGAATGGTAATAGTATTGCAAAAAAAGCCACCTGAACTTTCTGGTGCGCAAACCAAATCAAAAAACCACCCACCACTCCACCCAAACCAATAAACGCAGATATGGAAATCCAGTACAGACCAATGATGGGCAGTTCCCACAAACCCAAATCAAGCTCCAGCCAGGTAATCGGATAAACGCTCCAGAAGACCGAAGTGGCAAAAAGAGTTTTGACGGTAAAGGTAATAAAACTTCCCAACAAAACTGGTTTTAAAGATTCTGTCCTACTAAGAATCAGTAAGTATAAAAATATTCCCAAAAAAACTAAAATCCATAATTGACTCCAGACAAATCCCACCCCCAACAAAATCCCGCTTAAAAAATATAAAGCCAACTTGGGAGTAGAAGAAAGCCAAACAAACATAATCTATATATGATACAACACCACCCCCGCCGTTACCGAGACATTCAATGATTCTTTTCGGCCGCTCATCGGTATTTCCACAACCATATCCGCCGCACTGATAATTTCTTTCGACAGACCTGCCGTCTCCGAACCCAAAATATAAACGACATTATCCGGTACTTTAAAATCATAAAGTGAAACTGAATTTTCTGATTGTTCAATGGCCACAATTTTGGAGCCGGCGTTTTTTAATTTTTCCAGCAAAGACAAAATGTCCTCCACCTGTTCCCAAGACACAAAATTTTCCGCACCCAAAGCGGTTTTACTAATCTCAGCCACCTCCCGCCCAAAACGATCCTGCGGCGCGGGCGTATATCCGGTCAAATAAATTTTGGAAACCGCGGTCGCGTCAGCAGTCCTAAAAATCGCACCAACATTATAATTACTCCTGATGTCGTGCAAAATAACTTGTTTCATGGTGTTTGTTAGCTTAACAAATAATCTGTTGGTAATCTATTGCCCCCACAGCAACTCACTGTTTGCGTAGGGCGGTTATTGGGGCGGAGGGCGGAGCAAATAGTGAGTTGCTGTGGGGGCAATTAGCACTGAAGCCTCTATTTTTATTTGATTTACTCATGTAATATGGTAAAGTGTTGCCACAAAAACCAATATATGCGCCCATAGCTCAGCCGGTAGAGCAGCTCCCTTTTAAGGAGAAGGTCCTAGGTTCGATCCCTAGTGGGCGCACAAAAAACTAGTAAGACGTTTGGCTGGGGAGGGGTGGAAGTGTCTATACCACTTTTTTGCCTCCCAAAAGCAGCCAATTAAATACATTGCCAACCACTCCCACCAAGAGGCCGAGTAGTAAAAGACCGATGAATTTGGTGATGACAAAAATCACCATTCCCACTCCGGCCTGTGGCTCAGTCACCGTAATACCCATAAATATTTTCAAAGACCACAACATACCAGCTGGTATACTTTCCGCCAATGATTCTGCCAAATAAATCAAAGTACCGGTAACCAATAAACCAAAAAGTAGCACAACGAAATAAATCAAAATATTAAATCCAAAAACGCCCAGTGATTCTTCCGGATCAGTACCCTTTGGCATGCGGGTAATTTTTAATAATCTAAACATTCGCAAAAGTCGGATTAACCGCACCGCGCGAGCAGATTTCAAAAAAGTGAAATTACCGAGTCCAAGAATAGTCGGTAAAATAGCCACCAAATCAATTATTCCCAAAAAACTAAGCGCATACTTGCGTTTTGGCGTAGCCACGTACAAGCGGCCGACATACTCCGCCAGAAAAAATACCACCGTCACCCATTCGATAATCAAAAACCAGGTTGAATATTTTTCCAAAGACGGAACTGTTTCCAGTACCAGCGTGATTATGGAAATAATAGTGATTATTGCCAAAGCGTCATTGACCAAGAAAAATAATCGGTCTCGATTATCAACAAAAGCTCTTTGCAGTAAATTCGACATCACTGAATTCTACAGGGTCAACACCCATTCCTCAAGCGCCAAATCAATATCCCTCTTGCCGGCATGACCATCATGGTAAAGTTTTAATAATTTGAAAGACAAGTCTTCAATCTCGCCGGTTTTAAAATTTCTCAAGGCGCGCTTGGCTTTGTTGTAGGGAAAATCTTTCACGCCGGCTTCCGTGGATGAGCCAGTAAGCAAGGCCAGCCGCAGGGTTTTCAACTGCCACCACAAAGTGCCAATAATTTCCTCCGAGGAAAGATTGTTTTTTTTCGCCTCTTGCAAAAGCACCCACAGCCGGCGCTTATCTTTATTTGACAAAGCTTCCGCCAAACTAAATATATTGAATTTATAATCCCCTGCCGCCTTTTTTAGTTCTATGAGCTTGTCGGTGTGTTTAGTAAAAAGTTTTTTGCTATTGGCGTTTAGTTCCTTTTCTATCACCACAAAAATATAATCTGATGACGCCAAGTCCTCCAGATGCTCAAGCAGCTCAGAATACAAATCAACCTGATTGGAAAAAGTATCAAGCAGATAAATCGGCGGTAGACCAAACAAAACCGCCGCCGCGCTCAAATTTAAAAGTTGTCCGGCTTCGTAATTGTCAGGTTCCAATCGCACCAAGAGCTGATCATCTTTGATTAAATTATCAATATAATTATGAGCTTCTTCTCGAACTTTAATTTGATCACTACCGTAAAATACCGCCAACATAAACTAAAATTTCTTATCCTCCAAATCCGCCCAATTCAAACCAATCGCCACATCCACTTTTATCGGCACTCCATGATTTTCTTTATCAGCCAGAACCCCTTCCATAATAGCCACCAATTTTGGTACCACTTCATCCACCAACTCAGTCTTGATTTCAAAAACCAATTCATCATGCACCTGTAGCAACATTCTGACATCATCAAGTTTGTTTTCCAAATCCAGATAACTATAAACATTATTCATGGCTATCCGCATCACGTCGGCGGCCGTACCTTGAATCGGCGCATTGATGGCCATTCTTTCAGCTTGCGCTTTTATAAAAGGAGCGGAAGATTTTATTCCCGGAAAATGGCGTTGCCGCCCGAATAAAGTTTCGGTGTAGCCATGATTTCTAGCAAATTCTTTTGTCTCTTCCAAATATTCAGCCAAGCGGGTGAAAGTATGAAAATAAGCGTTGAAAAATGTCTGCGCTTCCTCGCGGCTGGTATCCTCTCCCAAATTAGCCCGCAAAGCATTTACACCCATGCCGTAAAGAATACCAAAATTTATTATCTTGGCTTTGCGGCGCATTTCACTGGTTACCTCATCAGCATTCACTCCAAAAACTCGCACCGCCACTCCAGTATGCACGTCCTCGCCACGTCTGAAAATATCTATCATCTTCATGTCTTTAGACATAATAGCGGCAATTCGGAGTTCAATTTGTGAATAATCAATTCCCACCATTTGAAATCCTTCACTAGCCACAAATGCTCGCCTGATCGACCGACTTTCTTCGGTGCGAATGGGAATATTTTGCAAATTTGGGTCTTTGGAAGAAACCCGTCCTGTGGTCGTACCAGTCTGCAAAAAAGTAGTGTGAACGCGGCCGTCCGCACCGACCTCCTCAGGCAAAGTATCGACATAGGTAGAAACTAATTTTTGCAATTCACGATAGCGTAATAATTTGGGAATAATTTCATGGGCGGTTTTTAGTTTTTCCAATTCGGATTCTTTGGTCGAACGCTGTCCGCCGGCGGTCTTTTTCTGGTTTTTTGGTTTCAAGCCAAGCTTGTCAAACAAAACCTCTCCCAGCTGTTTTGGTGAATTGATATTAAATTCCATATCCGCAGCTTTGTAGATATCAGCCTGCAAAATTGCCAGTTCTTCATGCATTTTCTTGGATAAAACTCGCAAATAATCAACATTTAATTTAATACCGAATTCACTCATTTTTGCCACCACCGCCCTAAGCGGCAGTTCTATATTTTCATAAACTGCTTTTAATTTTTGATGTTTTTCCACCTGATCCAAAAGCTGTTTTTTTATTTCCGTAAAATCGCCACTATCAAATCTGGAGCGTCCATAATCAATGATGTCATTCAAACCAGAGTTGGTTCTTTCGCTTTCAAGCAACCACAGCAAAATACCAGCTTGCTCAACCTCGTTCTTATCTATATTTTGAATCTGTTCCGCCAGAGAAATATCTGAATCAATTTTTAAGATGGTTTTCATTCTCAACATCAGCGTTTTGAATCCGAGCTCGCTAAATAGGACGGCGATTTTTTCTATCTCAATCCCCTCTCGCCAAGACTTGTCTGGCAGCGAAAAAGTTATCGGTACGTCCACCCGTATCGTGGCCAGCATTTTTGAAAACTGTGCCTCTTCTTCGCCGGCTTTTAGTAAACCAATAATTCTCGGCTTGATGCCGGCTGCCACGAAAGCCGCTTCGTCTTTTTTTAATTTTTTATAAATAGCGTCAACGCTGCCAAATTTGGTGATTAGCTCAGTGGCTGTCTTCTCACCTATACCGACAATGCCTGGGATATTGTCTGAAGCGTCCCCACGCAAACCTTTGTAATCAGGAATCAATCTGGGCAGGAAACCAAAACGTTCTTTCACCGCTTTTTCGTCATAGATAATAGTGTCTTTAATTCCCTTTTTTAAAGTGTATACTCGCACTCTCTTGCCGTCCACGCACTGCATGGTGTCCATGTCGCCGGAAGCAATAATTACTTCCAGATTTGGTAGGCTTTCGGTTTGCTTGGCGATAGTACCGAGCAAATCATCCGCTTCAAAACCAACTTGTTCGTATAAAGGAATACCAAAAGCCGTAAAAATATCCCGTGAGCGAATAATCTGAGCCACTAAAGATTCGTCGGTTTTTTCTCGTTTTCCTTTGTAGTCGGCAAAAGCATCGTGGCGGTAGGTTGGTTCTGGCAAATCAAAACAAGCCACGATATATTTCGGGTCAAAGTCTTCAACTATTTTTAGAAGCATAGCTACCACCCCATACAAAGCTCCGGTTGGCTCGCCGCTAGGAGAGGTAAAATCCGGTAGAGCATGATACGCTCGGTGCAAGATAGCGTGAGCATCCAATATCACTAAACGGTCTTTATTTTTTTTAGAAACGGACATAACATCAGTATACTGATTTTTTGACCATCTCGCACTAGACAAAAATCAGTATTCAGTTGAAAGTAATTTCTCTTTCTTCCGCCGGCAAAATTTTTATGGAAATATTTATAGTATCCGCCGGCAAAACTGCTTTTATTTTTTCGGGCCACTCAATGCAAACCAAATTATTCTTGTCGTTTAAAAATTCAGCAAAACGCAAAGGTCGCAATTCAGAAATATCGTCGATTCTGTACGCGTCAATGTGTACCAGTTGTTTAAATTTTTCATGACCGGTGATTTGATACAGCTTTATAATATTGAAAGTGGGGCTGGTTATGGTTTCAAAAATACCAAGCTCCTTTGCCACCAGCTTAACCAAAGCCGTCTTACCAGCCCCCAAATCTCCCGACAAAGCCACCACAGTAGCTTGGTCTGAGGTTTTGATTTTAGAAAGAAAATCATTCACCAGCAGAGTCGCCAAAGCTTTCAGTTCAGTCAAATCAAAAATCGTGTATTTTTTATTCATAGTCAAACGTACCGCAATCAAAAATCAATTGCGGTACTAAACACCATAAGTCATTTTTAGTAGAATCCCTTCCGGCATTTATAGGATTCTAATTTATCCCTGACCTGCTCCTCTGACCAGCCCTTGTCTCGCGAATCTTGTTCGAGACGAGCACAGAGAACCTGCTTGCGATCTTCCATCGACCCTCTGGAACTTCTGCCAAAGAGCGCGTTAGTGCCTACTATGGAAGCCCCGCTAAGAGCCATTTGCGCCACCATAGGAGCGGCGCAACCGGCCAAAACAATACTTAAACCGAAGACAGACAAAATTACTTTTATCTTGTTCATCACATCATCCTCCAAACCAATATTGAAAAATAACTAACTTGAAACCGTAATTTACTATACCTGAGTTTTTGAATAAAACAATAGCTCCGGCCACAAACCCACACACGGTTTGCTCCGCCCGTCGCAAACAGTGTGGAGTTGGGTAAGATTTTTAATTAGTATTGGGACCATGCTATACTTTTTCCAGTATGATTAAATTCAACGATGAATTTTCTAACGTTAGGATTGACGATTTAAGAAAAAGCGAAGAGGAGAAATTGATTCAAACCCTGGCACCACAATACGGTTTTGATTACATCAATCTTCATGGCTACACCATCAATCCGGAAGCGGTAGCTCTCTATCCTGAGGCCAAAGCCCGGGAGGCGAAATTGGTAATATTTGATTTTACCCACAATCTCATTTCCATAGCGGTCAAAAACCCAAACGACCCCATTACCCTAAGCGCCTTATCCGAAATACAAAACGACCGGCAAAATATCCAGGTTTATATGTGTTCTTCCAGCAGCTTGGAACATGCCTGGGCCAGATATGCCGACCTAATAGAATCTTCTGCTCGTAAAAAAGGAGTTTTTGATATCGACACCGAAGATATTGCCAAGTTTATGAGTAATATAAAAAATAAAGAAGACGCCATCAATGAACTAAACAAAATCGCGACCATAAACAATTCCCGCCGCGTCACCGAAACCATTGAGATGTTGTTTGCCGGAGCAATCAGCCTTTCCGCTTCCGACATCCACATTGAGCCGGAAGAATTTGTGGTTAGAATACGTTATCGTCTTGACGGAGTATTGCATGATATTTACGATATAGACCGCTACATCTACGACCGCCTGATGTCCAGATTGAAATTATTGGCCGGCATGGCTCTAAACAAAAGACTGGAGGCGCAGGACGGTAGATTTACTTTTGTCGTGATTGATCGCGAGATTGAAGTGCGTGTTTCAGTGATACCAGGCGCTGCCGGTGAGTCTATGGTAATGCGTCTGCTTGATCCCAGCATCGCCACCTTTGCGCTTGAAAATATCGACCTCAATCCGATTCTCAAGAGAGTAGTTGTTCAAGAAATAAAAAAACCAAACGGACTAATCATAACCACCGGCCCCACCGGCTCCGGAAAAACCACCGCTCTCTATACTTTTCTCAAGGAAGCCCACAAAGAAGGAGTGAAAATTATTACCATTGAAAATCCGGTGGAATACAAACTTGACGGTATCGTCCAAACCCAGACCGGAGACGATTACACCTTTGCTTCCGGACTGCGCGCCATCTTGCGTCAAGACCCCGACATTATCATGATTGGTGAGATTCGCGATCATGAAGTGGCCGAAACCGCCATCCACGCCGCGCAAACCGGTCACTTGGTATTCTCTACCCTTCACACAAACAACGCCGTGGGTGGCTTCCCGCGTTTGATTGACTTGGGAATTGACCCAAGAATAATCGGCAGCGCCGTCAACATAATGATGGGACAAAGATTGACGCGAAAACTTTGCTTAAATTGCAGACAATCCTACCAAGCCAGCGAGAATGAAATATTTTTGATAAAAAATATATTAAAAAACCATCCGGCCAAACCGGAAATCAAAGAACCGCTTCAACTCTACCGAGCCAAAGGCTGTACCAACTGCGGGATGACCGGCTACAACGGCCGTGTGGGAATATTTGAAGCGATTTTGATGGATGAAGCAGTAGAAGAAGCGGTCATCAGAGACCCCCGTGAACACACCATACTAGAAGCCGCCAAACCGCAAGGAATCCCCACCATGATAGAAGATGGTATTGAAAAAGTAGTACGCGGAATAACTTCACTTGAGGAACTGGAGCGAGTAGTCGAATTACCCCACCCGACAGTGTCAGCCCAGGAAGAATCGTCGGCCGATAAAAAAGATGACGATATTTTTCTTAAACACACCGCAGACTTATAAAAGTCATGATCTCAAAAATAAAAAACAGCTACGGTCAAGCTGTTTTTTATTTTGGCTATGATATAGTCAGGGAGTTGTTTAGTTCTTTACTATTTTCGAGAAGATAACTCTCTAAGCAAAGCTTCCGCATTGAAAGTGGATACCGCGCTAAGAGAATTTTCAGCACCCTCACTCAAAAGGTGAGAGCCAAAAAAGCCTCGCAACGTACCCCGGTTGCTTAGAGAGTTATCGTCTAGAAAAACTGACTTGAATTTAAAAATACGCCTCCAAACAACCCAGAAAGTGATTTGGCCCTTGAGAACAATTAATTAACGTCTATCCTAGCATAGATATTTTTTTTGTCAATAGCTTTGCCTCTAAATTTTCCTTCTTGCCACAAACCACAAAAGAAAAGACATCACTATTAATATAAGTCCCCCGGCCAAATACAGATAACTTATCTCCCACCAAGAGCCAAAGAGCCACGTCACCAAAAACACGCCTCCGGCTATGGCTTCGGTACCAAAATTTTTGAGGTTTGGTTTCCAAAACGAAGGTACTCTATATCGTTGTGCACTTGTGAATGGTGAACATGTCGACAAGTACCAGATGGCCCTTCTGTTGTAACTGGAACCCTGTTTTACGAATGTATTCCAGGGTTTCTTTTTTTCTTAAGCTTCTATACAATAACTTTACTATTATGAATGAAAAACAAACCAAATGGGATGAGGGATTTAAAGCTGGTCGAGACTACAATCCAATGAATGAAATTTTACTGGATCTTATTTTAAATAAAGTTGAGAACGAGAAAAAGAATGCTATTGATCTAGGTTGCGGTACTGGTGATGCTGTGATGAAACTCGCTAAACGTGGAATGACTGCTACGGGTACGGATTGGTCGCCTGAAGCATTACGTAAAGCACAGGAGCGTGCCGAAGTAGAAGGTGTAGCAGAAAATATTAACTTACGAGAAGTTGATCTAAATCTTTTAGAGGTATTTACAGACGTAATAGAATTTAATCACTCCTACTATAGTGACCGTGGTGATCTGGTCACATTTTTGGTGAAGTAAGTCTTCTAATCTACATTTGGCCATATTTTGACCGCGACCCATATACCTAAATTGACCTAGCAAAAAGATGTATTAAAACATAGGTAGTACAAACCTCCACTGATTGAAACAGTGAACGAACAACTAAAAGCACATATGAAAATACACGAGACTTTGGCTCAAAGCTATTCGGGACTCATGTCTCGACTATAGTCGGCCGTACTGGCCTTTACTTTTGCGCAGTATTTAAATCGGAAGCTGGGACGATCACTTTTGGCAGTGAAGAGTTTGTTGGTTTGATTAGCATAGGGGCCTTAACCCAAACACCCTAAAATCTGCTAGAATAGCGTCATGTCACACGTTGCTAAAAATCAAATTACCAAGGATGAGAGCAGCAATCTCGATCAGACTCTCCGTCCTCAAACCTGGGAAGATTATATCGGCCAGACAAAAATCAAAGAAAATCTGCGCATTCTTCTCACCGCCGCTCGCGAGCGCGGACACGCCGCTGAACATATTTTGCTCTACGGCCCGCCGGGACTTGGCAAAACCACCCTGGCTCACCTGGTCGCCAAGACACTAGGCACCAACATGCGCATCACTTCCGGCCCGGCCATCGAACGCGTTGGTGATTTGGCGGCCATTTTGACCAACCTTTCTCCTGGCGACGTGCTGTTTATTGATGAAATCCATCGCCTATCTAAAAGTATCGAGGAGGTGCTTTATCCAGCCATGGAATCTGGAGTACTGGATATAATTATCGGAAAAGGACCATCAGCTCGCACCGTACAGCTCGACTTGCCACCCTTCACTTTGGTAGCCGCCACGACGCGTATTTCCATGCTTTCCGCGCCGCTGCGCTCCCGCTTTTCAGGCGGAACGTTCCGGCTTGAATTTTATAGCCATCAGGAAATTGCCACTATTCTTTCTCATTCGGCTCAAATCCTCAATGTCACCACTGACTCTGACACCATGCTCAGCATCGCCGGCCGCTGTCGAGCCACTCCGCGAACCGCCAATTATCTGCTAAAACGCTGCCGCGACATGGCCCAACTTGAAGGCGGAGAGCTTAATAATGATATTATAGAAAAAACTTTCAATCTGCTTGAGATCGACAACCTCGGTCTTGGCGCGCCAGATAGAGCGGTACTGGACGCAATTATCAATAAATTCAACGGCGGGCCAGTGGGCCTAAACACTATCGCTGCTGCTACCGGTGAAGAACAATCCACCATTGAGGATGTGGTAGAACCTTACCTAATTAGGCAGGGCCTACTGGAAAGAACTCCCCGCGGTCGAGTGACCACCGGAAAAGCCATGGCTCACTTACAGGAAAACCCTTATGCTAATTAAACCCCTCACCCACAACCCCCGCTGTATATTTAATATTTAAAAGATTTAATAAATTTTAGAAATATGTCCGGACATAATAAATGGTCAAAAATCAAACACAAAAAAGCCGCTACCGACGCGCAAAGGAGTAAAATTTTTTCCAAACATTCCTTGCTTATTACTATGGAATCAGTAAAAGCTAAAGGTGATATCAATTCCCCCGGCTTGGCGGCTGTCATCGAAAGAGCGAAGAAAGATTCTATGCCAAAAGAAAATATCGACCGCGCGGTGGCCAAGGGTAGCGGGGCCGAAAGTGCCGATCTGCAAGAAGTCCTTTTTGAAGCTTTCGGCCCCGGCGGCACAGCTATTCTCATCACCGCCGTTACCAACAACAACAATCGCACCAGCCAAGAAATAAAACATATTTTTTCCAAATCCGGATATCAACTTGGTGCACCAGGCTCAGCCGCTTGGGCTTTTACCAAAAACAACAACCTCTACCTACCAAATTCTCCCATTGAACTATCAGATGAAGACGGCAATAAATTAGCCAATTTGATAGAACAAATCGAAGAACAAGACGACATTCAAGATATCTTCACCACCGCCGACGAACCGGCTTAACAATACACAAATTATATTTTATGAAAGTACTAGCCATAGACCCAGGATACGATCGGGTTGGTGTCGCTATTTTGGAAAAAGATAAAACTGGAGAAATCTTGCGTTATTCGGAATGTCTGGAAACCAACAAAACTGATGATTTGAATGAACGCATCCTAGCCATCGGCTGTGCCATTGAAGAACTTATTGCCACACACGATCCTGACACCGTAGCCATTGAAACTCTGTTTTTTAACAAAAACATAAAGACCGCTATCGGTGTCGCTCAAGCTCGCGGTGCGATTATTTATTTGGCCAAGAAACACGGTTGCGCCGTTTTTGAATTTGGCCCGCAGGAAATCAAGATTGCTACTACCGGCTATGGCAAAAGTGATAAAAAAGCGGTTATTGATATGGTTAAAAGGTTGGTCAAGAATGTACCGAGTAGTGCCTTGGATGATGAATACGACGCTATCGCGGTCGGGATTACCTGTCTTGCACATAATGGCATTGGCAGGTAAAATCCTCCCATGAGCACTGACGTATTGAAATATGTGCTTAACTTTGTTACAACCAATCGTAATAAAAATAAGATTAAAATATAAATATGATATTTTTACGCAATGATGATGAAGAGACTGAGGAAGAGTTAGAAAATCCAGACGAGGAAACCGGTTTAGATGACGATTTATTGGATGAAGTGAGCGATGAAGTAGTTGGAGGAGCTGATGAGATAGAAGGTTTTGGTTTAATTGAGGAAACTGAGGACGAGGATAAAAAAGAGGAGGAAGCTGATGAGGAGGATGAGGAAGAATCCTTAGAAGAAGATGCGGAAGATGTTGATTTTGATACCTTTGATGACGTAGATGAAATGTAGAGAAAAGGTAAAGTAAAAGCGGCGCGCCCTTCGGGCGCGCCGCTTTTACTTTACCTTTTTGTACCCATATAAATATATTTTCCACCTACCCCACCGCCAACACCACCACCTGCTTCTTACCGCGCTTCAAGTGGACCAATTCACCATCAATGGCTTTTTTGATTCGATAATCAATGTCGGTTATCTTTACTCCATTTACCGCCACCGCGCCGGTTTCTATAAAGGTTCTAGCTTCGCGCTTGCTACTTACCAAACCAGACTCGACCAAAGAGTCCAGCAATAAAGAATCTTCAGCCACGCTGGCAAGCGGTGCGCTGTCTCTCAGTACCATAAGCTCATCCGTACTTAAGTCTTTGATTAAAGTTTCTCCAAACAGACACATGGTGACTTTTATCACTTGCTCACATTTATCTTCCCCATGCACCAGAGTTGTCACGGCGGCGGCTAGTTTCTTTTGTGCCATGCGAGCGCTCGGATTATTTTTCACCTCCGCTTCCAAACCGGAAATTTCTGCTAGCGGCAAAAAAGTGAAGAGTTTTAAATATTCAATCACGCTTTCATCGGGAACATTCAACCAAAACTGATAAAAAGCGTAGGGTGAGGTTTTTTCCGGATCAAGCCAGATGGCATTACCTTCACTTTTGCCAAATTTCTTACCGGTGGCTTTATCAATAATCAGCGGTGCTGTCACAGCATAAACAACAGCTTTTTCCACTCGCCTAATCAAATCCACTCCGGCCACCAGATTCCCCCACTGATCAGAACCACCAATTTGCAAGGTGCAGTTTTTTTCTTTATAGAGATTTAAATAATCGTAAGCTTGCAACAAAGGGTAAGCAAACTCCGTGTAAGACAAACCCACTTCGCTAGTCAATCGCCTGGAAATAGCGTCTTTTTTAACCAATTCATTAACGGTAAAATGTTTGCCGATATCACGCAAAAAATCCAGTAATTTTAGCGAACCCAGCCAATCATAATTATCGACAAAAATAACTTTTTCCCGGCCGAAAAATTGCTCGGCTTGCCGCTTTATTTTTGTGACATTAGCATTTACATCTTCTTGCGATTTTAAAATCCTTTCCGAATCCGGCTTGGGATCACCAATCATTCCCGTGCCACCACCCACCAAAAACACCACCTGATGTCCGGCATTGACCAAATGCTTCAAAAACATCCAAAGCACAAAATTACCGGCGTGCGCGGAGGAGGCACTTGGATCAATTCCATGATAAACCACTCTTTTCTCCGAATCGAAAATTATTTCTAAAGACTCGTTTGAGGCTTGATTTATAAAGCCACGGGCTTGTAGTTCTGCTGTTAAATTCATGAAATAACTGTACCATATATTCGTATTAAATTGTCTAGACAATTTGTGCTACTATTGGTTCTATATATTGGAAATAAACAGAATTATGGGAATAAAAAAATTCATACGCGCGCCGCGCAGCTTTAAAAACATCATTATCGACCTTTTTATTATTATTTTTGCGCTAGCAATCGTCTTGTTGGCGGTTTTTCTAATTTGGGTATCAACGCTAAAAATTCCTGACTTATCCGCTTTTGAAGAGCGGCGGGTTTTGCAGTCCACAAAAATTTACGACCGCACCGGAGAAATTTTACTCTACGATCTCCACCAAGATGTAAAAAGAACCATCGTCCCATTTGAAAATATCAATCGTCATATAAAAAACGCCACCATCGCCATTGAAGACGATCAATTTTATAACCACTTTGGAATTGAACCCAAAGCCATTATTAGGGCGGTAGTAGTCAACCTAACCCAAGGCGATTTACTAGGCGGACAAGGAGGCTCCACCATCACCCAACAAGTCATAAAAAACTCCATCCTCCAAAACGAAAAGACTTTGACACGTAAGGTGAAAGAATGGATTTTGGCCATAAAATTGGAAAAAAACTTTTCTAAGGATGAAATCCTAGCTATTTATTTAAATGAATCTCCTTACGGCGGAACGGTTTACGGGGTTGAAGAAGCCTCACAGTCTTTTTTTGGCAAATCCGCTAAAGAGCTAAACTTAGCTGAATCAGCCTACATCGCTTCCCTACCGCAAGCTCCCACCTTTCTTTCTCCTTACGGAAACAACAGAAACGAACTAGACAAAAGACAAAGACTGGTCTTGGAAAGAATGTTGAAAAACAGCTTCATCAACCAAGAAGAATACGACGAAGCTATTGCGACTGAAGTTGTTTTTCAGCCGCAAGCCATCGGCAATATACGCGCGCCGCATTTTGTCATGTATATTCGCGAACAGTTGGTTAAAAAATACGGCGAGGAAGTTTTGTCGGAACGCGGCTTGAAAGTTATTACCACTCTTGATTGGGACTTACAAAAAGAAGCGGAAAGAATTCTCTACGAACGCGGACTAACCAACATCGAAAGATTTAACGCCACCAACGCCGGTCTGGTGGCTATTGATCCAAAAACCGGAGATTTGTTGACAATGGTCGGTTCGCGGGATTATTTTAGTGAAGATATTGATGGTAATTTTAACGTGACTTTGGCTTTACGGCAGCCCGGGTCTTCCATTAAGCCGTTCATTTACGCTAAAGCTTTTGAAAAAGGTTATTTGCCGGACACGGTGGTTTTTGATGTCAAAACCCAATTTTCACCGCTTTGTCCGGCCAACAGCGGTAGTTCTGAATCACCCTGTTATTCACCAAGCAACTACAACCACAAATACGTCGGCCCTATCAATCTCAGAAACGCTTTGGCTCAATCGCTCAATATTCCGGCAGTGAAAGTTTTGTATTTAGCGGGTATTAATGATTCCATAAAACTAGCTTCCGACATGGGCCTCACCAACCTAAAAGATCCGGAACGCTACGGACTAACGCTTGTGTTGGGTGGTGGTGAAGTGAGATTGATAGACATGACCTATGCCTACGGCGTTTTTGCCAACGAAGGAACGAAGGCTGAGCCGCGCTCTATTTTAAAAATAGAAGATACCAGAGGTAATGTCATTGAAGAAAATTCCATCACCACCAAGCGCGTTCTTGATAAAAATATCGCTCTGATGATTAGTGATGTTTTGTCGGACAATGTCGCTCGTACTCCGCTTTGGGGAGCGAATTCATTGGTGAATTTTCCCAACCGCTCCGTGGCTTCCAAGACTGGTAGTACCAACAATTTCTACGACGCTTGGCTGATGGGATACGCTCCCAATCTGGCGGTTGGTGTCTGGGTGGGAAATAATACCCCCTCATCCATGAACGGCCTTTCCGGCTTGATTGTTACTCCGATGTGGCGTGATTATATGGATTTGGCTTTGGAGAAATTACCCAAAGAAGACTTCGCCAAACCCACCATAAACCGAGTGGGTGTAAAGCCAATTATTCGCGGTGAATACATAGACACCACCCACCTGTTTGAAATGATGCAAAATAATCAAGAACTTGACTTTAGTTCTATCTACAACAACATCCACACCATTCTTCATTTTGTAAACAAAAATGACCCACTTGGCCCTGCCCCCAGCAACCCCTACGCCGACGATCAGTACGAGAATTGGGAATATGCCGTCCAGCTCTGGAAAAACGAAACCTACAGCCTTAACGAGCCAAATAACAGCACAGGTACAGAGGAGGTGAGTGGTGAGTAACCCACGCGACATAAAAGCGGCGCGCCTTTCGGGCGCGCCGCTTTTATGTCGCGTGGGTTACAAAATACACTGCGGTGAATTTTTCAAACCCAATCGCTTTTTAAGTTCCTTTAAAATCACCTCATGTTGAAATTTCAATTCTTGCTTAATCAAACTTGAAGCCGATATATATAAGGTCTTGGTTGCTACCGTATATTTTACCTGCTGTTCGGTTAATTTAACATTAAACAACTCCCCAACTACTCTTATGGATTCTATTTCTACTGTCTTTTGCGGTGCTTGCAGGGTTTTACGATACTTTTCAAACAAATCCCTAACCGCAACAATTTCCCCGCGCCTTTTAGCCATAAAACTAACGATTCATCGGCATCACCAAATAACGCAAAGTATTATCAGAAACCCCATTGATTACCAAAGGTCTACCGATACCGGCAAAATGCAAAACCACACTGTCGTCGGTTATGTGTGACAAGGGTTCGATCAGGTACTGCTGATTAAAATTCAAAGACAACTCTTCACCCTCAATCACTGCCTTCACAGTGTCAGTAATATGTCCGACTTCATTATTTTGCGAGGCGATAATAATATTATTGTCAGTTAAAGATAAAGATACTTGTTGAAACTTATTCAAGAAAACTGAAGTCTTTTTAAAAGCGTTCAACAAATCACTTTTTAAGACCGTAGCGTGGGTGACGTATTCTTTGGGGATTATTTGTTCGTAGTCAGGAAAAGAACCGGACACCAATCTGGAAGTAACATAAACCCCTTCATTCACAAAATTCAAAGCACACTGATTGTCGGTGATGGTCAAAATAGGATCTTCAGTCAACAAATCACAAACCCGCGCCAACTCAATAGCATTCTTTTGCGGCACCAAAAACGAATGTTCTAAGACTACGCCTTTTTGTGGCACCTGCTTTTCCATCAACCGAAAAGAGTCCGTAGAAACAAAGGTTAGAGAGTGTTCTTTTTTCTGCTGCACATAAACACTGCCGAGCTCAGGCTTAATAGAAGATTGCGAAGCCGCGAAAGCGGAAGTCTTTATACCCAAAGCAAACAAAGACCGATTAACCTTAACCCCCTCGCTTTCCAAATGATAGATATTGGGAAATTCCTCAAACGGAATTGATTTGATTGAAGTATTGGTTTGTTTTGATTCAATTAGCAAAACACCATCTTCGTCGCGCAAGGTAATTTCCGGTTGATTTATATACTGGATGCTTTGCAGAAAAGTTGTCATTGGCACGGCAATGGTTCCGGTTTCATTTATTTTTGCAGGAACAGTTACTTCAATGCTTAGTTCCAAATTAGTGGCTTTTATGAGTAGACCACTTTCAGTGGCAGTAATTAGGGCACATTGAAGAACCGGCAAGGTGACATGCTTGGTGCTGATACGACTGATCAATTCCAAAGTTTTAATTAGCTGGGGATGAGGGATTATTATTTCCATATTTAAATCACATTTTACTCTTTATTATTAGGGGTGTGGAAGTGTGCATATCTCAAAAATATGTTGTATTTTGAACTGTCTTTTTGGGAAAGTAATCAACAATTGGTTTGGGGTTAGTGGTGTGAATAAAAGTATAGGTTGTGGATAGTTTATAATCTTTGCTTTTTAAATCAAGTAATGTGGGTAACTGGGTTTCTGTACCGATACTTATACGCATTATACTACCATTTACCCACAATTTCTTAAGACCCTTATTCATAGTTTACTAAGAGTTATAAACAAAAAACCAACTTAGAGTTGGTTTTTTGTTTATAACTCATGTGAGCATATTACTTAAGAAGCATTCTAATTTGCGTAATTTCCTCCTCCAGATCAGAATTCGATTTTAATTCCAGTTTGATTTTTTCACACGAATGGATGACGGTAGTGTGATCGCGGCCACCTAGTTTTTTACCGATAGCTGGATACGAAACTTGAAAATCCTCGCGCAAAATATACATTATAATCTGCCTCGGCCTTACAATTTCTTTTCGTCTGGTTTTTTCGTAAATGCTGGCTTGGTCAATGTCAAAATAACGAGCCACCTTATCAACTACATCTGAAACCGCTAAAGTTTTTCTCGGTTTGGAGCTATTTTTTATAATTGATTTCACTTCATCCAGAGACAGAGTTTTGCCCATGAGTTGCGATTGGCACATGATGGTGTTTAGTGCCCCCTCCAGTTCGCGAATATTGCCTTCAATGGTGTAGGCTAAATGATTAACTACATCGTCAGATAAGGTAATGCTGTTTTGAGCCGCCTTAGCCTTTAAAATGGCCGCTCTGGATTCCAAATCCGGTGCTGGAATATCTACAATCATGCCTTGAGCAAAACGTGACAGTAGCCTTTCTTCCAGTCCGGATAATAGTGCTGGATGTATATCGCTAGAGAAAACAATCTGTTTGTTGGTGTCGTGCAGGGCGTTGAAAAGATGGAATAATTCCTCTTGAGTTTTTTCCTTGCTGGCCAAAAATTGAACATCGTCCATGATTAAAACATCGTACTGCCGATATTTGTCTTTAAAATTATTGGCGGTTCCGCTTTGGAGAGAATTGAAGTAGTCTACAGCAAATCTTTCACTGGTAACGTAAAAAACTTTCTTGCCGGTTTTTTTTACCTGATTGCCAACCGCTTGGATTAAGTGGGTCTTTCCATGTCCGGTTTTTCCGTAAATAAACAGCGGATTATAAGCAATTCCCGGCCTTTCGCTAACGGTTTTGGCGGCAGTATGAGCCAGGGCGTTGTACGGGCCAATCACAAAAGTTTCAAAAGAATATTTTGGATTTAAATTATCGCTTTTATTTATGTAGTATTCTTCTAAGGGCAACGCCGCGTTGATGGTCTGGGTTTTGCTGCCCTCGGTTCTTCTGTCGGTGCGCTGGACAACCTCGTATTCAACACTGCGAACGTAGGGGGTTAAATCGCGAAGAGTTTTAAGAATCATTGATTGAAACTTATCTTGCAGCCAATCGCGCACAAAAACGCTCGGTACAGCCAAATTTATCGTTCCGTCTTCTAGTGTCAAAATATAAGTATCACGAAACCAAGTTTTGAAATTGGCTGGGGTGATAGAAAGCTCAATTTTTACCAACGCGTCATCCCATAATTTTTTTATATCAATATGTTCGGTGCGAACTATACTGTTGGTTGGTTGCGGATGTGAAATTTGGTTCATAACAATGAAAGAGAGATACAAGGAATTATACCCGCATTCTGGAAGCTGTAAAATTTTTTTCTAAAAAACTGCCAAAAGTATGGTTTTTTTAAAAATCAAAAAACGCAACTGTGCATAACTTGTGCATAATTTGGAGTTTAGTCATCACCACGTAGCTGCCCAATCACAAAGCCATTTGCTTCGCCCGCCACCCCAATATCCGCCCTCCGCAAATGGCTTTGTGATTGGGCAAGGTTGTACCCTGCCCTATTGAATTATTTATTCAATCATGTATAGTGTGTCGGTAATTTGCAGATAGCTAATATTATTTATGAGTAAAAGAACTTATCAACCAAGCAAGAGAAAAAGAGCGACTACCCACGGTTTTTTGGTGCGCTCAGCTACTCCTTCCGGAGCCAAGGTCCTATTGTCCAGACGACGCAAAGGACGAGCGCAATTGACGGTAAAAAAAGCCCAATAAGGGTTTTTGTATAGCTCAAACAACCACCAAGTCTTGACCTTGGTGGTTGTTTGCTTGATAAAACAGCGTTATAATCGTTTTTTATGTTTAAAAAAGCGCAGCGTCTAAACTCCTCTTTATTTTCCAAGTTTTATAAACAAGGCAAGAGAATAAATAATCCTTATACCACAACGATATTTACGCCAAACGATCAGTTTTTGTGCGCGGTGGTGGTGGGAAAAAAGGTTTATAAAAAGGCGTACGACAGAAATCGCTTAAAAAGACGTATTTACGAGGTGGTGCGTCGTTTGAAGACTGGGGAGACAACCGGTGTTTATATTGTTATTGCCAAACCCAACATTAAAAATTTAACCAAAAGAGAATTATTAGCTGTTCTTGAACAAGAAATTGGACTGATATTAAAATAAAGGTAAAATAGTGGACATGAATTATATTTGGCATACATTTTTTTTCGACCCGGTTTATAACGGGTTGATATTTTTTATCGAAGTTATTCCTGGTGGAGATGTTGGTCTGGCTATCATTGCCATGGTGGTGGTATTGAAGCTGATATTGCTCCCTCTTTCCATAAAGTCCGCACGCACGCAGCGTGTGATGCGTGAGATCGAGCCAAAGCTAAAAGAAATAAAAGAAACCCACAAAGACAACCGCGAACAACAAGCCTTAGCAATGATGCAGCTTTATCGCGAATCCGGCATCAAGCCTTTTTCCACTATATTTTTGATGTTGTTGCAAATACCAATCATCATCGCGCTGTACTTTTCGGTTTATAGTGGCGGCGGTGTGGCTTTGCCGGAAATCAACACTGCCCTCTTGTACTCATTCTTGGCCGCACCTGGTATGGTGAGTATGGATTTTCTTGGTTTGATTGATATTTCCGGCAAGAGTGTTTTTTTGGCGCTGTTGGCTGGAGTGACTCAGTATTATCAGGTAAAGCTCGCTATGCCGGCTTTACCGCCCAGAGATCCAAATAAGGCTCCGGACTTAAAGGAAGACTTTATGCGTAACATGCAATTGCAAATGCGTTATGTTATGCCGGTGATAATTTTCTTTGTTTCTTATTTCATTTCCGCCGCCATCGCCCTTTACTTTTTTGTCAGTAATATCGTGGCCATCTTGCAAGAACTACACATCAAAAAACATCATCGTTAGGAGGTGTTTGGTAAACTTTGGATATCTTTTACCCTACACCAAAAGCCCCGCGCCTAAGGCGCGGGGCTTTTGGTGCCTAAACTAGATGTGGTTAATAAACACACTTAGCCCTATAGTATTGTGCAGTTCCCATATCAGTTATATAAGGATATTCCCATATACCGTTGAAATTACTTTCACAGGCAAACTTGTCGTTAGAGTCACAGGTCTGAGTTGTGGCGTTGCAAGCAAACTGCTCAGGGTTCAAGAAAGCTTTATTGGCTTTTTTAATACACCAATATTGGTAATTATTAAGACCATCTGTTTCTACGTACCATTCTCCCTGTATATCATGTACACACTTCTGATGGTCTTCGAGTTTCATAACTGTCTCTGTATCACCAGGGCTCAGAGCAGGCCGAGTTTTGCTAAATGTAGGTGACTGTGATTGGAATTCGTGTGGCTTGGTAAATACGATATCTGACTCTATTAGCTGTGGGTTGATTACATTTAGTACCAAAACCGCCGAGATAACGACTAGTAAGCCGATGGTGGCTCCCCAGATGTCACTTTTAGCTTCTTGCTTGCTGGTCACGACATCAGACAACATCCACTTTACGCCGGCGATGATTATCTTGATAACAGCCAATAAGGCGGCAATACTGATAGACAGCACGTAGAGGGCGTTTATGTAGTCGTTAAAACCCCCACCTGTCGGATCGCTAACTCCAGGAATAGAAACTAGTGACACATAACCCTGAGCCAAAGCCGACAGCGGAGCGACTAAAATTATAAATAGTAGTAAAGTTTTATAATTCATACATCCAAAGAGTGTTATCGTTTTTGTTTATAAAATAAACCGCTCGTTCGCTGCTGCCAATGCTTAAATCGGTAATATCAATCTCGCGATTGCTGGCGGTGAAAGTGTCCACTAGGAATTGGGCCGACAGAGCATCTCCAGAAACCAGCCACAACGAATCTTTAAAACTAGTCACCCCCTGATACCAGCTGTCGGGGAATTCAGCCATTTTGGCGGTGGTGTCGTAGGCGCAGATTAGGTTGTTGTTATTTTTAGAGATAATACACTTTTCTGGCATAAAATTAATTTGTAGAGGGAATGGGTTGTGGGTGTTGTTGGTTTTGTTGTAGATGTAGCTCTTAACATCCTGTCTGTCCAAAGTGCTGTACGCCACGATATCTTTGTTGGCCAAACCGGAAAATCCGTAGCCATCAACCGGCAAACGCTTAATTTTATTGCCGGTTATTTCGGATAAATAACCCTCAAATAAATAAGCTGGCTTTGGATAAACATAATGCGCTGCCGTGGCCGTGCTTCCCCACTGTATCAACGCTTCGTGATAAGGTAATGAAAAGACATTTCTCTTGGTGGAATTGGCTAGGTTGTATGAATATGCCACCAAACCAATTTCTTCCCTGGTGGTGTAAAGCAATTCATTACCGTTGTCATTGATCCAAAATTTATCAATAGTAGTGCTGATTTCTTCCGCCACCAAATCACTGCTGGTGCTAATTTCTCCAAGTAGTAGCTTAATGTTTTTGCTGCTATTGGCAATGCCGTAAGCCACGTAATCACCTTTTGGTGAAATGGAAGCGCTGTTGACACCGACAACCGTGGTACCTGATATTCTCGTTTCTTCGCCAGACTCAAGATTGATGGCGTAAATATGTCCGGTTCCCATTTCTGTGTAGTATATTGTTGGTAAATCGGCGGTTGGTGGTGCGTCTATTTCACGAAAGCCCGCTACCAGTCTGGTGGTTAGTTGGCGTAGGGCTGGCCTGTTTACATTAACGACAGTATCCTCAGTAACAACATTAATAGAGACATCCTCTAAGTTTTCTTGAAAATTTAAATCAGCAAAAATATCCTGCATGTTTTTGGGGGTGCCAAAAAACATTAAATACGCCCAAACCAAAACCAATATAAAAATAATGATTGCTCCGATAATGATAAAAATTGGCTTATTCATATATTTTTAAAAATTTACCTTAAAGCTACCTTGGGTTCCTTGTATAAAGTTGTTTAAATTTCGGACGTGAAAATTAACATTAGATACTCCGTTTAGTCCTTGCTTAGACAACGTTACTTCGTAAGGATTGTTTCCGCTGCTCGGGCTTCTGATGCCATCAACTTTCCACTCCAAAAGCCCGGGCTTATTGTAGGTGTTTATATCTATGTAATAAGGCTCAGCTTTGACGCTAACGCTGTTGCCGATTAGGTTTAGGGAATCTCTGATGGGGATGTTTTTGATTCCGTGCAGAGTGTTGGTTTCATAAAATAATAATTTTGGCTCCACGGAACTAAGAGCCAAGCTGCGACTGGCGACTGGTATGCCATCAAGAGTGCTGACAGACAGGACAATGACGTTTTGGTAGCCGGCCGGTACTTCGGTTGATACTTTATACTTTCCTCGCAAAGCACCGCCGGTGATATTGGTGTCATTTAGTGACCAGTTGTAAATGTAATTATTAGCATTGTCTGGAGTGCCGTTGACCAAGGCGGTTAAATTTACGGTGCTAAAAATACTAGGCAATGCTCGACCTTTGTAAAAACTTGGGGTTTTGGTTTGGGGTTCAAATATTATGTCCAAATAGATGGGTGTAACGATCCTTTTGGCTGAGAAGTTGAGTTTTTCAAAAGTTTCAACTGTCACTTCAATAGTGGTAGTCTGACCGACGTCTTTAGAAGTGAATTCAACAGACCTTTGATTTTGGGCTTCAGGGATTGTTCGGCCGTCAATTTTCCAGCTGATGTTGGTAACTTGAAGTGATAGAGAGTAATTGTCCAAAGAAGCGGTGTTGGCGGAGAAGGGTTTAATATTGTCGTTTTCCAAAACTATACTCACTCCCATTTGTCCGGGCTCAGAACTAATCTGGGCACTAGAAAAATCTAAAGGCATTAATGCGACTAAAATTAATATAAAGTATCTCATGGTTATTATAATAACAAACTAAAATCCAAAAAAACCACCTTAACCACCTATTTTGGGTATTTCCTAACTGTGAATATCCAGAATAAAATAATGGGAAATAAATTTAATATGGGAATGGCGAAGCCTAGTATCGCTAGGAGGAAAGTTCCTATCTTTGCGCTGGCGTGGTCGCCGGATAGGGGTTTTATTGATTTCATTGTAAACTGAATATAAACAGTCATAAGGACAAAAATTCCTAGGGAGAGAACAAACATGTGAGGAATGGCAAATAGCGCAAAAGTTAAATAACCAGCTCCAAAGAAATTGGCTACTCCCCTAACGACGATGTCGGTGGCACCAACCACAGCGCTCACGGCACTATCAACCAAACCAGTACTCGTGGAATTGCCGGAATTACTAAAATCTCCCGACAGGTAAAGTGATGCTCCCAGACCGATTATCGATAAAATCGCGAAAGGAAGTTGGAGCATTATATATTTTTGACCCACCCAAAATATAATCCGGGAAGCTTCTATATTGGCTTTCAGTCTAAGAATTGGTGAAGTTCTTCCGCCAGGTATCTTTACTTTTTTATCTTTTGCTTTCGGTCCATAATCGTCGTCATAACTATCAAAATCATTATATGTTTGACCGTAAGATGATTTTGCTTTGTAGGTGTTTGTTGTAGCATCGTTTCCTGCCTCCGAGTTAATTTTTTTAGGATTTCTGATATTGGAAGAGGTGGTGGCTTGCAAACCACTGCTTTTGTAGGTCTTGTTAAACAGTTCATCCGTGCTGGGATTGTGGGATAAAGCCGGCTCCTCCAAATATTCCCAATCATCATTGATTCTTTGGCGGTCAACTTTTTTAACGTTGCGTATATTTGAATTTGGATAAGTAGCCATACATTATAGGTGTTTATGAGCGGGACAGTTGCAATTCTTCTCTGGCTTTCTTGATTTGCAGAAGTTGTGATGGATCGGAGGTGATGATTTGGTCTTCAGTGTAGGAAGCGATTACTTTTACGGCTACGTGTTTTAGGCCGGCAAAAAATATCCCCTCCCCTACGTTTGATTCCAGCAGCAAAAACTTTTCTTCATCGGTGAGGTTGAAGGTTTTTTGAATATTATCAATGGCGGTGGCGGATTGTTTCATTAGGAATTGAATTGAGGAGTTGGTAATCATTGGTACACCGTAGGGAGAGCGTAAGAAATCGTCCACGTCTTGAGTGATGGTGGCTATGCCCAAGTAATATTTTCGACCGCGCTTGGCTAGACTGAATAAAAATGAAGCCGTATCTTCTGATTTCATCATCCACCAAGCCTCATCAATGACTAACAGTCTTTTGGTCATGCGTCGGCGCACAGAACCCCAAATGAAGTTGGTGATGATGTACATGGCGATGGTCTTTAGCTCGTCTTCCATGTCGCGCAAAGAGAAAACCACGAATTTTTGATTGATATCGACGTTGGTGGGCTTGTTCATAAAGCCAGACCAGGTACCGGAAGTGTACTTTTGCAGGCGGGTAATCAGTGAATTGCTGCCGTCCATACCGGCCAGTACCATCTCAAAGTCTGAAAGTAGCGGCGGCTCTTGTTCTGAAAAATCAGCGTCGCCGGTGATGTCACGCAAGGCGTAAGTTTCCTGAATGGCGAGATCGAGAATAGTCTCTTCTTCCGGCGCCAATCCCCCAAGCATCAGTCTAAATAAACCAATCAATTCAATAATATGAGTCCGAAGCACATCTCTCGGGTCTTCATCTGGTTGTGGCGGTGGCAAGTCAAAGGGATTGATGTGGTGATCTGAAGACAGAGAAATATTAAAGAAACGTCCACCGGTAGCTTCGGCCAAATATTCATATTCTCGTTCTGGATCAAGTACGATTACTTCCGTACCAAACATCAGCGAACGCAAAATCTCGAGCTTCAGAGCGTAAGATTTTCCAGCACCGGAAGTGGCGAAGGTAACTGAGTTGTAGTTGGTCAAAGAAAAACGATCAAATAAAACCAAGGAAGAATTGTGGCGGTTGATACCATAAAGAATACCGGTATCGGAAGTGAGGTCAAAAGAAGTAAAAGGAAAGAAGCTTGATAGCGGTGAGGAGTTGAATTTGCTGTGAACCAAGAGCTTATCTGTAGCCGTGGGGAAAATACTTTGCATACCCGGCTCTTGTTGAAACAAAGCCGGCTTAAGGTAAATCAGTCTGGAGTCCAAGATACCCTTGATATCATTTTCAGCTTTATTTAGAGTTTTTTCATCATTACCATAAATGGCAATGTAAAAGCCGACGTTAAAAAGTTTTTCTTCCGCTTGTTGTAGTCGGTCGCGCAGTTCTTCCAGGTTGCGGTAGGCTGCTTCCAGTTGCGGGTCACGAACCTCGCCTTTCTCAGCTTTTATGTTGATCTGGCTTTGCACCTCAGCTACTTTTTTTTGAAATTTTTTCAAGCTCTCAGCAGTGTCGATGGGGTGAATGTATATGGAAACGTCAATTTCCTTGTCTATGTTTAAGACCGGTTCCATCCAGCTGGCATTCAAATAGTGAGGATAAGATACAGCGTAGAGTACTCTAGCCTCAACCCCGCTTAAATTTATTCCTCGTGGAGTGATGTTGACGGCGGAAGGAGCCACCACGTCGACCAAAGTCAAGAGCTGATCGCTGATCTTTGGAGTTTGGTTGTTATTCGGTTTGAATTGGTCAAATATGCTCATGGTTTTGGTATTAGAAGTCCGCTTTGTTAAAGGTGGGAGCTGAGCCTGCGGGGTCAATCGGGTTGTAGGTATGATAAAATAATTCCACCAAATCATCGTTCTTCAGCGGCGTGGTGCGTACCCCCACCCGCCCCAATCCTTGTTCGACCACGGCCACTCTCTGCTCCAGCTGAGTGCGCTGCTCTTCAAAACGCATTTCCGTTGGCGTGTTTGTTTTGGGAGCGGTGGAAAACAGTGACGTTATTCCTTTGGTGATATTAACTGGTATCGGAGAATACGGGACCACCACAAAAAAGTTCTTGCTCATGATATCGACCTCATTGGTAAACGTTTGAATGAATTCAATGTATTCGCGAAGCTGAATCCTCATAAGGTCATTGTCTTGGTGGGCCTCTCTGGTCTTTAGAAGCTCAATGTAGGGCTCGATATTTAAGCGTCGGGATTGAATGTAAATCTGCAATGAAAAATCCAGAGTGTTAAGAAAAGTCTGGAATTGCTGCAAAATCGCCTGCTGTTCATCAATTGATTTGAGCGCGAAGTTGACGGAAGAAGCCAAAAGAATGGTACACATTTGCCCTGATTTCAGAATTACTATTCCATCTTTAATGTCACGAATACCGACAAATTGTTGGGTGGCAGCGGTTGATTTTGGCATATTATTCTTTTTTTTGAATAGCTTCTAATTCCAGGCGACGAGCGAGCGAGGCGGTGTTTTTGATTGTTCGGCTGGGGCTTTCTGGAGGATTTCCGCCTACCGTGCTGGGGGTAAAAAGGTTTTTATGGATAATTTCATCTTTTTGTTTCCATAGGTACAGCTTATCGCTGCCTAGGTAATTGAATATCGCTTCCAGAAAAAAAGAGAACGGCCGGTTGTTTACAGGGTAGAAAGCCAGCGCGCCGGCCAAAATAGCCAACGGCAGTCCAACAAAAAGAAACAATAATTTATTTATGAAAAATAAAACCACGCCCATACCTACTCCGCCTCCTAGGTACAGGAATTGACGCCAAGTAAGAGGCCCAAAAATCTTATCTTCAATATCAATAAACTGTGGAACTTCAAATCTCATATTTGTCTGCGTACAAAATACATTATACACTTTTAGCACGAAAAGTGATTATTATTTTGTGTATAGGCAACTATTTGTTGCAAACAATAAGATTACTGTTTTGGCTGTGATGTGTTTGAGAATGGTGGTCTGTCATTCAAGATGGCGGATTGAGTGCTGGTGTGAGTAGTTTCATTATTTTGCTGTTTATCTGCCGGCATGGTGCGTATGGAATTTAAGTACTCGATTGAGGTTTCGGTCTCTAGTATCTCCTTTTCGGTAGTATCTTTGGGATCAGTTTCTGAGAAAATCACCAGACTGGTCTTTGTTTGCATGGCGCGAATATTGTCTGGTACAGACATGATGATAGCCTCCACCAAAACCGCCGCTTCGTGTTGTTCTAATCTACAATTCTTGACAATAAAGTCCACTAAAGTTTTCTTATTTATGAAAAACAGCATAAATAAGAATATTCCATTCTCAAGCAGGTTGGCGTTTGTCTCATCAAACCCGTGCACCTCCGAAAATTCCTTGGCAATTTCCGCGATATCATCACTCAAGATGTATTCTCGATAGAGAGGTTCAAGTTCTTGTATTCTTTCTTGTAATTGTTGATTTGGCATATTTATCTATTATGGGTTTGGTGTAGAGGCCGTACCTGTACCTGGATTTGGTGGTGGCGGGGGTGGAGTTTGCTTGTCGGAGTCAGATGAAGTTTGTTTTTTGTCCCCTTCTCCTCCTATAGCTTTTAGCCTGTCATGGATGACTTTTAAGTCATTGTTGGCCTTGTCTACTTTGGCGATATCTTCTCCTTGTCGTCCGTATCTTTGCATGAGGTTCATGGCGCTTCGGTCGTTTCTTTCGGCGTAGCCCCTGGCTGCTCCTACTCCAGCTGCTCCTCCAACGGCTGCGCCGGAAAGTATTGTCAAAGCCAGTGGTAAAGCGGCTAATCCGGCGGTGCTGGCAATCAAACCGGCTGCTCCTACTCCAGCTGCTCCTCCAGCAATGCCGGCTCCAAGCGTTCCTCTATTTCTCCAGGATTCAGCTATCTCACGACGATGCTCTCGGAAAGCGATTCGATCGGCGTATTTGTAGTCCGCCTCGGCTTTGGTACTGATTTTCTTTTCTTGATTTTCAATATTTTTCGCGGTAGTGTCTTTTATTTGATTAGCGTTAGCTATGTCTTTGTCTAGATTGGTTAGGGTTTTATCAAGATGAGACAGTTCTTTTTCAAGATTTTCTTGCGCTTCTGTATTCCCAGCTTCCTTAGCTTCTGCTATCGCAGTCTCTTTTTCCGCCTTTTCTTTCTCCGTGTCTGTTTTCTTGGTGGTGAGGTTTTCTATATTCTTATCGGCAGTTCCCTGCAAATCTCTTAGTCCTTGCAATTCTTTATCTTCAGTTAAGGCTTTATCTACCGCTTTGGCTGCGTCTTCGGTAAGTTTGCCATCGTAGCCCCTAGTTTTTCTGGTTAGTGAATTGGAGAATTCTTCATCGGCCTTATTCTGCTCTTTAATTTGAGTAGCGTAACCACTCTTGGCTCCCTCACCAATTCCAAGAGCGGTTCCCATGCCACCAATCTTTCTAGCGTCAAAAGAAGAATCTGCTACCCTACGAGTACCTTTAAGAAGTGTCTCTCCAGCTTTACTTTTTGCAGCCCATTCTCGAAGACCTTTACTTTCAGCTATCTTATTGGCTGTGCCTCCAATCACTTGTCGTCCAGCTTTGGCTGTTAGGCCAAAAGTAGCTGCACCGGCAGTTCGCTTTAACATTCTTCCGCCACGGCTGGCCGCGCCTTTACCCATTGATACCATGTAAGCTCCACCTTCAGCACCCATTTTCTGGCCAATCACAATTGAAGCCAGAAGGAATATAATCATGATAGCAAAATAAGGAATGGTAGAGGCAAAATCTGACTGCGCGCTATTGGCATCGGTTAGGACTTTGGAAAGACTGCCAGACCTAGTTACAGCAGCAAATTCATTGAAAACAACGAAACAGAAATACAGCATCAGTAGATAAGCGGGCGCATAGAAAGCACGGCCTAGGAAACTGCGCCAATACGTAGCCGAATAGCTGGCCAGAGAAGGAAATACCCAACCTAAAAACATAATCGGAGACAAAATCATGTATAGATTTAGAACGGCAAATCTAATCATCAGAAGTATACCGCCGGCAAAAAAGGCAAAGGCCGTCACAATAAATAAGAATAAAGTTCCGAAAATATAAGTATAGCCATTTCCGGTGTTGGTGCCAAAAGCGTTAGTCATACTGCCGTCATCGGCAAATATACTGGATAAACCCATTGCGTTCATAAACTTACCAGATACCTGATAATCCCCACCGCCAGCATCAAAGGCACTGGCCACTTGAGTGGCGGCCACGTTTGAGAATTCAATTATAAACTTGGTAAAGAACAGACTGAAGTTTACCAAAAGGGCAGCCATAATAATGTTAATTAACAACCTTTTGGCGTTGGTGTCTCCGCTGTTTAGAATCATCTTGAATCCGATGTAAACAAGGCCAAATATAAAGGTAAGGTTAAAGATGTCACGCACCACTCGCCAGAGATTGTCTACCGCAAAACCTAAGCCACTGGTGTTGTACAATTCTCCAAAGCCGATTACAAAAGTTGTCACGGCGGTATCCAGTAGCTTGCCGGACAACCAAACGAGAAAACCAAAAACCCCATTCACAAGTCCCCAAAGCAGATTCTGAATCAGGGAATCGTCCTCGGTTTTTTTTCCAGCACCACCGTCTGCTTGTCCTAAAGCCAGCATGGGTATAAACAACACCAAGAGACAGGCTACCGACAGTAGTAGTGAATATGTAGTTTTGTTTCTTAGTATTATTTTAAGCATATTTGGTAAGTCTTTATTTTGCGTTAGTTTAGGAAAGGTATTAAGGTGCTAAATAACTTAACCGCCTCTCTGTTTCTGCCGCTATTGACAAGCAGCTGTACCTGATTAAGGTCCGCTATATTTGATGTAGCACCGACACCTCCTTCTCTGGCTATTTGGTCTGATATCAAATCTCTAAGCAGCAGATTCCACTCACCTTCCTTTAAGGAGAGGTCATTTGAAGTATGGAGATTAAGAGTGTTGAACTCCTGGATAGCATGTTCATAACTGATAGTTTCGTTATTAACTCCATCAACAAGAGCATTTATTCTAGCCAAGTTGTAAGCTGGTGATCCAGGGAAATTCGGGTTTTCTATGGAATTAGTTATATGAGCCGCTGCTGCTATGGAAGCAGGTGTATTCCTAAACATTAACACTGCTTTATAATCATTTGCTACGTCAAGATATTCTTGCTCCATGGCGGTAGCGGCCTGCACCATTCTTGTGGCTTCAGCGATAAGAGTGCTGCTAGAAGTACCTTCTTGCTCAAACACCAATTGTTCCACGAATGGGCGTTGATTAAGAGGATCAAAACCAGCATAGCTCGTATCGGTATAACCAGTTCCCCCAGACAAGCCCAACAGTCCGGCTGCTCCGCTCAAAGCCCTATTTGCCAATTGTCCTAGCAAAGACCCGATAATCTCATTGATTTCGTCAGCCGCGATCCAACTTTCCAAACCAGCTCCCAAATGGTGGGTTAAAGTTTCACTAATAACGTGTCCAGGAGTCGAGACCAGACATCGTTCTTTATCAAATCCAACAGCAGATATGGTGCTACAAACAACATTTGACATAAAGCCATCACCATAATTCAAAATCGCTCCGGCGTTGTGCTGGGTACTGCCTATCCTAAGAGCGGCCTCGCCCCGGAGTGTCAAAAAACTACCATAAGGAGTGTAGACATTGGGCTGAGTAGTGACTCTAAACCATTGATCCCAGCCATCTGAAGTAAAGGCACCATTGACAAAGTTTTCCAAGTTCGCCATTACTCCGCTTATCGTACACCTCGGAGTGCCCCTGGGATAGCCGGCTCGGTTGTAGTGTTGGTAGCTGGTACTCAAAGCTATTTGTAAATTTAAGCGGAAAGGTCCACAAACATAAGGGGCCGCGCCAATCTCATGCACGAATTCATTAAAAATCATATCTCCCACGCGCAGTAAATGCGCTTGCAAATCCTGGACAAAAGCCGGCGATCCTTGAAAGCCGGAATTTATCCATCTGACAATGCTACGCGTCATGGTGGCAATAACGCCCTTAGCAAACGCCCAGGCAATGCCGTCAAGCCAAGATTCTTTTAATTCCAAAGCAATGGCGGCTATGGAAGTCGCGTAGGTCCAAGCGTTTACGGCTAAAAGTTGAATTTCATTTCTAATCTGGGTTGGTTCTGTAGCGTCAAGTCCAGCTTCAGCTGAGGGGACGTTATTAAGGTGTTGCTGCGGAACATAAACGCTAACAAACATCAAACACAAACTAAAAAGAAAGACTAAACCTTTTTGTAAAAATGTATGGAAAGTGCTCATATTTTTATTGATTATTAAAATCAGGGCTAAAATTAACAAAAAAAACAGCCGGATCGTCGATTGAAAAAGCATCGGTGTGTGGTTCTAATGAACGGTATATATTTTGCAAGGCTAAAGATAAGCCTTTGGCGTCGTCTTCATAGCGTTTAATTCTGATTAAGGACAAAGCCGGATCTTCGGTTAGTTTTGACATATAATCAACGTCTACGTAAAGAGCGTTGTAGACGTTGATTAGGTCAAGGTGTTGTTTGGTGAAAGTTCTTGGTACCGGTATTTTTATAGTGTCGTCACGGGTGTCTTGATACATTTTTGCCAATAACACCAGTCTTTCTATACCCTCCGCATCATTATTGTGAATGATTCTTTGCAAAATGAATAGCTCGCTATCCGTACCCTCAATTCCGTTGTTTAAAATAGCTAAGGCTAAGGCATTGCCATAAACACGTATCGCCTCTTTTGAAGTGTCATCAGTGATGGTGATATCTCTGGTGTTATAGATTTTATCAGAGCCGTGCGCGCTTAGGTTTTTTACCAAATCATCAACGATTTGATCCGGACTGGAACCAAACGGAGCATATACCTTTGAAGATAGGAGCTTGTGCATCAGGGCCGTACCCAATTGGCCGGTAACGGTATCGGGAGGCGTGTATTCTTCCGAACTGGTAGACAATACTATCTTGCTGGCGCTAACAAACTCCTCCTGCCAATCCTCAAGGCCGTCGTTGTTTGAATCTTTTACCGGAATCAAGACTCGTGGCGGAGCCTGATTGATAGCCACCAGAGCGGTGCTGTCTGTGTCTGTAGATTCTACAACTGTTCGATTCAGGTTGTTGATGACAATCGTGCCTGCAACCAAAGCAAAACCAATCAGAAAAGCCCCGAGAATTTTAGAATCAAATTTCTGCGTCATAGAAACATTATATCAGGTGTAGATAACATCAGTGTATAACTTTACAGCTACCTGTGTATATTATGTAGACAATTTTAGATGAAACCAGACAGAGATTAGTTTTCCAGGTTTTTTACCAATCGTATCCAGTCTTGAAGCGACAAATCTTCTCCTCTGCGGTCGAGCGGCAAGTTTAATTGTTGGAAAATTTTTGTTAAATTTTCGCGGTCATAATCACGACTTAAGTTACTAAGGAGTTGTTTGCGCTTATTTCCCAAGCCCAGATGGATAATTTTAAAGAAAGTTTCTTTCGATAGATTTTCAAAATTATTATTGTTGATGTTACTTATATGCAAAATCGCTGAATCGACTTTTGGCTGTGGGTTGAAGTGCCCTTTGGTAACTGTTTTTACGTAGGTCGGTTGCCCAAAAACCTTTACTGACAATGACAACAATGATTCTTTTTTATCTCTGGCAATGCGGTGGGCCAATTCTTTTTGTATTAAGAAGGTTAAATTTTGCGGCTGAATTTTGTTTTCCAGGGATAAACGCAGTAAAAAACCTGATAAATAATAAGGAATATTAGCGACAATCTTAAAGCTGTGATTTTTTAGGCCTAAATTTTCAGGGGTGATTTTTCTGGCGTCGCCGTGATGAATGACTAGTTGCTTGGTTTTAATAAAGTCGGAAAAGGTGTTATTAAGGCTCTCGACAGCTCTTTCGTCCGCTTCGATGGCGATTACTCTGGCTCCTCTGGCCAAAATAGCCTTGGTCAACATGCCGGTGCCGGGGCCAATTTCTAAAACGGTATCCCCAGCCCTCACCTCCCCGGCCTCACACATCCAGTTTGGTACCACATCACTGGTCAAAAAGTTTTGCCCCAAGGATTTCTTGTGAACAAACTTTTCTTTATCATCAATTTCACTCCGACTTTTTCTCATATTTTGAACATACATTATTAGTCCAGAAAAATGGTGGTTTCATAACCGGAACTACCACCTTTGGGATTGGCGGTTTCTATGTGTTCCGTGCTGATGTCGTTTAGGAAGGATGAGGGCACATTAACCCGCTGACTGCCATAAATAGTACGCAAATGAGCGTAAGTCAAGAATAGTTTTTTGCTGGCTCTGGTCAAAGCCACGTAAAAAAGCCGCCTTTCTTCCTCGTGGTCAATTCCTGTGTCGTCCAGACGTTCGTGTGGAAACAGACCTTCCTCCAAACCGGAAATAAAAACGTAAGCAAATTCCAGACCTTTGGCGGCGTGAATGGTCATCAGGCGGACGGCGTCGTATTCCTCTTTGTCTTTCAATTCGTCCTGATCGCTTTGCAGACTGGCGGTTTCAAGTAGGCTCTCAATGGCCGCTTCCGGGTCCATATCATCATAACGCTGGCCCAAAGTAACCAGTTCCCGCAGGTTTTCCAGTCGAGACAGATCGTCTTCGGTGCCATTCTTTTTTAATTCAGTTTCGATACCGGTTCTTTGGATAATAAATTTTAAAGTTTCAGAGAGAGGCTTGGTACGGGCCTCGTCGGCAATGTCCGACATCAGCTGGTCAAAACGGCTGACTTTTTCGAGTGTGGCTCCTGTCAATTCCGACCTCCTCCCTTCCAGCACTTTGAGCATTGTCACTTTGCCAATCCCGCGCGCTGGTTCATTTATAACTCGCACCAAATCAGCCGTGCTACCAGGATTTAGCGCCAAACGTAAATAAGATAAAACATCTTTCACCTCCTTGCGTTCATAAAATTTTGTGCCGAGAAGTTGGTACGGCACGCCATAATTTAGGAAAGCTTCTTCCAAAGCTCTGGATTGAAAATTGGTGCGATACAGTACGGCGATGTCGGTGGGATTAACGCCACCCTTAACCAAAGAATCAGCGGTCATGGCGATATATTCCGCCTCGTCCACCCCTGTCATGGCTGTATATAAGGTTATTTTTTCTCCTTCTTCATTGCTGGTAAAGACGGCTTTGGGCACGCGGTTTTTATTTTTTTCTATGATTTCGTTGGAAGCGTTGATGATGGTTTTGGTAGAACGATAATTTTCTTCCAAAAGAATAGTCTTGGCCCCGGAAAATTCTCTTTCAAATTGCAAAACATTTTTTATGTCCGCGCCGCGCCAGGAATAAATATTTTGGTCAATGTCGCCCACCACGCAGATATTTTGTTTCTCTCCCACCAAATTTTTGGCAATGGAAAATTGCACTGCGTTGGTGTCCTGGTATTCGTCAACGTGAACGTACTGATATTTTTTTTGTAACTCATTTTTTACTTGCGGATAATTTTTTAATAAAAATAATGTCTTGGTCAAAAGATCATCAAAATCCAACGCGTGCTCTTTTTTTAAAATTTCTTCATAAAAACCCCAGACAGTAGCCGTTACCTGATCGGTAAAATTTTTAGCGGCTTCTCTATATTCGCTTACCGTCTCTGCGTCGCCTTTTGCCCTAGAAATTTTGCTGAGAATTTTTCGGGGTTCAAATTCTTTGGGATTATAATCACCTTTTTCCAGAGCGGATTTTATGGTTTTGAGACTGTCGGCGCGGTCGTAGATGGTAAAATGACGCGGTAAATTAAGGATTTCGTGGTACTCGCGAAGAATCCTCACGCCCAAAGCGTGAAAAGTAGTGACGGTAGGCAGTGAGTCAAAAGCCGCTCTTTCGGACGGCGGATATTTTTTTATTAAGGCTTCCACCCGCTCACGCATTTCTTTGGCGGCTTTGTTGGTAAAAGTGACTGCTAGAATATTATGAGGGGCTATTCCCTGATGTATGAGGTGAACAATCCGGTGCGTTATGACCTTGGTTTTACCGGAACCAGCTCCAGCCAAAACCAAAAGCGGGCCGTCGGTTGTAACAACTGCTTGGTGTTGAGCGGGATTTAGTCCGGCCAGATAAGGTTTGTCATTCATAAAAATATTTAGAACATTACTATAACACGACAGTCGGTGAAGTCCTGAAAGTCGCGTTGGTAGGATATTTTTTAACCGCTTTTTATTACGATGATTTTTGGATAATATGTCAATGCTAAATATCTGGCTTAAAACATGGTCATAATCCGGCCAAAAAAAATTCTAAGAAAAATGTGAATTCGTCAATTGCCATTATGATTGCGTTTAGTAAAATTAGAGACGTACCTTGAATTAGTCGGGTTAAGTTTTTTAAAAGAGCCTTCAGCTCTTTTTGTTTCCCTTATACTGTAGTGTCAGCGTGGCGGTGAGTCCTTAATAGATTTTGTATTAAACCTAAAATAAAAGAATCTGATTCCGAAAAAATAAATACTGAAAAGGATCAGAAGACATATAAAGTAAGCAATAACTCAAATTACCGAGTACTGGCTGAGTACGTGTTTGTTTTTTTGGTTATCGTCATTCCCTTGTCGGTTAAGGCGGGTATTTTTGAAAGTTCAACAACCACCGCTAATGGATTTTCGCCATCTTCAGAAGCGTTGGTGAGTGCCCTACCGACGGATGTTTCCTTACTATCAGCTGCCAATAACCCAGACCTGTTGGTTAGTGGTCATCAGGGTGGGGCTAGCGTCTTTGCTTATGACGGCGCTTTGGTATCTTCGGGGCCGGTGGGTGAAGATGTCATTGCTTCCAATCGCACCTCATCCGGCGAGATTAGTATTTATACCGTTCGGGAAGGAGACACACTGTCTCATATTGCCGACATGTACGGAGTGACGGCCAATACCATTTTGTGGGCTAATGACATCACTAAAGCCACCAGTATCAGGGCCGGACAGACATTGGTCATTTTGCCAATCGCGGGAGTTCGGCATGTGGTTAAAAAAGGTGATACTGTAGGTTCAATTGCTAAGAAATATGAAGGTGATATTGAAGAAATCCTTGCCTACAACCAGTTGGCGACGGCTGATGATTTGGAAGTAGGCTCAATGGTTGTTATTCCGGGGGGAGCTATTCACTCAGCGCCGGCGGTAGCCGCGGCCTCTCCCACCAAGACCTCAGGTTCCACCTCAGCTGGTGGCGGCGCTTGGACACATCCCGCTCCTGGTGCTATAAAATCTCAAGGCTTGCATGGTTATAACGCGGTTGATTTGGCTGGTTCGCATGGTTCTTCTGTTAGGGCGGCTGGTGCCGGTGAAGTTATTGTTTCTAAGAGTTCCGGTTGGAATGGCGGTTATGGGCAATATATTGTTATAAAACACAACAACGGCGCACAAACTCTGTACGCTCACCTCTCCAGCAATAGCGTGGGAGTGGGTGAATACGTCGGTCAAGGTCAGGTGATTGGCGCCATGGGAAACACCGGCCGCTCCACCGGCCCGCACCTTCACTTCGAGGTTCGTGGCGCTAAAAATCCTTTTTAGTACTACACCGGCACTCGATACTGCAAAGCTTCAAATACATGTTTGGTTTCAATCTCTTCTTGGTTGTCGAGGTCAGCAATGGTGCGGGCTACCTTAAGTAAGCGATGATAGCCTCGGGGGGAGAGATTGAGTTTTTCTGAGGAAAGTTTTAATAAATCAGCTACGTCAGTATTTAAAGTAATACAAAAATCAATATCACGACTGGTCATCTCGGCGTTGGTGGTGATGCCGCGGTCTTGAAGCCGGTTGGCTTGATGAAGCCGCGCCGCCAGAATCTGGTTTTGAGCTTCTTTGGTTTCACCTTGAGTACGCTTTAGGTTGGTTAAGGTATCGTAATCAACATGCGGTACCTCAATCCACAAATCAATACGATCCAGAATTGGTCCTGAGATTTTGCCTTTGTAAGTTTCCTGCATGGCTTTAGCCAGATCAGTTGTTCCGTCTTCACTGCCACGATAAGGATTCATCGCTGCGACCAAAATGAAATCAGCCGGAAAAACAGCATTGCCTTGAATTCTGGAAATGCTAACCACACGGTCTTCCAGTGGTTGGCGTAGTGCGTCCAAGCTGCGTCTTTCAAACTCAGGAAACTCATCCATAAAAAGTACCCCCTTGTGCGCCAAGGTCACTTCCCCGGGTTTTGGATTGGTGCCACCACCAACCAAAGCCGTATGAGAAGCAGTGTGATGCGGCGCACGAAAGGGCGGAGCGGCTACAATTTCTTTTTCACTGCCGCTTAGAGAATGAATAGCGGTAACAGCCAGAATTTCTTCTCGCGACAAAGGTGGCAACAAACCTTGAAAAGCACGCGCGAGCATGGTTTTTCCGGTTCCAGGCGGGCCAACCAAAATCACATTGTGTCTGCCGGAAGCGGCGATGATGAGCGCACGCTTAGCACTCTCCTGTCCTTTGATATCCTCTAAAGTCACTTTGCCCTGCTTCCAGTGACTATTGTCAATCCTTGTTATCGGCTGAGGAGGAATAATTTTGTGTTCGGGGTGGTCTTTGTGACAATGTCTTACCACTTCGCTCAAGGTCTTGGCTGGATAAATATCAATGCCGGCAATCAAAGCTGCTTCAGCCGCGTTGTTCCAAGGGACGACAATTTTCTTGTAGCCGTTATTTTTGGCAGCCATGGTTATATTGAGCACGCCGCGAATTGGTTGCAAGTTTCCATCCAGTCCCAGCTCGCCCACGTATAAAGTATCCGGATCATTTTCAATTTCACCGGCAGCGGCAAGATAAGCGATAGCGATTGGCAGATCAAACAGCGGCCCTTCTTTCTTTAAATCGGCCGGTGAAAGCGAAATGATAATTTTTTGGTTCTTACTTTTTGGTGAATCGTAGCCGGAATGCTTGATGGCACTACTAACGCGGTCCTTTGATTCTTCGATAGCTTTTCCAGCCAAACCAACAATAGAAAACGAATGCAGACCGCGAGTGAGGTCTGCTTCAATGCGCACAATGGTACCGGAAAGAACGTGTGGTTGAACAGTATAAACTAACGCAACACTCATATTTTATATTAAAGTGTCAGTTCAGCTTCTTCATTCATGTGTGCCATGCAAGTACGAGCCGCCGGATTAAACTTCAACCGCGCCTCTTCAATTTCCAGTCCGGAGATTTCACATAGTCCATACGTGCCTTGGGCAATTTTATCCAAAGCTCTTTTAATATTTCTATACTCAATTTCCAATTGAGCTAGAGTTGATCGTCTTTCTTCCAATTCCTCACTCAAATCAGCTTCCACGTTAATGTCTGCTTCACCGCTACCTTCGCTTGGAGTTTCCGTCCAGTCGTCAGTCTGAGGATTGTGAGTACCGATACTTTTTAGTTCGTCAGTAATTCTAATGAGTTTGGTTTCCAGTTCATTTTTGTAGTAGTTGGTGTCGATCATAATTTTATTTAGTTAGAGTAATTAAATCCCCCAGAGCGCTGCTATCGGTAGTGATTATTACGGTGTTGCTGTCGGTAAAACCGTAAATAATTTCTTCTTCACCGTTGTTATTCTTTAGTACGCGAACATCAATGCCACTAAGAGTGCCATCTCTAAATCTGTAATCAGAATTTTCTGAGTTGGACAATTCAAAAATCTCAGCCAGGTCATCGCGCATAGTCTCTTCCCACAGCAACATTCCACCAATACTGGCAACACTATCAGTGGTTTTTATGGCAATAAAAGGTTCGGTATTTCTAATTGATCCAAAATAAAGATGAGTAATGGATTGGCTAAAATTGACGTTAAGATTTATGTTTAGATACAAGAGCAGAGAGCTGGGCTTAATGAGGTTTTTATTTTCATCAGTAGTGGTAAAAGCAAATTGTTTTACGTGACCTTGGTTGCTTTTGTATTCGGAGAGGATTTTGGCGACAAAATCCGCGCGACTGGTTACTGGCTGGAAGACCAGATCAACTTTAGTATTTATGATTTGAGTGTTGTCATCGGAAATGATATTTGTTTCTAGTGAATTTTTGAGCCATAAATTGCCCAAGAACGCGCCTATTCCCAAGATTAAAATGATACTGGCAATACCAAAAGCCAGAGTATTGGTGTTGGATGAAAATAATAAGTTTTTGGACGGCGGTTTATTCTGTTGCTGGATTTCCTTGATCTGAATGCCTATGTTCGACGACGGAGTATTATTAACAGGAGGTTCCGCCACCACCTCAACCTGCGGAACTTTTGGACTCTGGATCATGGCCACAATCTTGGGTGGGGCGGGAATTGGCTCGGGCTTTGGTGTGGATGCTTCGGTTTTGGCTGTAGCTACAGTTTTTATTTCTTGTTTGGCCTCTGGTTTTGGCGCGACTTTATTGGCTGTGTCTTCTGGCTTTTTGGTGTCCGGTATTGAAGGGGTGTTTTTTACTGTTTTGACAGAGTGAACATCCTCAAGAGCTGTCTCCCAAACCGGGCCTTTAGTTCGCACTTCCAAATCAACCGCCGGTACCGGCACAACCGTCTTTTCAATAGAAGCGGTTTTTATGGATTTTAGATCATCAATGACAATCTCCTTTTGACTGGAAACAAAACCGGTGTGAGGCTTGATGCTGATATCAGGTTCGTTGGAATCTTCTAGCAAGGGGAATCCTGGCTCGGTGTTTGGTGTCCAGGTGGTGGTTTTCTTATTTTTTTCACTCTCCTCCGCTCGCTCTTGGCGTTCCCGAATGCGGTCTTGAATGGTTTCGTGATCGGCGGTAGTGGTTTTGCCGGTTTGGGAAGTTGCCTTTTGAATTACTCCTTTTCTTCTGGTGGTTTCAGGGACAGTGTACTTAGGCATTTTTTTGATTTGCTGAGCTTTCTTGTAGTCAGCAATCCATTTTTTAATGGAATCAGCAATTGCCGGAAAAAGTCTAAAGCGGTCTTTTTTAGTATCGGTAATGATGGTAGCTGAAGCGGCATCTTCATTTTCACTGGCAATATCAACTCGGCTTGAGTTCATCGCGGGCGGAGGCGGCAATGGTTTTGATTTTTCCGCCACTACAATATTTTCTTTAATGACATTTTTCTTCGGCGCTTTGTAGTGAGGCACAGGCTCAGGCGCTTTTTTTACCGCTAAGGCCCCCTGAATTTCTGAATCGTTATTGATTGATGATTGCAGAGAATCTTCGTCTGAGGTTGGGTTGTTTTCTCTGGTCTGGTCGGAGGAAAAAGTCCTGAGACCGGATAATTTCTTTATTTGCGGTTTTTGGTTATTCATTGCTACTAGTATCTCATGAATTGCGTGGTTTGTGACCAGACACCTGTGTTTTTCTGCTCTTTTTATGAATCCTTTCTTCTGGTGGCAAAATCAGCGTCGGCTTGTTTGATTGATAATCCAATCTTACCATCTTCAATTTTACTAACAATCACAGGAACAATATCACCAACTTTTAGGATGTCATCAATATTCTCCACTCGAAAAGAGGCAATTTCTGAAATATGAATCAAACCTTCATTGTGATCGTCAATTCTGGCAAAGGCGCCAAAAGTAGCGATTTTGGTAATGGCAGCGTTCAGTCGCTCGCCGATTTCATAGCGTTTGGTGAGAGCGAGGATTTTTTCTCTAGCTTTGACAGCAGTACCGTTTTTACCGGAAATAAAAACCGTACCATCTTCTTCAAGGGTAATTTCTTCCACTCCGGTTTCTGCTTTTATGCCGTTGATGGTCTTGCCACCGCTGCCAATCACTAGGCCGATTTGTTCCGGTAGGATTTTTAGGGAAATTATTTCCGGTGCTCGTGGTGAAATATTGGCTCGCGGGGTAGCGATGGCTTTTGTCATTGTATCCAATATATGTATGCGCGCCGCGCGAGCTTTTTCCAAAGCCTCACCCAATATAGAAATTGCGATTCCGTCAACCTTTACATCCATCTGCATAGCCGTCACTCCAGCTTCAGTACCAGCCACTTTTAAATCCATATCGCCAAATTCATCTTCTGGCCCTTGAATGTCGGTCAAAAGCGCGTACTTCCCTTCGTGTAGCATTACTCCCGAAGCGATGCCGGCCACTGGTCTAGTAATCGGTACTCCTCCGTCCATCAGGGCTAAGGTAGAAGCGCAGACCGAACCCATAGAGCTGGAGCCATTGCTGGACATTGTTTCTGATACTAAGCGAATGGTGTAAGGAAAATTTTCTTTCAGGGGTATGACGGGCAACAGAGCTTTTTCGGCCAGAGCGCCGTGCCCGATCATGCGTCTGTTGAAACCGCCGACTCGTCCTGTCTCGCCGACAGAAAAAGGAGGAAAGTTGTAGTGGTGCATGAAGTGTTTTTTGATAGCTCTATCTTCCATGGTATCTATCATCTGCGCCGCTTCCGGACCGCCCAGGGTCAGAGCAGAAAAGATGCGCGTGCCGCCACGATAAAATATTCCGGAACCATGAAGTACCGGTGAGACTCCGCCGGCTTGCGCGTAGAGTGCTCGCACTTCGTCCATGTTCCTGCCGTCTGCTCGTTTCCCGCCTTCCACCGCTCCTTTATGCAGCGTCAAGTCAATCATCTCTTCAAAAAAGTGATCGGCGATTTTGACTTCCACCGCTTCTTCCATCTCAGCCACCGCGGCCAGAAAATTTTCTTTCAATTCATATATATGATCTTTGCCGGCACGACTGCTGAAAATAGTATCGTGTAAGTTTTGGGCGAAGGATGTTTGGAAAAGATTTATCAGCGCGCTGGGAGTTTCTGTTTTTTTGATTTGGCGTTTGGTCTTTCCCAGTTGACTGATGATGTCTAGTTGAAAATTTTCCAGCTCTTTATGAATAAGAGTTGTTCTTTCAAGTGCGCTCACTATGTCCGCTTCGCTCACTTCAAAGGCGGCGGTTTCGATCATGTTTATCTTCCCTTCTTTTCCACAAGCCAAAACTTCAAGCTCCAAGTCGCCGCTACTTCTTTCTTGGTAAGTGGGATTTATGACAATCGCTCCGGTGTTTTTTTGTCTGGCTAAGCGCACGGCCGCCACCGGCCCATGCCAAGGAATGTCTGAGACACCAAGCGCGAGCGAGGCTCCAAGTACTCCCAGTATGTCAGGATCATCTTCCCCGATTGCCAATACGGTCACGACAATCTGCACATCAACGCGCAGGTGTGAAGGAAAGAGTGGACGAATGGTACGGTCAACAATGCGTGCGGAAAGAATCGCTTCATCACTCGGACGACTTTCGCGCCGAATAAAACGACTGCCGAGGATCTGTCCGGCCGCGTAAAATTTTTCTTCAAACTCAACCGACAAAGGAAAGTATGGCAAATTTTGATTGTTGTTTTTTCCCATAACGGCCGTCACTAGAATTACGGTTTCTCCATAACTAATCATCACGGAGCCGTTGGCGTGAGTGGTCAAATCATTAAATTCAGCCGTTAAAGTTTTTCCGCCCAGTTCAGTGGTAAATATTTTTCTTTGCATGTTATTGCTTAAAGATTATCGGTATCAGTACCGACTACTTTTTTAATTTTTTTGCGCGTGGCACTGTATTTTCTTTTTGCAGGTTTGTAGCCAATTAAAAATTCGTGCGGAGATTCGTCCATGTCGATAAAATCATCCACTACTTCCCGCAAGCGCGATGAAGCAGATCTTCCAAAGGTGATAACCTCCACTTGGCAACCCAGACTTTTTACGTATTCGACTAAGGGTATAAAATCTCCGTCGCCGGTAGCCAAAACAATCGCATCAACTTTGCTGGCCAACTTGATGGCGTCAACGGCTAGGCCAACATCCCAGTCCGCCTTTTTGGCTCCACCATAAAAAATTTGTAAGTCTTTGGTTTTTATTTCAATACCAACTTTTTCGAGCGCTTCAAAAAAAGCACTCTCTTCTCCGCCTTCTGTGTTTACCACGTAAGACAAAGCTCTGATCAATTTGCGATCGCCGAGCGCGGCTTTGACCACTGCTCCAAAATTGACTTTTGACTTGTATAAATTCTTCGCGCTGTGGTAAAGATTCTGCGTGTCTATTAAAACCGCGACCCGCTGATCGGGATGTCTGATTATTCTCATTTTATTTAAAGGATTATTTATTAAAAATTTTTTGAAAAGTCTTCCTTTCACACTATAGCTTGAAAAATAAAAAAGCTCCAGAGGGTGGAGCTTTTTTTATTTTAACGCTTCAGTCCGAGATTTTTAATCAAAGCCTGATACGACTTTTCATTTTTACGCTCAAGATACTTGAGGTGCTTTCGTCTGTCCGCTACCATTTGCAAAAGGCCGCGGCGAGAATGAAAATCTTTTTTGTGTTTTCGTAAGTGATTGGAAAGTTCTTCAATCTGTCTGGTAAGTAACGACACCTGAGCTTCCGGCGAACCGGTATCAGCGTCGTGTCGACGGTTGTTTTTTAAAACATTTTCTTTTACTCTTTTTGTTAACATATTTTATGCGTGAAGTGCATTACTTATATTAGATACGCACAAATGTGCCTATAAGCAGTACACGGTTATAACCGCGAAGGTTCTTTTGATTATAGCATAAAAAAATGATAAATGCAAGTTTCACCGTAAGTTACGCCGCTTGTCAAAAGTCGTCCTTGGCGTTGTATAATTACCGTAATGAACTTACAGGAACTGAAACGACAATTTTTGGAGCACCTAGAAATTGAGAAAGGGCGGAGCACCAAGACCTTGGAAAACTACGACCGCTACCTTTCCCGATTTTTTGACTTTGGACACCTTGAGAACCCAGGGCAAATTACCGAGACACTGGTGAGGGAATTTCGTCTGCACCTAAATCGACAAGTCGGCGCCAAAATCGGTAGTAAAACAGAAACCATGAAACGCCGCACTCAGAATTATTACCTGGTCGCTTTGCGGGCGTTTCTCAAATTTTTGCGTAAACGCGACGTAGAATCAATGTCTCCTGAGCGAATTGAGTTAGCCAAAGTCTCAGAACGGTCATTGGACTTGATTTCGCAGGCCGAATTGACGAGGTTACTCGATGCTCCGGAAACGAATAACCTTAAAGGCAAGCGAGACCTGGCGATTTTGGAATTGCTATTTTCAACCGGACTGCGCGTTTCCGAACTATGTTCTCTGGACATTGATGATATTGATTTGTCGAGTGATGAATTTTCTATTAGGGGAAAAGGCGACAAAATTCGAGTGGTGTTTATTTCTGATGAAGCGCGCGCGGCTATAAAAAATTATTTAGACGCGCGCAAGGACATGGAAAGCGCTCTCTTCATTCGCTATGGAAAAAAAGCGCATCTGGGTGAGGAGGCGAGAATTTCTCCGCGCACGGTGCAGAGACTTTTTAAATATTATGCTGCCAAGGCCGGCATCACGCGCAAGGTTACTCCGCACGTCATTCGGCACAGCTTTGCCACTGATCTTTTAAGTAACGGCGCGGACTTGCGTTCCGTGCAATCTCTCTTGGGACACGCCAATATTGGTACCACGCAAATTTATACTCATGTCACTGACGCTCATTTGCGTGCGGTGCATAAAAAGTTTCATTCGAAACGAAAGTAAAAAGGAGGGGCCGCGCCGAAGGCGCGGCCCCTCCTTTTTACTTTCTAGGGATAAAGCTCTGCATCTCTTTTTCAAATATTCTATACTTTAAAGCATAACTATTATTTTTTTCTCTAAAAGGTCGAATAGAAAAATTGGAAAATGAGGTGAAAATTTTTTCCCAGTCCACGGCCAGCGCGCAGAAGCAAACCTCCTCGCCGGTTTATTCTAAAATCACTCCGGCTTTGTCTGAGGAAATAAAACCGGAAACTCAAGAATCCAATTTTGTTTGCTTCTAAGGCCGCGCTTAGTCCGGCCGTGGCAACTTTAGTCGCTACCATGCTCATTGGCACAGTCGGCTACTCTCTGATGGTTAGAAATTTTCCGATAGCGACGGTCGCGGTTTACGTGGCTTTCGCCAGCGTTGGACTTTTGACGGCCACCAGTTTTGCTTCCTTGTCTTCGTTTGGTGTTGAGGCTTGGGAGTATGGTATCTGGCACGCTGATGCTCTGGTACTTTACGCTATGTCGGCATCGCTGATTTCAATGTTTGTACTTTTGCGCGCCAATACCAAATGGCTGGGGGTCGCGGTTTTGGCTCTGGCGCGGCCGCTTTTTATTTCCGTTCAGTCTTTTCATTTTCAGGGTTGGGCGAAAGAAGAAGTCGCTATTTCTCTCTTCATTTATACGGTTTTTGGTTTGTATTTTTATCAGTTTGGTCGTCGCTTTGGTCGGGTGGAATTTTATCGTGCCGGCCAGGCTCTGCTGGCATTCGTGGTCATCCAACCAATCTAATTACTATTGGTAATAATCAAACAAAGCCATCACTCCGGCTTGGTTGGCTTCCCATTCTATGCTGTCTCTGGTTTTTAATTCCACAGTGATGGCCGGAATACCAATTGAGGACAGCCAGCCTTCAGCATCTCCGCTGATGGGATAAGCGTCGAAAGTTGAAACGGCATTGTAGCCGGCCGCCTGTGCGTAAGTGTTCATTATGGTCATTGTCTCTGGCAGGATACCATCTTCACATTCAGAAGCGTAAACGGTATTGGCTTGGCTATGCCAAAAGATAACCGCTTTTGGCTGGGCGTCCTCGACTAGTTTTCGTAGAGCTTGAGCTTCCGGTTCGGAAAAAGCCGATGTGCCGGCGCTCACTAGCTCCCCTCGCCAGGTGCTGGTTGGTTGCCATTTGCAATCAAAATTGCGATTCAAGTCTACGTCATTGGCGTTGAAGCGGCCGTGGCCACTTCCGGTGACAACATCAGTCGTGGTAAACCTCCCCTCTTTTTCCGTTACCAAATGTAGTCCATCCGGATTCAAAACCGGAATAATTTTGATACTCAGTGTTTCCGGTATTTCCACGCGTCCAGCTTCAATGGCGTCAATAAATTCGTAAGCCAAAAGCACACTGTTCCATTCATAACCACCGTGAATACCGCCGACAAAAAGCAAAGTCGTGCTGCCGTTACCAAAAGTATAGCTTTCAATCTCACGACCTTCAACCGAGCTGCCGATTATCTCGGGATTGATTTTTTTGCCAACCGCCTCTGTGCTGGTAGAAATTTCATGAGCAGCATCCTCTTCGTCGATCGGTTTTTCGAGCGATTTATCTTTTGTATTTAGGTAAATGAAAATCACGCTGCCCACCAAAATCACCATTAAGCCGATAACTAAAGGCAAGACCTCCCTTTCTTTTTTTGTCATTACTCAGCGTAGTGTTTAAGAACCGCTTCTATTCCGGCACGATTTTTATTCCACTCAGTTTGTTCACGGTTGGTTAGAAGAACGCTGATTGCCGGAATATTTTGACTGGCAAACCAGTTGACCATGTCGCCGGTAATTTCATAATAATTAAATTCCTCGTGTGCCGGATAGCTGGCGGCTTTGGCGTAGAGATTTGTAAGGGTCAGTGTCTCTGGCAAAATACCATTCTTGCAATTTGAAGCATAAACTCCGCCCGCCGCGCTATACCAAGTGACAACCGCCGCTGGATTGCTGCCGGTTACGTAGGTGCGTATGGCTCGGCTCTCGGGCTCAGAAAAAGCTGCTGTTCCCCCGCTAACCTCGCGATTCTGCCAAGTTCCTTTTGGCTTCCATTCACAATCAAAATTGCGATTCAAGTCTACGTCATTGGCGTTGAAGCGGCCTGACACACGCACCACGTCTGAGGCATTGACCTGAGAAGTGGTAAATTTATCTATAGTGCCAGTGACGGTCTTTAGTCCATCCGGATTCAATACGGGGATGACTGTCACGGTAAGATTTTTTGGAACTACGCTCGGATTACTTTTTAGCCAATCAATCATTTCAAAAGCCAAAGAAGCCGTGTTCCAAGAATAACCGCCATGAATACCGCCGATAAACATTACTTCAGTTTCACCGGTACCAAAATGATAGGCTTTTATATCGTTACCGCCGGCTGATTTGCCGAGGTTGGTTTCCGCACCCCTCTCAGTCTTTGGAATTTCAACCAGCTGATTTTCTTCCTCCTCAATAATAGGTAGCATTGATTCGTCTACATTATTCGGCTCCACCGCCACCGGCTCTTCTTTCACGTAAGATTCGTCACTCTTGTTATTTAATAAATAATAAATACTACCGGCCGCTACTACTAACACCAAAAATACAACAATTAAAACATTTTTCATATGACTCTATTGTATGATATATATGGCAAGTTGACCACCGCGCGGTCTATTTTTCGCCTTTACAATCCTACACCGCCAATTCCTCTTCCGAAAAATCAGCTCGGGTGAGGGAGATAGTACTCCCTTTTTCCGCTTCGCCGCTAATCATTTTTTGCGCTACTTTTTCTTCAATCAAATCTTGTAGTACTCTTTGCATAGGCCGTGCGCCAAATTGCGGATCGTAGCCTTTCTCTACTAAAATATCCATCAAATCGCGAGTGATTTCTACTTCATAACCGTGGTCTTTGACTCTCTCATAAAGGTCTTTTAGCATCAGGCTGGCTACTTGTCCTTGTTCTTCCAGCTTTAGAGGTTCAAATATAATGGTACTGTCAAAGCGGTTTAGCAGTTCCGGACGATAAATTCCTTCTTTTACGATGTAATCAATAATTTCCTGGTTGAGAGTGGATAATTCTTTTCTTTGGTTGATGGTGCGAAGAATCAATTGGCTGCCGGCGTTTGAGGTAGCAATTATTATGGTGTTGCGAGCGTTTATTTTGTCTCCTCTGGCGTCGGTGAATACTCCTTCATCAAGAATCTGCAAAAAGATATCGTGAACCGCGCGTGAACCTTTTTCAAATTCGTCTAGCAAAAGTACGGAATAGGGGTGTTCGTGAAGCATGTCGGACAAAGTTCCTGATTCTGTGCCGTTGCCGATTAGTCTGGACAGGGCGTCTTGGCCGCTAAATTCAGACATATCAATGCGGTGCATCTTACTTTCATCACCAAAGAAAATGTGTGCCAAGGCTTTGGCGGTTTCTGTTTTTCCGACTCCGGTTGGCCCCAGAAAAAGGAAAGAGCCTATCGGCTTGTTTGTGGACTGAATGCCGGCTCGAGCTCGGCGCATGGTGCCGGCGATGGCGTCTAGGGCACGCTGCTGCCCGATGACTCTTTCGTGCAAGCGTTGTTCTAAATTGAGCAGAAGCTCACGTTCGTTTTTATCAATTGGCCCGGCCGGTATTCCTGTTTTTTCACTTACTACCTTATATACGTAATCGGCTGTGATTATTCCCAATCCTAGTTGATTGGCTCTGGTGGCGACGTCGATCAAAAGTTCGATTGCTTTGTCGGGCATGACGCCCTCAACCAAATAGCGGTCGGCGGCTTCGGTGATGGTTTTTAGGGAGGCGTAAGTAAAAAGAGTTTGGTAGCGATTTTCATTTTGCAGCGCTACTTCTTGCAAAATGCGAGTGGTACTGCTTAGGTCTAGTTCATCTATCAATACTTCGGCGAAACGTCGGGAAAAAGCCCCTAAAGGTTCGATGAAAGTGTGATAAGCGCCAGGGGTATCGGTGGCAATGACATGCAGCGCGGGAGTAGCTAGGAAAGAATCCAATAATTCTGGGATAAATATGCCCATCGCTTCCGCTTCGCGTATGAATGTGCTTATGTTTTCTATAACGATAATGATATTGCCGGCTTCAAGAGCTTCGGTAAAAAGAGAAAGAATGGAGAATTCCAGCGACTGTTTGTCGCGGTGGGTGGCGAATAGACGATTGGTGTCGAGTAGCACCATTTGTTGTCCTTCCACCGCGCTTAGAGATTTGCCGGTATGCATTCTTTTGTTGACTTCTAGTAAGAGATCAATCTTCCCCACCCCCGCTTCGCCGATAATAATAACATTGGAAGCTTTGGCTCTAGCCAAAGCCACTTCTATTTCGGCAATTTTTTCTTCCGTAAAAGCGGAGTTGCTTGGGGTTAGATTGGAAAAAATGGCGCTGGTACGGATATCTCGTGAGAATTTTTGCAGTATATAGGCTGTTCCGTAGGCCCATTCTCGACCAATGCCCTGGGTTTTTGAAAGATTATCCTTGCTCCACCATCTCTCCAGACGTTTTTCTTGCAGGTAGCTGCCGATGACCCATTCCAAGGAGCCTAAGAATATCTGCTCGGTAATCCCCTGTTCCTTAAGCATATTTTTGAAAGTACTGTCTTGTTGGAGCAGATATTGCCCGAGGGATATTAGGGTAAACATCTTATCTTCGGGAATAGGTATCATGTTGGTGGTGATGCGAGAACGGGCACTATTGAAAAAAGCTTGTAAGGTATTGGAGTCTATGCCAGACCTGAGAAGAACTATAGTCCCCAAAGACGAGGTGCAAAAAGCTTTGGTAACATCGTCTTCATTTCTACTTAGTGTTTCAGCTACCTCATAAGTAACGCCTGATATTTTTTCGTTGCTCAAGCCAATGATAGAATTTAGGCCGTGATTGTAGAAGCTGTTGTGATAGCTAAATAGAAGAATTTGCTCCACCCACAAACCGGCAAAAATAAGGCTGATACCAAAAAATAACGAACTCGGACTATCTTGGATAAAAAAGTATAAAGCCAGACCAACCAACAGACTCAAGATTGTGACGACAAAAAAAGTCACCCGCAAGAGACCAAGGACGCGCCGAGGAACAAACCTCCCCAGCAATAGCACTGGCCTGTATCTTTTTATGTCATCAGCAATGGTATACATATTATTATATTATCGTCGTGAAACTCATGAAAACATTAGAACCAGCCCATAATACAAACTACCAATCATAACAACCGGCGCCAGCATCCAAAGTGAATAAACCACCAACAAACCGGCACAAAGCAATAATAAAATAGTGGTGCCGGTGATAATAATGGTGGTTCTAAGAATCATGCCGATAATTCTGGAGAGTAAGCCAATGATGATAAAGGCTGCCAGATCTTCCATGTTGAAAGTTTGTCCTCTGTCCTCTGTCATTCTCTTCCAGGGTGAGAAAAGGGATTTTATTAGTTGGGGCAAGGAGAAAAAATTTACCGTGAACCAGAAAAAGTTTTTCCAAACATGAAGAATTTCCATGAAAGCCTGGGTGTAGTGCCACCATATATAGTGATGTAGAATAGATAAGAACAACATATATATAGTATACATGTTGGGGTTATTTAATTGTGTGGGTAATAAACATAAAAAAACATAAAACCCGCGGCCTTTGGCCGCGGGTTTTATGTTTATGGTTTAACTAATTAAACACGTTGTACGTTGGTCGCATGTGGACCCTTTTCACCTTTTTGGGTTTCAAAGGTTACTTTGTCGCCTTCTTGCAGGTCGTCAAAAGCAATATCTAATAGTGATTGGGCGTGAAAGAAGATATCTCTTTCTCCTTCTTGATCTGGCTTAATAAAACCATATCCATTTGGGTGCTTACGAGCAATTGTTCCTGTCATTGTTTTTTACTTATCTTTTTTTATTAACCACAAAACGTCACTTCACCTGTTCAACGCTTTCACCTTGTTTAGGAGCAGTTGGTTTCGCTATAGGTATTAAATCACACTCTGGAATAAACACAAGGGTACAACCAGGCCTCTGTGCTAATTACAACCCTCGCCCCACAACCAATTACACTATTTGCTTCGCCCACCGCCCCAATATCCGCCCTCCGCAAACAGTGTAATTGGTTGTAGAGCTATTTGGAAGTTGACTGGTTGATTAGTATAAGTCCCCAACCAGCATATAGACTAAGTGATAAAGAAAAAACCTACTATTAAACTAAGTCTAGTTTAATAGTAGGGTCTAAATTTTGTATTATTTAGCGAGTTGCGAAGGCGGGAATTGTCTTCATCTCGCCATTACCTAATTCCACCTCCACTAGGATAGAATTAGTTTCTTTTGGGGTAAAAGAAATAATTTTTTCCGGTAATATGTCTGGCGGAAAAGGACGGAAATCACCCCCTTCCAATCCTCGACTTTTCCAGTGCTTGTTCAAATCAGCAGACCACACATGGATGAATACCCAGTGGAGGCGCTCTTCTTTGGAAAGTTGACCACCCTCACTGATGCAAGCGATCACGTGCTTGTCCATGGCCGCTAGACAGTGGACGGTAGTCCGAAAATCTTGGATGTACCAGTTATCTTTATCAACATGTTTGGAAAGGTTCTCTCCAAACATGTTGATAAAGTCTTTTATAAGACGAACATCCTGACCTTGTCGTCTTATAAGATCCACCACTTTTCCGCGAGGACCTTCAACTTTTTTCAGTGTTTGAGTTTGCATCTTTTTCTCCTTTAATATTGAAAAAGTAATTATTGCACCCATTTGGGAACTATAGTAACCCAAAAATACTCTATCACCCCCCCCAATCGTCAAGCAGCTGCAAATATGCTTGTTTCTTACTGTGAGATTTATAAAAAACAAGAAAAACTGCAAGAAATTATATATTATTGCAGTTTTAAAGCGGACTAAATATGTTGTTCGCTCAGAATTGATACCTGAGTGCCGTTTCTGGGCAAACCGCCGCAAGGGATGTCGCCGTCGAAGATAAATAAAGCCCTTCGATCACGTACATCAAACGGTATCTTATGATGACTACCGAAATAAAAATAGAAATAAAAAAGGCCTGGGGGAATCGTGAGCGAAAGTTTGTTTTCGCTACCGATTCCCTCAGGCCTTTGATTAAATTTGAGCTTTATTTTGGTGGGTATTATACCCAAATTGGCGCTTGTTATTTTTTAGCTAACCTTATCCAAAGCTCTACGTTGTATTTAAGAAATCATTTTCACTTACACATGATTTTGGAAGAAAGTATCTTCATTGTCGAGGGTAAGGAGACTTCTATTGTAGTGGGGTTGTTATGAACGTTTTTTGAGTTTTTTGGAGGTAATACTCAATTGTTTTTATAATGAACTCTTTAAGGGGTCTCTCCAGGGTTCTTCACTGAATTATTTCAGGGGAGAACTCTGGAGATACCTGCTTGCCCTCTCTGGGCCTGCGTATATAGTATGTCCTTTATAAAAGACTGTAAAGGACAAAGGTGTGTATAACTGTGGAAAACTAATTAGAGCCTGTCCTTTATAAAGGACAGGCTCTAATTAACCTTAGTTTATAACTCTAATTTGAGTAGAGTGTCATAAAACCCCACAACCAATTACACTGTTTGCGGAGGGCGGATATTGGGGCGGTGGGCGAAGCAAATAGTGTAATTGGTTGTGGGAGCTTGTTTACATCTAAACAGAAAGTTCAATTGAAACCGGACAATGATCGGAACCCATAATTTCGGGATGAATGCGAGCGTATTTGATTACGGGAACCAAATCTTGACTAGCTAAAAAATAATCAATTCTCCAGCCAACATTTCTAGCTCGAGCATTACCAAAATGCGACCACCAAGTATAAAGCCCGCTCTCACTATTGAAAATACGCAAAGTATCAACAAAACCCGCTACCATAATTTCATCAAAACCCCCTCTTTCTTCTTCAGTAAAGCCTTTTTTACCACGGTTTTCCTTGGGTCTGGCTAGGTCTATTTCCGTATGCGCGACATTTAAATCGCCGCCGAAAATTACCGGTTTAACTTTTTCTAATTCGATCATGTAAGCCAAAAAAGCCTTGTCCCAGGCCTGTCGTGTTGGTAAGCGAGAAAGATCATCTTTGGCATTTGGCGTATAAACAGAAACCACAAAATAAGCTTCAAATTCAAGCACAATTACTCGACCCTCTTCATTGGTATTTCCATATTCATCTGCCAAGACAAACTTTTTTTCAATATTTTCCGGTAAATTATAAAATACGTCGATTGGGGTTTGTTTGGTAAAAATAGCTGTTCCGGAATAACCTTTTTTAGTGGCTGAACACCAATATTCCTCGTAATCTTCCAGTTCAACTTCAATCTGGTCACGATTGGCTTTTGTTTCCTGTAAACACAGGATATCTGGCTGATGTTCCTTGATAAAAGTCTGTAAAGCGCCTTTTTTATGAACCGCTCTGATGCCGTTTACGTTCCATGAATATATCTTCATAATGATGCCAGTATACTCCAGACTGGCAAAAACCTAAACATCACATGACTCTACTTGCATAAATTATTGATAAGTCTACAATGTAGGTATATTAAATGACTAAGGTTTAATTTAACTTATGGAAAACAATAACACCAATACCAACGAACAAAGTACTGCCGAAGTACCAGCAACTATTGAGCCGGTGGTAAGCAGTGAACAGGCTCCAAAGGAAAGCGAATATGTCTTTAATGAAAACACCATTATGGCATCGCTGTCTTATCTCGGGCCTTTGGTGCTTATTCCGTTTTTAACCAGTCGCGATAAGTCATTTATAGTATTTCACGTTAAGCAGGGGTTGGTTTTGTTTGGGCTTTTGTTGGTTACTTACTTTATCACCTTACTCTCATTTGGGGTTTTGGCTCCTATAACCGGCCTAATAAACGTTTTTATCTTTGTGCTTTCAGTCATCGGCATATTAAACGCCTTGAAGCAAAAAGAAGTAGCTATCCCTTTGGTTGGAAAATTTGCTAATAAGATTACGTTATAGTCCACTACAAATCTAGCCGACATTGTGCTCTCTGGCGATAGCTTTCAAGGCGGCGGCTTCTTCTGCGGCCAGTTTTTCCTTGCCGGAAGCAGCGAGCTGTTCAAGCTCTGTTTCTGGTAGTGCGTAGAGAATCTTGGCGCGCTCTTCCAAGTATGCTTCGGTATTATTTTTTGGCTCTATCAACACCTCTTCCAACAGCGTATGCAGTACATATCCCAGCTTTCTCCCCGGCTTTTCCCCAGTGATTTCCATAATTTTATCCCCATTTATCTTCAACATTTTAACGGAAATAGGGTCTCGCAAGGCCTCGTCCACCATGGCTTTGTATTTTCGGAAGCGAAAGGGCTGTTCTTTTGGCCGGCCGGTGCCGATACGGTCGCAAACGCGCAAATTTAGCAAATTTTCAATCTGATCTTGTCCTATTCGTACGATGGTGCGACGTACTGCTGATAAGGTAATTTCATCCGGATCAGAGAAAAACATGTGCCAACGGACTAATTTCTCGATATTTTCGGCACTTTCGCGTGGGTACTTGAGTCGAGCTAGGATTTTTCTAGTCATTTTGGCTCCGACCACTTCGTGTCCGTAAAAAGTATAGTGTTTATTTTTTCCGCCGATGCGTCTGGTCGGCGGCTTGCCAATGTCATGCAAAAGAGCGGCCAAGCGCATTTCGGTCGAAAAACCCTTATCAGCAGCCGCTTGCATGGTGCGCAGAAGGTGCTCATAGACATCATAGGCGTGTATGCCTCCCTGAATACAGCCAATAGCCGGCTTTAATTCCGGTAAAATATAATCCAGCAAGGCCAGTTTTTCCAGAAAAACTATTCCCTGCATCGGATTTTTGGACTCAATAATCCGTACAAATTCAGTGGTAATTCTTTCGATAGCGATTTTTTTCAGTCGCTCAGCGTTTCTGGCGATGCCAGTGATGGTATCAGCTTCAATCACAAACTCCAGCTCAGTAGCCAAGCGCACTGCTCTCATCATGCGGAGCGCGTCTTCGGCAAAACGTTCGTCCGGCTTCCCTACCGCGCGCAAACGCTTATGCTCCAGGTCATGCAATCCATTGTACAAATCAACGGTGCTTTGGTCTGAAAGGCGATAAGCAATAGCGTTGACGGTAAAATCCCGTCGCGCCAGGTCTTCAGCCAGAGAAACGCCAAAAACCACGCTATCAGGGCGCCTAGAGTCGCTGTAGCCGCTTTCGCTGCGGTAAGGGGTGACTTCGATAACTTTCAGGCTGTCGTCAGTCTCTGCTTCGTTTTTGACTCCTACCGTTCCGTAGTCATTGTTGCAAAAACTGTCCGGAAATAAGGCTTGGATTTGGTCAGGATGAGCGCTGGTGGTAAAATCCCAATCCTTGGGTCTGTGTCCCAAAAGCAAGTCACGCACGCAACCACCGACCAAATAAGCCTCAAAGCCGGCCTTTTCTAAAGTCTCCCCTACTTGCCTAACTGGCAGAGGAATGTCAGAGCTTTTTATCATGGGTCTTATTGTAACAGAAAATCATTGCTTTTTCGTGCATTTAAAGTATTATATTTTCATTGCACCGCACCCGTGGTGAAATGGATATCATTACTGACTTCGGATCAGTCGTTCTGGGTTCGAATCCTGGCGGGTGCACCACGTATAGATAATTTACCATCATTGCAAATTATCACAATAAACACAAAATCGCCCTTATTTTAAAGGTTATGTTGTGCTTTAGACTATGTATATAAATCTGCCAATATGAACATATTTTTGTTAAACCCCAAAGGGGCTTGGACTGAAAGCGGCTACTTCTTATTAAGTGACTCAGGAATAAAACCATTCTTCTCAAGCACATGCATCACTCCGCGTAGCAGATAGTTGTTAGAAAAACCAATGGTGTATATCCGACCTTTCTCTTTTAAGGGGATCAGCATTCGTTTTTCTTTAAGTCGTTTAATAATTCTTGATCTTTGCACTGGTAATTCTTTCCCGATAACACTTTCCAGATCACTGGACTTAATGCACATGCTTCGGTCTTTCACAACAGCATTGAGAATAGCAAATTCTCTTTTAGTGATATGTTCACGCTCTAAAGCATAAGTTAACACGGGTAGTAGAATGTTTGTGGTCATGTATGACCAGTCAAGCAGTCGGTCAATCTTCTCGATCTCGGTTTTTAGACCATCCAAAACATAGAAACACCATTGCAAAGTCTTCTCTCTTTCTCCAGAATCAGCCAAGGCTAACATTTCATAATATTTATCTCGATCCATGCAGAAAATAGCGGTTGGATTCAGAATCCGGCCACTCTTAACTTGGAAACCTTGTTTGATAAGGAGAGCGTAGGTAAACATTCTAATGAGGCGACCGTTACCGTTGTCAAACGGGTGAATCCAGGCCATGCGGTGATGAGCCAGGGCGGTGGCCAGAAGATGGTATTGGGTAGAAGTTTGTCCGTTAACAAAGGCTAATAATTCATCAAAATAATCCGGTACTTTAACTGGATCGGGTGGAGTATGAGATGAACCACCAATGGCAACAGCAATTGGCCGTAATTGTCCTGGATAGCGTGATCCTTCACCGCTGGGAGGTTGAGCAAGTCCATCAACCAGTATCTTATGAATTTCAGAAATAAGCGCCCGGTCAAAGACCGTCTTCTTATTAACATGTTCTTCAATAAAATCAATAGCTCGTTCAATGTTGAAGATTTCTCTAAACCCGTCATCAGTAGCCTGATTTATAGGATTCTCGATTATTCTTTCCACAAATTCAGATAAGGTCGTATGATTGCCTTCGATACGAGCGGAACCAAGACTTTCAAAGATATGAAAGATTTCTTTTAATTGGAAAAAGATATATGGCGGAACTGGGCCACCCAATTGCTTTACACGTAACTTCTCCAGTTCAATAATGACACCGGCTAAAGACGAACCCCAGTCAGGATCGTATAGTTTGAGAGGAATCTCTTTAGTCACTGTATTATTTTCATTTCTCATATTGATTATTTATCATATTAAAGCATATTATCTTTATAATGCAATATATTATGATGTTAATAAGATTTAATTATTTATCATTGGATAAATAATTAAATTCACTATATATTTCACCCTCAGCCAACTTCCCTTCCTTCTACAAAGAAGAAAGAAATACAAAAAAGTCCTAAAGAGAATTTTGGCGCGTAAGGAACCTAAAAGAAATACTGGGTTGGCCAAACTCAATCAAATCCAGGACATCGAAAACAGTATTGAGTCCTTTGAAAATTCTGCGGCCAAAGGCTTGGAAATCATAGAAAGGTACGGTGCCCAGCCTCTGCGTTCTGTGGATAAGCTAAGGAAAGAAAGGCTCAAGAGAGCTAGATAATAGACTCCGTTTTCTTTTTTATTTATGAACCAAATCCCTCAAAAATTGGGGGATTTTTGTATATCAGGTCTGAATCGCCTTGAAGTTGCACACATTGTGTAGGCTATGAGTAGTACAAAGAAAAACCATTTACATACATTGTGACTTATGGTATAAACTCCGAGGATTGTTCGCTCCTGCTAATAGGTTGTCGGATGAAGTTCGTGATGTCTATATGACCTCGTGGATTTCTTCGACAATTTTATTTTTTGAGGAGATTAGTTTGAATAAGGACGGGGGTTTGGGAAGGAGAAATACCTTCTATACAAGAAGGGAGGGCTGGGAAAGAGAGTGTTGGGAGAAAAATTCTGACCCCATTCCTCCTAAAAAAAACGATGCGTCGCAATCCGAAATCAGGATACGGCGCGAAGAATTGATAATAACAAAGGCGGAATAACCGCCGAAAAAACTAAAATTCAACCGCCAAAGTAACATTTTGGCGGTTTTTTCTTTGGTGAGTAAGTCTTGGAAAAACCCCAAAACATTGACTTTTTACAAAAAAATAACTAATAATGATAGGGGTTTTTAGCACTTTCAACACAAATTAAGGAGTGGAAGATGGAAATGAAATATGTTTATGTTTGTGAGTTAAGTCCTTTTAAAACCAATTACTTTAACAACAAAGGTAGGGGTAAGTATTTTTTTTATACCCCGGTTATATACTTTTGTTGTGTAAGTGGTTTATTCAGGTTTGTTTTATTTGAAACAAACCTGAACGCAACAAAAGTTGTTGACGAAATGGAGGTAAAAGATCCTTTTGCCATAAGTAGGGTCAAGGAGATGCTGGAGTTGAATAAGCTAAAACAAATAGAAATTCCTCTTCAGGCCATATTTACGGCCGTCTCACTAACCAACTGCAATGTGGTGGCAAGAAGAAGATTGCAGAACATAATTGGCCTCAGAAATTTTTGCCGGATTATGAGCGCAAAGCCGGCAGGGGCTATTGTTCGTTTTATTAATCAAAACAAGAAGGGGTTGAAGTTTAGTGCAAATATTATCGAACTGGTGGCTCCAAAAAACACAATCGGTATCCCCAGGGGTCAATAACTAAAAATTCATCTCCCTCAAGTCTTGTAAGGTTACTTGCGGAAGAGTTCATTCAAACCAGTGGCTTTGTCGCTGGTTTTTTCATGTTTAAACTTACAGTTTTAGACGAAACAGGTATCTTTATGCGTAAGCTTGTTTATAAACTGAAAATGAACAACTGTCATAATATATAATATACAAACTTTGTTATGTCATTTTCACGTGGAACCTATAAAAAAGAAGCTTATGAACAAGCAATTACTTTTCGTAAACGGGGCTTTACTTATACGGAAATCGCTAAAATCTGCGCTGTTTCGCGTGGCACGGTTTCAAACTGGTTGGCCAAGCAGGAATTTTCCCAAAAGGTTGCTTTGAGCAACAAAGCCCAGGCCGCCAAGGATAATAAAGAGAGAATAAAATTGGTAAATAAGGCTAGAAATGCAGAACGAGCTATACAATATAAGGAAATTTTGCGTCTAGCGGAGACAGAGTACAAACATTACGTTACTTCCCCATTGTTTGCTGCCGGGCTTACGCTTTATCAGTGTGAAGGCGATTTAAAGCATGCAAATATAATCCGCTTGACCAACAATCGTCCTGAATTGCACGGTATATTTATAAGGTTTGCCACTGAATATCTGGGTGTCAGTCGAGCGGACATTCGCTTTTGGTTGTTGCTTTACCCTACTTTGGATGAACAAAAGTGCATGAAACATTGGAGTAAGAAAATCCGGTTATCTGTTGGGCAATTTTACAAAAATCAGGTTGTGGTTGGTCGTAGCAACAATCAGGCATTGCATTTTGGTGTCGGTAATACTATAATCGGCAGTACCCTTCTAAAAAAGAAGCTGATGCGTTGGATTGCTCTTTTTGCTAGGGATTTACAGAAGTAAACGCGGCCATGGTTAAGTGGTATAACGTGGCCTTGCCAAGGCTAAGTCGGGGTTTCGATTACCCCTGGCCGCACAATAACAAAAAACACTGGGCACATTCCCCTCAGCCAGAAAACATCTAAGACAAAGTCTGCATAACTGTGGATAAGACAGTGTATAGGTGGATAAAGGACAAAAATTATATAGGACAAAAGCCAAAATAACCTTAAAAATCAACAAATCAAATAAAAATGTTTCACGTGAAACGTAAAATTTCCTGTTTCATGTGAAAAGGCTGTTTTTATCGTGTATAATGTTGGTAATACTTATGAATAAGTCACCAAATAAGACTAAAAATAAAGAAATAGGCAGATATGGTGAGGATATTGCCGAAAAGTATTTAAAGAAAAAAGGTTTTAAAATTTTAGGTAGAAATTATTTAAAAAAATGGGGTGAAATTGACATTATCACTTGTTTAAACGATAGAATTCAGTTTGTGGAGGTAAAAACTGTTTCATATGAAACAAAAAAAGAGCTAGAAGCGGCAGTTTCACGTAGAACTTGGCGTCCGGAAGAAAATGTTCATGCTTTTAAAGTAAGAAAGCTCTCAAGAGCAATCGAGTCGTGGTTGATGGAGAATAATTGTAATTTAGAGTGGCAAATTGATGTTGTGGCAGTAAGAATTGTTCCACGTGAAAAGTACGCTACCGTTAAATATATGCCAAATATAATTATTTAGGTAGCGTCTATACTAGAATGTCTTTTAGTTAGTTCTTATTAAAAACCAATATTTTTGTCGGGGAGCCGGGAATCGGACCCGGGCCTCACGGTCCCAAACCGCGTACACTACCACTATGCTACACCCCGATGAGCGATCAAAGATACACTCTGTTATTTTATACAAACCCAATTATATTGTGATTTGTAGGCAAGATAATAACACCGTTTCTTTAAAAAAGCGAACTGTTGCTGCGGTAAAACCGTGATGCTGTATACTTTTTATATATAAATTTCCTGTCGTTTTGATATAATGTGAACAATATGTTTGAAAATCTTTCTGAATCCAATAAAAGGAGTCCGACTGAAGCTTTCCAGGCGTTAGCCCAAGATTTGGAAAATAAATCTTTAGAGCAGGAGGCTTTTAACAATTTAGAAAACACCTTACTTGAAAATGGTTTTTCGTTGGCTGGTAGCGTGGAGGCAGATGAAGTTTTACATTCTGGGGCCTTGTTTTGTAGAAGTGAGCAATTTACCAAGGTTTTAAATTTGGTTGAATTTGATGAAGTTATAGAAATCAATAATACAAAAGACTCAGTAAATATGTGTACTGTGTCTTCGGGTAGAGGCTTAAAAACCGCTATGCTTGAGGGTTTTTCTGGAAAAAACGTTGGTGGATTGGTAAAAGTGGTGATGACATTTCAGGGAGAACATTTGCATGAGGATACTCATTCCGTCCCTAAAGATAGTGATCTTTGGCGAACAAAGCCAGAAACAGCCGCGGTGTCACTGATTGGTCGAGGAGAGGTGCGAAAAGGGGATATTAAGATGCTTTCATTTAGATTCCCAATTAGCCATTTTCCAGAACGTCTACTGACGGAAGAAGAACAAGAAGGGTTGGAAGAATTAAAGATACAATTCGTAGTGCGGCATTACGTACCAAATAAAAAAACCGCATCTAGTCAAATCAACTAAATGCGGCGGATTATTGAGAAGCACTTTCCGCGCATTCTGTGCAGAAAGGGGCTTCGGGAATCGCCCTCAAACGAGCAGCTTCAATCGGACAGCCGCAGTTGCAGCAGAGGCCATATTGACCTTCCGCCAGACGTTTGAGGGCGAAATCTATTCTTCTCACATCATTCCAGGAATGAGCCAACGCTTGTTGACCCCCTTCCTCAAGGATGGTTATTTTACTGGCTCTGCGGGCCAGTAAATGGCTTCTTGTTTCTGCGAAAGAAGCCTTCATGTCTCACTCCTTATAAAAATGAACAAGTTGAATATTGTAGTACATTTAAACTTTTTGTCAATGGTTTCCCCCCTGAATTAGCTTTGCAAAACCGTTTTTATAGGGCATTATTATGTTTCGATGATAAACTATTACTTTCGTTCTCTCAAAGATGAGACTTTAAAAGAAATAAACGAGCCGCGCTCTGGTGTGTGGGCGCACGCCAGCAATCCTTCAGAAGAAGAAACCGCCGCTTTGGTGAAGGCTTTTGACCTAGACGAAGATATTTTAGAAGATGCCAAGGACTTCTATGAAGTACCTCGTATGGAAAAGTCCGGTGGGGCAACGTATTTCTTTACCCGTTACCCGCTAGCCAATCAGCAGCAGGACAACACTACCGCGCCGCTCCTGATCGTGATGGGGGAGAGTTTTGTGGTCACTATCACGGTGCGAGAAATCCCGCTTTTTAAGCGTATTTTATCCAGTGAGGAAATAGTGTATACCACCCAAAAGACTAAGTTTTTTATTGTGATGATGAACATAATCACTCATGCGTTTGACAGGGAGTTGCTTCGCTTGCGGAAAGCGGTGCATAAGGACCGGGTGCGTCTCCAGAGTATTGGTACTAAGGAAATTGAGCGGCTGGTGCATTATGAAACGGTGCTAAATAGCATGATAGACGCTCTCATTCCCACCAATACCGCCTTGCAGCAGATAACGGGCGGTGGATATATGCAACTTTTCAATGAAGATGTGGAAGAAATGAAAGACTTGGTAATTGCCAATAGTCAGGTGGTCAATTCCGCTCGTTCAGTGCTTACTACTATCCAAAATATCCGCGGGGCGATTGAGGCCATCATGACCAGCCGGCTCAATAATGCCCTTAGAATTCTCACGGTATTGACGATTTTGCTCACCATTCCACTCGTCATTGCTTCAATGTATGGAATGAATGTTGATTTGCCGATGCAGGAAAATCCTAACGCCTTTTTCTATATTTTGGCTTTCAGTGTCGTATTGTTGACATCTTTGGTGCTTTTATTTCGTAAAAATGATTGGTTGTAGCCGTAAAGAGGATGGAGAGCATTAAAACCCATAAAATTCCCCAGAAATCTGGTAAGAATTAGGGTATCGCTACGTCTACTTGTATAATGGTTTTCATATGGCGGGTCGAAAACAGACAGACGACATAGCAGAAAGCCACGAAGATAGTTTTTTGAAAGCTTTCGAAGAATACCGAGACGCACTTTTTCGTCACGCTGTTATTCGTGTCAATGATCGGGAAAAAGCGATTGATATTGTGCATGACACCTACACCAAAGTATGGATGTATGTACGTTCTGGGCATCAAATTGATTCCTATCGGTCATTTTTATACAAAGTACTCAATAATCTGATTATCGACACCTACCGCAAACAGAAAGAAATCTCTTTGGATTCTTTGTTGGAAGCTGAGGGGGTCAGTGAATCGTCTTTTTCCGATTTATCCGAGGACAATGTCGCGTCTTTGGCTGCTACCATCGACGGCCGGAAAGCTTTTGATTTGTTGGTAGAGTTGCCGGATGTCTATCAAGAAGTGATAATTTTTCGCTTCATAGACGGTCTTGGCCCCAAGGAAATCAGTGATTTGGTGGAGGAAACTGAAAATGTGGTGTCGGTCAGGATTCATCGCGGTTTGAAAATGCTGAGGGATAAAATGGAAGCAAAAATCAACCAGTCGGAAGCAAACAGAAAAAATAAATAAAAAATGAAACGTTTTAGTGAACAATTTAAAAAAAGGTCTCTCTCGCTTAAAATGAGTGCGAGTGAAAAGCGTGAACTTCGTGAGCGCTTGGTTTCGTATATGGAGTATCATCCGCTGTCTGGCGCGCAAAAAATGTCACAGAAAAATAATTTTGAAACAGAGGACACGGTGGTAAAGGTTTTTCATCTAAATAAGTGGAAGTTTTTGCAGTGGTCTGGAACGATGTTTGCGTCTTTGCTATTGATTGTGCCTTATGTGGCAGAGCGTTCAATGCCTGGAGATGCATTGTATGCGGTTAAAATCAATCTCAACGAAGAATTAAGAAGCACTTTGGCTCGCAGTTCTTACGAAAAGGTAGTTTGGGAAACTGAGCGTTTAAATCGTCGTATTGCTGAGGCTCGGCTTTTGGTCAGTGCCGGTAAAATGACTGATGAAATGGAAGAGAGTGTTGCTAAGGCTGTCCACCTTCACAATGAAAACGCGCGCAAAGAAATTGAAAATATAAAACAGGTGGATGAAGAAGAGGCTATGCTGGCTTCAATTCAGCTGGCCACGACTTTAGATATTCAGTCCACTTCACTACGCAGCAGTCAGCAAGTAAGTACGACGACGGGAAACAACACTAATAGAATTGTTGATGTTTTGGACAGATCACAAACCGCGGATATGGCGGCGGTTGATTTGCCTTCATACGAAAGGTTGATCGGAAGAGTGGAAAGAGAAACCACTAGAGCCTATGAACTGCTGAGCAGTGTCAAGGAAAGTGCTACTAGCGATGAAAAGGTCAATATTAAGCGTCGCTTGGAGGATATTGAAAGAAAAACGGCTGTGGCTATAAGTGATTTTGAAAATTCGGAAGTAGAAGCTCGTAAGCAGCTAGTGGATGTATTGCAACAAACCCAAAGGTTGATTGTGTTTATGACCAACATTGACGTGAGAAATACTTTGACTGTCGATGAGATTGTTCCAGTGACACCGACTAGGGAAGAGCGTCTAACCAAAATAAATCAGCAAATTGAGGAGAGTTTGAAATATATTGAGTATATAGAGCTAACCGTCACCGCTACTTCTACCGCCACTACGTCGATGGATGTCAAAGAAAAAGCGCAGTCAGCTCTAGTGACTAGCAAAACAAGATTGAGTGATGTGGTTTCAAGACTGGAATCTGAAAATTCTGATTTATTGGAAATAGAAGGTGCGGTAAATGATACTCGGGCCGTGATGGAGGATATCAGGTCTTTGCTTGGTGTAAATAGGGAAGCTATCTTGGAATTGTCAAAGCTAAGAAAAGAAAGTCGAGTCGGTACCAGTACTCCAGCTACCAGCACCAAGCCTAGCTCAGTACCCGCGGAAACAATTGAGGGTACGGTAGGCGAACCATAAGTTTGACTTTAGTGTAAAGGCGCATATACTTCAGCTTCCGGTTGACGGATTACCTTTCTTTTGGAGGGTAATAATGTAACAGGGCCCATTTGGGTAGCCTGTGGTTTTTTAGTTCTTTTTATAGGAGTAAAGAAAGATGTTAAGAACATCAGCGGCAGAAAAAATTGAACATACCGCAAGTACTGCGAATGTTCAGGTGGCAAATTTGGGGCCGATAGAGGTGGTGGATAATAATAACGGGAGTCCCTTTCAGGATTTTCCGTTGCACAAAGTGTATTATCCGCCAATGTTGGTGGATGCAATTCTCGGTGTGATTGACTCATACCGCCGGCAATTGCGGATTGTATCGCCGGAGTATGAAAGGGAGGGTATTGTTACCTCCCGGCGCTGTCGCCTGAGTCTTATTGGCCTTGCGCCGGACTTCATGGATTTGATTAAAAGTTTGTCACAAACTAAGGTCGAAGAAGAGGTTCTAAAGAAGGCCTTTAAGTTTGAAGATCCGGTGGTTTTTACGGGTAATGGTGCGGTTACCCCAATTAAATCTTTTGGCCGGTTATTTATACACGGCCTAGCGGTTTATCGCCGCAGTCATTTTGATATGAATAAAGAGTTCATATTAAATCGACAAAAATCCGGAAGTGTGGCCTGCCCTCCGCTGGTAGCGTGCAAAAAAGACGGTCTTGTCTACTCTTACGTAGACACTATATACCTATCAGGGGAGTATTATCAAAGTTTCACCGGCTGGCGTGTCTTCACGCCTCGTCTGGAAACTAAGAATTTTGGGGTTTACGGCGCTAAAGTCAGCGCTGAAATTAAAATAGACCCCGAATAATCCTTTATGTTCCAAGGGTTGAATTGTAAAATTCAACCCTTCTTTGTGTCCATTTTTGGGCAATTTTCAGCTATGGCGGTGGGTTTTTACTTCGCGCAAAAATTGGGGATATTTATTTGACACAAATTTAAACAGGTATATACTTCAAATAAAGTATGAGTAATAAGGCGACAATCGTTTCAATTTCATGGATTCGCGTGGCGGGCATGATTGCTTTCGTGCTCTTTTGTATTTTCAGTCTGAATGCTTGGTCGGTTGGCGTATAGATAAATACAAATTCATCTACTTCTCAAAAAACCGACTAAAAGTCGGTTTTTTGTTACTTTAAGCGGGTTGTGGATTGATGAAAAAATTTTTAGGTAAAAATTTTTTCATCAATCTGTAACTTTGAATACAGATTGATCTACTTCAATGGTGGAGTAGAGGTTCTTTTAAAGGAGAGGTATCATGGGCAAAAAAAATGATGATTCGGCTGTGGCTGGGCTAGATGTTATTCCTGATACATTTAGAGAGAACCCAATAGGTTGGGAAAATCTCAAAAAGATGTGTCTGTCGGATGAAGATGTGTCTGTTGACCATCTATCAGATAAGAGACATTTTTTAGAGGATGATCGTGGAGAGACTCCACCAACCTCTTTGGAGGAATAAAAAGTTTTTTAAACCCAACCTTGCCTGCTCACAGACAGGCAAGGTTTTCCATATTAAAAAAGAAAAGTTTATAAAAATTACAAGTATTTAAAAATCTAACATGGTAAAAATCCTGGTTCTGCAGTTTAGAAAAAATCCTGAATTTATAGCTAGAGAGCAGAACTGCTTGAGGCGAGAGCTGGGTACTGGAATGGAGATTGATTTTATTGATGTTTTAGAAAAGGAGCTGAACTGGAATTCGCCGGAAACAATTATTTTTGGCTATCAGGGAGTAATTTTGGGCGGGTCCGGTGATTTGGATTTTGACGGCAATCGACCGCCAGATGATGACGCGCGATTGGCTTCGCGAGAATTGCTTAAAAAACTCACGCCTTTCTTTCAGTATTTATTTGATTATGATATTCCAACGCTGGGAATCTGTTATGGGCATCAGATATTGGGAGCTTTTGCCGGCGTGAAGGTCTGCTTTGATGCTGGACAAAGAAAAACCTGTTCCCATGAAGTCAGGCTGATGGTAGATCGGTCTAAATCGGTTTTGGTTTCAAATCTGCCGGATAAGTTTCATGCTCATTATGGACACAAGGATGTTTTGGAAAAAGTGCCGGAGGGGGCGGTGTTGCTTTTTAGCGGCGGGGAGAAGTGTCAGGTTTCGGCTCTGCAATACAAAAATAACATCTTCACTTTCCAGTTTCATCCTGAGCTTAGTCATATTGATATAAAAAACAGAGCGGCTAGTTCGCCTGATTATTTGCCGGCAGGCGTGTCGGTAGATGAGATTTTTATAGATGACAATCGCTCAAATATGATTATTCGTAATTTTAGTTGGTTGGTTGAGAGTACTTTGTCTAAGCGCTAAAAAGAGAAAGGCCACAACTTATAGTTGTGGCCTTTCTCAAGAACATCGATCAGTGTTCGAAAGAACTGCAAGAAACTTTTTATTTAAATAAAAAGTTTCTTGCAGTTATGTTACCTCTGGTCATGAAAAATAACAAATTTCGGCTGTGGCTATCTGTCTAATTCCAGATGAAGCAACTCCAGCAGAAAGGGAGCTAGTGTCTTGGTGAAGACGGAAGATCGGTGTTCTAAATTGCCGCTGAGATTTCTTTCCAGTGAAAATCCAGTTTCTTCTAGGATTGTACGATGAATGTGAGAAATGGTGATGGCTCGGAGGCTGCCGGTACCGTCTAGGCTATCGTCTCCTCTGGTGACGATCATACCGATGACTCGCCCTTGATTATTTACTATCGGCCCGCCGGAAGAACCCTCAGCTCCAACGCTACTGCCTTTGACGGAAAAGACATCTGCGTAATTGGAGCCAAAAGTATAAAGCTCAGAAATGGTGGTGGTGGCGTTTTTTGGCAAGAGTGGAGCATGCGCTCCATTTTGTAGCAAATCCGTGGCCGGATAGCCAATGGCCTGGACTTGGGTGTTTTTTACCGTTATGGGCAATAATTCCGTATCTACAGCTAGGGCGGGAAAGCGAGCGGGCAGGGGAGTGTTGGTGACTGAGCTGGTGACGTATAAGAGGGAATAATCGCGCTCACCGGTGCCGGTAGGGACTTGGGAATTTATCAAAGCCGCGTTCTTTTGCACCCAGGTCGGAGACATGTATAAAAGTTCGGCCTTGTATTCGGCTTGTGCTGGATTGCCGGTTCTGATTAGGCACTCAGCTTCGCCCAATAATTCTGTTTCTTGGAGCAGGAGATATTGAGCAACGTGAGCGTTGGTGAGGATTATGCCGTTGCTATGGATAAAAAAACCGGTGCCGGTAGTCGTGCGAATGGTGGTGGGAGTGGTGAAAGTGCAGAAAATATTTACCAAAGCTGATAGGGGGTTGGTGATGGTGCGATTGATGTCTGACTGCGCGACCGCGGCTTGCTGGTATTCTTGGTTTTTTAGGAGGATATCTGAAATGTCACCAACGCCAAAATTGGTCGGCAGCGACGATAAATGATGCTCGGCGCTATCATTTGAATTATCTTCACTCAAAAAAACGGAATCACCAATTGAAGTGAGAAAGGTATCAACTTTTAAGGCCAAGAAATTAGCGAAAACTAGGTAAGAAGATATTATTAAAATAACAAAATCTGTCAAAAATTGCATACTGCTCAGTATAGCAGGTTTGTGGAAATTTTTGGACAAAAGTGCTACAATCTCCTCTGGTTCCTCTGCGGGTGTAAGCATAGCTTTCATCCGCTGCGTTCGGAACGTAAAAGAAAGCCAGCTTTCTTTTTGTCCATCATTTGCGGGTGTAGTTTAGTGGTAAAACGACTGCCTTCCAAGCAGTAGTCGGGAGTTCGATTCTTCTCACCCGCACAACGACAGAGTCAGAGCAGTGCGTCTTGATACTCTATTTAACATAATAAAAGGTCATGACACCATGACCTTTGCAAAACTTAATTGCGGAACCGAAAAATCTACTTTTTATTTCGGAAAAAGAAAAAGTAGATAACGAGTGCGACCAAAAAACCGCCGCCAAACAATGAGGCGATTCCGTAGGAAGCTAATAATTCAATCATGATGAAATGTTGTTTATTTGATAAACTCTATCTTCAGTATAGTCATAGCTCAAGCTTTTTCCAAGCAACTGACTGGGTGTATTGAGGGACGGGCGCTGGGGTTTTGTTAGTATTTAAAAAAACCCTGAGAAACTGGCTCAGGGTTTTGCTTAGAGTTTGTTCAAAATTTTTATCAAAAGATTTTGAACGGGTTTTTTATTTTTTACAAACCCTCCTTGACTATATAGTCAAGAAGAAAGAGGGGTCCTTCCTCGGTGAAGGTTGACCTGATTTCGTCAATAGGCAACCAAGCATATTTATGCAAGGCGGACTCTTTTTTTGAAACCGGAATTTGCTCATCATTAATGAGCTCCAGTAGAAGGCATCTGAAGTAAGCGTGTCGGTTTACGCCTTTCTGGGGGTGATAAAATTTGGCTTCGTAGCTGGGTAAGCTAGAAACCAAAACCAGATTGACATAACCCGTTTCTTCTCTGACTTCAGCCAGAGCAGCTTCCAACGCCGATTTACCGCCCTCTCGCCCGCCGGTAACAAAGGTTTCCCGACCATCTTCTTTCCAGGTAAGGGTCAAGTACCTTTTTGTCTTGGGGTCACGAACGATGACCACCACCGCGTCTCTTTCAACGAGAGGTGCATCTGGGCGTGGAGCGCTGTCCACCTTGCCAATAAAGAGTGGGGTATTTTTTTCCATAATAAGTTCCTTTTGAAAAAAGTTTTAGAAAGAAGCATCCGGTACCAATTTAACACAAGTTAAGCTTTAGTAAAGCCGCAATTGAAAGGGTTACTCAGTGGCTCTTTTGAAATAGGATTGTTCACTAAAAATGTCGTCGCCGATTTTGGCGCTGGAGTTTTTGGCAAAATTTCGGCGTTGCATCAATATCTCCACAAAACGAAAATCATCAATACCGGAACTGCCCTTTACCAAAGCGACTTCGGCATCCGGCACGTCGTGAAGTCTGTTGTAGAAAGTTAAATCACCAAAGCGAGTGTGTATGGGATTGTCCATGTTTAAATCTGAGGGCAGGAGGGTGGTTTTGCAGTTGCCAAAATTATCAATATTCCAAATGGCCGGCGGTAGGGCGGGGATCTGATCTTGGGCGTAGACTGTACTTGGTAGATGATTGCCTTGAATCATAAAGATACCAACGCGTGGCGTGAAGTCGAAACTGCGGAATTGGCTAAGAGGGATTCTTTTGGCTTCGGTCTCGGTAATAAAACCGGCTTTTTGCATGGCGGCGCTAGCCAGATGAATGTCCAGCAAATGAATTTCCTGCACTACTTTCAATCTCTTTAGAGCTGATAAGGCATAACCGTCAACCGAAGAAATGATTAGCGTTTTCTGATACCAGGTGTAGGCGAAAGGAGTGCCGTTTTCATGGTGCTTGGTATCGTTGCCTCTGGGCGCTACATTGACCAAAACCAAGCCTTCTTGGCCGCTGGTGGCGTCAAGAATATCAATCAGCTGCATGCCGGCTTCAAGGTCGCTATCGACGCCGATGAAAGATAGATTGGTATTTAATAAAGCGCCAACGCGACTGGTTTGGCGAGCGCGAGCATTGTCGTCTCGACAGTCATTGATGAAAGTAGTGAACATGGGTTTATTTTAACATAAGCTGGGAGAAAGGTTCTGTCTAACTTCGTTGAAATTCCTAAAAACGTCGCGCTGGATTGTCGGGCTTTACAACATAACATTTTCATAAAAACCAAGCAAAGTAAAAGCCCCATGGCTGAAGGGGCTTTTACCAAATGTGATGGGAATACTCTTACTTAACCGAGTCCTTCAAAGCTTTAGCGGCTCTGAATTTTGGTACGCGCATAGCTGGTACGGTAACAGTTTCACCGGTACGCGGATTGCGAGCTTCACGCTTGGCACGAAGCTTGGCTTCAAAGATACCAAAACCGGCTACTGATACAGCGTCACCATCTTTCAACGCTGCTTCGATGCTGTTAAAAACTTTTTCAACTGCGCGCTCCGCATCAGCTTTGGTTGAACCAAGTACTTCATGTACGGCACTGATGATGTCTGCTTTATTCATAGATTCTGAAATTATATTCTAAGAGCGATTAAAATTGTGTGGAGGTTTACTCACACGCGCCTGTAAAATGGCTTAACTACATTATATAGCAAGCTATATAAGCTGCCACGTCTTACCTGTTTACATATTTTGTGTTGTAATGTTTTCGGCATTTCGTCTGTGTTATTATCTGGCATAACTGACAACCCGAGTTTCACGAATAACATGGACTTTTATTTCGCCCGGATAGCGGAGTTTTGATTCAATACTGGCTGCGATTGTTCTGGCTAGGGTGTGAGTCTCGAAGTCATTTAGAGTTTCTGGATTCACCAGCACTCTGATCTCTCTTCCGGCGGCAATGGCAAAAGCGCGGTCAACTCCTTTGATGGTGGTGGCTATTGTTTCTAGGTCGGTTAGGCGTTTTATATAATTTTCAATTGAGTCACGTCTGGCTCCCGGTCGGCCGCCGGAAATAGCATCAGCCACTTGCACGATAATAGACTCTGGCGTTTCGTAAGGATATTCCTCGTGATGAGCGCGCATAGCTAAAATAACTTTTTCATCCACTCCGTATTTTTGCAATATGCGAATTCCAATCTCGACGTGAGTACCAGCCACTTCATGGCTTACAGTCTTGCCAATGTCGTGCAACAAGGCTCCGGCTCTGGCCACGGCCACGTCTGCTCCCACTTCCTCCGCTATAATGGCCGAGATGTGAGCCATTTCCACTGAGTGCCACAGCACGTTTTGTCCATAGCTGGTACGAAAATGCAAGCGTCCGACAATGTTTACCAAGTCTGGATGGAGGTTGGGAACACCGGCTTCGTAAGTGGCTTTTTCACCCATCTTCTTGATTATGCCCGCGACTTCTTTGCGTGCCAAGTCTACTAGTTCTTCGATTTTTGCCGGTTGGATGCGGCCGTCCTTGAGCAAGGCTTCCAGGGCTACTCTCGCTATTTCGCGACGAATCGGATCAAAAGAAGATATGACAATATAGCCTGGAGTCTCGTCAATCAAAACATCCACTCCGGTCGCTCTTTCAAAGGCACGAACATTACGCCCTTCTTTGCCAATAACTTTTCCTTTCAAATCATCGCTGGGAATCTCGATGTGTGAAGTCATGATATTGGACGGCATGGTGTTGCCGACGCGGTGAATGGCCGCCAGGAGAATATTTTGGGCTTCAGCCTCAAATTGCTCGGTTCCCAGCCGGTTTAATTTTTCCACATGCAGACGCAGGTCTTCCGAGTATTCTTGCTCAGTTTTGTTTTTAATCAAGACCAAAGCCTCTTCTTTGGTGAGACTGGCGACTTCTTCGAGTTTGCTGTCAATTTCTTTTTTTCGTTCGTCCAGTTGAGTCTTGATGGACTTAATCTCCTGAACTTTTCCTTGCAATGATTCTCTTTGGGAGTCGAGGTCAATTTGTCGGCTGTCAAAAAGTTCCTCTCTCTTTAGTAGATATTCTTCTTTAGTGTTTAGTTTTTGTTCCTGCAACCGGCGCTCTTCTTTGGCTTCCTGCTCAATTTTATGGGCTTTGTTTTCGGCTTTTTCTATTATTTCTATGGCTTGTTTTTCGGCTTCAACCGCGCGTTCTTTTATTTCAATTTCAATTGAAGCTTTTTTAGACAGGGCTTGCAGGTAGCGAAGGTAATAACCGGCGGCAATCCCCAATCCAAGAAACAAAACAATTACCAGAACAGTCGATATTGGTGGCATGGTCTGTGTTTTTAAAATTATTAATTGTGTGCTGTATAGGCAAATAATCGTGACTGTAAATCAGCGTACCTTAACAAAATTATAACAGGTTGTAAAACAAATAACGACTATCCGGTTGTCCCAAAATTGTCTTTGAAAACCATAAATCTAAAATCCACGCTAATCAACCACAGAACCCCCCAACCCACTGTTTGCGGAGGGCGGATATTGGGGTGGTGGGCGGAGCAAGCAGTGAGTTGGGGGGTAGAGGGCTAATTATTTGTAGATTTGGTCAATTAAGCCGTATTTTTTGGCTTCTTCGGAATCCATAAAGAAGTCTCGCTCCACGTCCTGTTCGATTTTGCTTAGTTTTTGACCAGTGGCTTTGGCGAGCATTTTGTTGAGCCGATCGCGGGTTTTGAGGATTTGCTTGGCGGTGATGTCGATATCCGTAGCTTGACCGTAGGCCCCGCCCATTGGCTGGTGAATCATTACTTCGGCATTGGGGAGAATAAAACGCTTGCCTTTGGCGCCTTGCGAAAGAATGAGCGATCCCATGGAGGCGGCTATACCCACGCAAACAGTGGCTACGTCGGGCTTGATGTGGTGCATGGTGTCAATAATCGCCAAGCCGGCGGTAACGCTGCCGCCTGGGGAATTAACATAAATATGGATATCTTTTTTCGGGTCTTCAGCCTCAAGGAAAAGCAGCTGAGCTACCACCAAATTGGCCATGTGATCTTCAATTCCGCCGGTGATAAAGATAATTCTTTCTTTCAACAATCTTGAATAAATATCAAACGCCCGTTCGCCCCCTTGGGTTTTTTCGATTACCATTGGTACTAATGTCGCTTGTGGATTTTCTTTGTGTAAATTATTTTGCATAGATGAGAGTATGTTAGCAGATTTGAGGAGAAAGAAAATAGGGGGGGGGGGCGGCCTTTCGGCCGCCCCCCCCTATTTTCTTTCTCCTCAAACA
>CAYNQD010000001.1:592625-594086 GCA_964399295.1 uncultured Candidatus Saccharibacteria bacterium | reverse complement strand
ACTGGACAATACGCGCCAGCGCGGCCGACAACAGCTGGAACTCCGTCACCTACGGCACAGTCGATGGCGAACCGCTCTTTGTAGCGGTGGCCACTTCCGGCACCGACAACCGCGTCATGACCTCACCAGACGGTATCAACTGGACAATACGAGCCAGCGCGGTTAACAACAATTGGCGTTCTGTCACCTACGGCACAGTCGATGGCGAACCGCTCTTTGTAGCGGTGGCCACTTATAGCGGCAACAGCAACCAAGTCATGACTTCTCCTGACGGCATCAATTGGACGATGCGTACCAGTGCGGCGGCACTCCAATGGAACTCCGTCACCTACGGCGAGGTTAATGGTGAACCACTCTTTGTGGCGGTGTCTAATTACGCCGGCGGCGGCACCAACCAAGTCATGACCTCACCAGACGGTATCGACTGGACAATACGCGCCAGCGCGGCCGACAACAGCTGGAACTCCGTCACCTACACCAACGGCCTCTTTGTGGCGGTGGCATACAGCGGCACCGGCAATCGTGTCATGACTTCAGAGGACGGCATCAACTGGACAGCACGCGCCAGTGCTGCCGACAACAACTGGCTCTCCGTCACCTACGGCAACGGCCTCTTTGTGGCGGTGGCCAGTAATGATGGTAACAACCAAGTTATGATCAGTGGTGCTGTGGTCGGTGATGTCGACGATACTGCTCCAATCATCACTACCATCACACCGGCGGATGACACCACTGGTCTTTCGGTCGATATCACCGAGCTAGTTATTACCTTCGACGAGGATGTCGTCGCTAGTACAACTGATAATATATTGTATATACGTCAGGTTTCTGATGACGCTATTGTTTACCAAGTAGCTTCCAATGATAGCACTGTTACTATTGATGGCAGTACTGTCACAATAGATTTGGACGGAGTTACTTTTTCTGAGGGTACTGGTTATTACGTCGGGTTCGAGAGCGGAGCTTTCAGCGATATCTCTGGCAATTTTCATGCTGGTATCAGTGATGCAGTCACCTGGAATTTTGCTACGGATTATGAAATGACCTGGACACCACAGAACGCAGCTGAAGCTAATAGTTGGCATTCTGTGGCTTATGGCAACGGCAAGTTTGTAGCAGTTGCTCAAGACGGTGACAACCGCGTCATGACATCGACCAATGGTGTTGATTGGGATGAATATGCGGTAGAGTTGAACTCCTGGCGATCTATCATTTATGCCAACGGACTTTTTGTAGCCGTTTCATCCTCGGGCGACAACCGCGTCATGACCTCACCCGACGGTGTTATTTGGACAGAACACGATGAGCCGGGCAGTAGTTGGTATGGTATCACCTACGGCGACGGCCTCTTTGTGGCAACAGCAATTACGGGCTCGAACCTTGTCATGACTTCGACTAATGGTTTTGATTGGACGGCACAGACAGCAGCAGAGGCAAATTCATGGCGCTCTGTTACCTACG